>JBHPIX010000004.1:0-38544 GCA_042568285.1 Patescibacteria group bacterium | reverse complement strand
TATGGTAAGCATATGATTAGCAAACGGGAAACTGTTATTTATTCGCGAGAGAATCAGTATGTATTAAGGGAGATATGCAAGTTTAGGAAGAGATAATAATGTTTGGAGTATGCTTTCAGGAGTAGAGAGCTTTGTCGTTTTATCTGAAGTGGAAAATGTGAATTGTCATTCCGACCAAAGTGGAGCCCGCCTCGGCTCTGCCTTAGCGAGACGGGAAATCTATTTGTTTAAGAAATGGATCCCGCGTCAAGCGCGAGATGACATAATTGATATAATTCTTAGTATGTTTCTACATACATACACCCCACAACCAATTTTATTCAAATTAGGTCCAGTAAAAGTTTACTGGTATGGATTTTTGATAGTGATTGGTATTCTAATCGCTTTTTTTATTAGTCAATGGTTATTAAAAAAATATAAGTTAATGATTGGAGAGGTCTTAAAAGATGTTAACCTTATTGATTTGTCAGTATATTTGCTAATAGGCGGACTTATTGGCGCAAGAGTTTTTCATATAATTGCGGAATGGAACTATTATTTTTTACATCCTTTAGATGTTTTTAAAATTTGGAATGGAGGGTTATGGATTTATGGAGCTATTTATGGAGGATTTGCTGGACTTTTAATTTATTCAAAAAGAAAAAATTTTCCTAAGAAAAAAATTAGTTTTTTATTAGATTTATTAGCGCCTGGAATAATTTTTGCGCAGGCGATTGGCAGATGGGGAAACTATTTTAACCAAGAATTATATGGGTTGCCAACAAAAGTTTTTATTGGATTGCCAATAGAATTTGTTAATCGTGTTAGTAACTTTTCTGAATTTTCATATTTCCATCCAGTATTTTTTTATGAATCAATTTGGTGTTTAGCAGTTGGGCTTATATTGATATGGATGCATTTTTATAGGTTGCGAAATACCCCCCCTTATCCCCCCACGCCAACACGGCGCGCAGGCCTTATAAAGGGGGGGGGCGAGGACGGTCACTGCTTGTCATCGGTGCGAGGGGAAAGCTTCTATTCTTATGGAAATATATTTTTATGGTATATATTTTTATATAGTTTTGGCAGAGCGCTAATTGAATTTATAAGAATTGATACAGTCCCTTTAATTTTTGGTATCCGTAGCACTCAGGTAGTTGCTATTTTATTTATGTTATTAGCTGGAATTTTAATTTTTAAATATGAAAAAAATAAGCACACTTTTAATAATACATAAAAATAATCAAATTCTTCTTGGAATGAAGAAAAGAGGTTTCGGCGAAGGCAAGTGGAATGGTTTTGGAGGAAAATTGCAAGAGAATGAATCAATACAGTCTGCGGCTATAAGGGAAACAATGGAAGAAGCGAACATAGAGCCATTAAATATCAGCAAAAGAGCAGTTTTTAATTTTATGTTTGAAGGAGATTCTGATATTTTAGAAGTCCATCTTTTTACTACTGATCAGTATGACGGAGAACCTATTGAAACAGAAGAAATGAGGCCAAAATGGTTTAATGTTAGCGATATTCCATTTTCTCTCATGTGGCCTGATGATAAGCATTGGATGCCTTTATTATTGCAAGGTAAGAATTTTCAAGGCGATTTTTATTTTAAGGATGATAAGACAATGTTATGTCATTGGTTATCTGAATTAGATAAGATTTGACAAAATTTTTTAAATGTAGTATTATGTTAGTAAAGGATATATTCAAAAGCGGATATCTTTTTTAGTATCAATTAAATAATAATTTAAAATATATGGACTTAAAAAATAGCGCGATAGCAAAATATGTAATGGAATGTTATGATGAACTTAAAAAAGTAGTCTGGCCAAGTAAAAAGGACGTAAAAAATCATACTTGGGTAGTTATTGTTTTATGTTTGATTGTCGCAGCATTTTTAGGATTTGTGGATTATATTTTCGCAATGGGCTTAGAAAAGTTTATTATAAGGTAATTCAAATTTTCGTGTAATTTCGTGTTCTTATTCGTGTGGTTTCGTGTAAAGAGTATTATAAAAACAGATAGAATGTGAAACTTGGTAAGAATAAATAAGAACGAAATATACCGATACAATATATATGCCTAAACAAATACAACGAGGAAAAAGATGGTATGTTATTCATACTTATTCAGGCTATGAGGAAAATGTGTCAAATAATTTACAGCAAAGGATTAAGTCAATGGACATGGAAGATAAGATTTTTAACATTTTAATACCAACAGAAAAAAAAATTAAGATAAAAAATGGAAAAAGAAAAATAGTAACTGAAAAAATATTTCCAGGATATGTTATGGTTGAGATGATAGTTACAGATGATTCGTGGTATGTTGTTAGGAATACACCGAATGTGACAGGATTTATTGGCACTGGAACAGTTCCAACTCCTGTTTCAGAAAAAGAGATTAAAGATTTGCAGAAAAGAATGGGAGTTGATGAGCCAAAATATAAAATTGATGTAACAGTTGGATCTCCAGTTAAAATTACTGATGGACCATTTAAGGGATATGAAGGCAAGGTGTCTAATGTTGATGAAGAAAGAGGCAAGATAAAAGTATTGGTGTCCATGTTTGGTCGCGAGACTCCAGTAGAATTAGACTTTTTACAAGTTAGGAAAATTTAATATTCCCACAAATCTACAAATCATTTCACAAATTCACAAATATATAATAAGTTATATTAATATTGTCATCCCGCGCTTGATGCGGGATCTAGCTAAAGTAATAAAATAGAATTTTTTAACATAGATTCCGTGTCAAGCCCGCCGAATCGGCGAGGCAAGCACGGAATGACAAAAGATAAATTATATATTTGTATATATAGCATATGGCGAAAAAATTAAAAACAATTATAAAATTACAAATACCGGCTGGGCAGGCAAATCCAGCTCCTCCAGTTGGTCCTGCTTTAGGGCAACATGGTTTGAATATCCAAGATTTTTGTACTAAATTTAACGATAAAACAAAAGGACAGATGGGTGACATTGTGCCTGTTGAAATTAGCGTTTTTGAAGATAGAACTTATGATTTTATTATGAAAAGCCCGCCAGCTTCAGATCTTTTAAAGAAAGCGGCTGGGATTAAAAAAGGTTCAGGAAAACCATTGCAGGAAAAAGTAGGTAAAGTTACAAAAGATCAAGTAAAAGAAATAGCAGAAAAGAAAATGCAAGATTTAAATGCCAATGATATAAATGGAGCAATGAAAATAATTGAGGGCACAGCAAGGCAAATGGGAATTAAAGTGGTTTAACGTTCCTGCTGGAACACGCGCCACGCCCGCCTTGCCTGTCAGCAAGACAGGCGGGCAGGGATTTGACGCGGATTGAAAAACGGATAGTACGCGGATTTGAGTAAGAAGATTTAATAAATAATATAAATGTGGGAGAATTGAATTTTATTAGCTAAGCTAGTATCTTCGTAATTGTCATTCCGACCGAAGTGGAGTCCGACTCGGCTCTGCCTTAGCGAGACGGGGAATCTATTTGTAAAAGGGATTCCTCGGCAAGCTCGGAATGACAATTAATATAATATAGTATAAATTTCAATTCATTATCACCACGTAATAAAATTATGAAAAAGAAAAAAAATGTTAAAGTTGAAGAAACTGTTAAAATTGAAAAAGATGAAAAAATTGATAAAAATAAAGCAGTTTCTATAGATGAAGCCGTTAAAATTATTAAAGAAGCAAAGAAAGCAAAGTTTGATGAATCAGTAGAAATTCATATTAAATTGGGAATTGATCCTAAAAAAGGGGACCAAATGGTGCGCTCTACCGCTGTATTGCCTCATGGAATTGGAAAGACAAAAAAGATAGCTGTTATCACAGCTGATGATAATCAAAAAGAAGCGCAAAACGCAGGCGCTGATATTGTCGGCGGAAAAGAAATGATTGAAAAAATAAAGACAAGCGGAAAAGTTAATTTTGATGTTTTAGTGGCGACAGCTGATGTGATGAAAGATCTGGCAAAAATTGCTAAAATTTTAGGACCTCGCGGATTAATGCCTTCGCCTAAAAATGAAACAATTACAAATAACATTTCTAAAACTGTTGAAGAATTGAAAAAAGGTAAAATTAGTTTTAAAAATGATGATACTTCTAATATCCATCAAATAATAGGTAAAATTTCTTTTACTGAAAATCAATTAGTGGAAAATTTTAAAGCTTTTATTGATGAAATTAAAAAAGCAAAACCATCTTCATCAAAAGGAACATATATGAAAAATATTGTTATATGTTCCACAATGGGGAAGGGCGTTAGAGTTAATGTTTAGAAACTGTCATTCCGTGCTTGACACGGAATCCAGTGATGACCAACAGATTTGGCTTAACTAACTGGATTCCGCATCAAGTGCGGAATGACAATAGAGTATTGTTTTATATATAAAGCTCTCGTTTGAAGGGCTATAATTGTTCTTAATATTTTAAAATGGGGAGATTAAAATGTCAACAGAAACAAAAGAATTAAATGTGCAAATGCCAGAGGTGCAGGGACTAACAGCAGGATTATTCGCGGAATTGTTAAATAATCCCAAAAATTGTGTTTTTACCATTAATCCTAATAGGATTGAAGAGAGAAGAACTTCTCAAATAACAATTAAAGGAAACCATGACAAATTGCAACTATATCATAGAAAGGTGATTCCAATAAAAGTGGATGCGAAAAAAATAGTATTCAAAGATTTAGATTTTGAGAATGTTAAATACTCCTTTACTTGGGACAAGGTTGAAAGGGTGCTTCCGTAAGCGGATAAAAAATTTTAAATAATAAGGATAGAGCTAGTTAATAGTTCTATCCTTTTTTCTTGTTAAGAGATATTCTCAAATTTTATAGAGTAGTAATAGGCCGCGACTGTGTAATATATAAAATATTTTTTTCCATAGCCCATTCAATGTCTTGCGGTTTTTTGTAATGTTTTTCTATTGCCAAACACATTTTAGCTAATTTAAAAATTTTAGAATCAGAAAGTTTTTGTTTTTCCTGTTTTGACTTTAAAATTTTTGTTTCTTTCGTTCCTTTTGAAGTTTTAGTAATCATCATTTTTTGTTCTGAAATATTTTTATCTAAAATATAAGGGTCTCCGCTGTTTTTGTCTATGATGTAAGTGTCTGGCGTGATCATTCCTCCGACAATCGCTTCTCCTAATCCATATCCTGCTTCAATAACAATTTGGTTTCTGTCGTTTGTGACAGGATGGGCGGTAAAACATATTCCAGAGACATCTGATTGAACCATTTTTTGAACAACTACAGCGACTGAAACTTTTGTTTTATGCAGTTTTTTTTCATATCTATAAAAAATCGCGCGGGGTGTAAATAAAGACGCCCAACATTTTTTTACTGAGGATAAGAGCTCTGGTTTTTTAACATTAAGGTATGTTTCAAGCTCTCCCGCCCATGACGCGATTGAAGAATCTTCAGCTGTGGCAGAGGATCTAACTGCAACTTCTTTAGCTCCTAATTTTTTAAACTCATCAAAAATTTCTTTTTCTATGTCTCTTGGGCATTGCGCGTCATTTATTAAATCGTGAATAACATTTGACGCGCGGTCAATTGTATTTATGTCTTTATAATTAACTTTGTTTAATTCTGCCTGAATCGCGACATCTAAATCAAATTCTGTCTTTTCATTTTTGTCAGTCGCCAGTTTTGACGTTTTTAGAAAAGAGTCAAAAGTAGATGCTAATATAATAAATCCAGGAGGAATTTTCATTTTCGCGTTTGTCATTTCTCCCAAAGAAGCTCCTTTTCCGCCCGCGATATCAACATCTTTTTTTGTGATTTGTTTAAATGTTTTTGTGCTCATATATTTTATTATTTAATTATTTTTAATCCGTGTTTTCTCATCTCTAAGAAACATTAACGTTTCATTTTTTAGGACATTTCTAATCTTTTGAAATTTATCAATTGGCAGTAAATAATTTAAGTCCTCATTAATGATTGTTTCGGTGATATTTTTTTCAATAAATAAAATGAGTTCATCAAAAAACTGAATCAATTCTTTGCCTCTCCGTTCAATGATAACATTGGCATTATACCTAAATTCTCGCATAAAAAAATAATGAATGTCATATAAATCTCTGCCTGCAATAGAATTATTCTTTTCAAATCTATCAATAAGCGCGACTAATTTGTTGGCAAACATAGTTTCTATTGTTTGGCAGGTTAAAATCCTGTCTATATCTCTAAAAGTAGCTGTATTATATTTATTAGCTTTTGGAGGAGGCATTGTTATATCTATTTTTATTGTATTTCGTCCATCACCATTGACTGGATATTTTAAAAAGTATTGCGGTGTTCGCTGGCTTTTATATTTTATTTCAAGTCCCAGATTTTTAAAAATTGTTTCTAAATTTTTTTGTATGTTTTTTACATCATTTTTTTTAGCAACAAAATCAAAATCTAAATCAACTGAAAAGCGATCTAAATGTCCAAGCATAGCCGCGCATGTGCCACCTTTGAAATATAAGGAAGAGGCTAAAAGCAGGTTATCGGAAATTTTTTTAAGTAATCTATAAAGCCATGCTTTATGGACTGCTTCTTTTTGAGATGGGAGAATCATATGTAGGTGAGTCAAAAGTTTGTAAGTTATAAAGTCATAAAGTGGGCTATGGGTCGTATTGGCGGGGGGAGGTTTTATTTGGTCGTCAAAGGATACCCGATTGCTTTTTGAATTCCACGAACTTCTTTCCAGTTAATTAAATTTTCACCGTCAAAATAAGCATTGGGATTAAAATAAAGCAAATCAGCAATCGCGCGATTTGGAGTAGCTATGTTTACATGGTTTTTATTTATAATGCCAGCTGGATTATATAGATGTTCGTCTTTTAACTGCCTTACAGAATAAGTATTTCCTTCTATTTTAAATTTTTTTCTTTTACTGCCGATAAAAGTTATTTGATTTATGCTTTGTTGTATTATCCCAGCTTGCGCTAAAACTGTTTCAGCGCTTAAATAACAATATTCGTGAATTGCCTTGCTCCCTAATAAGAATGGATCAATCTGCTCAATTGGTTTTATAGAATAAAATCCTTTATATATTTTAAAAAGCAATTTTTTTTTAATATAACGGCTTATTGTTGTGTATAGAGTGTTTTCGTTTTTAATTCGCCACAAATTAGCCAAATCTTTAGTGTGAAAAAGGATTTCTCCCAATTTAGCTATTTCAGCGAATTTTTCTATTTTAGGTTTGTTTATCCTATACATATATATACAGGATAGCATAACCGACGCAAAAAGTCAATAGTTTTATTTAATTCCTATATAAAAATATATTTTTTATCCATAAAAAAAATTCATTAGATGTTTTGAGTTTAGTTTGTTCATGAAATTAGTCTAAAATCAGTCTAATGATTAGTCTAAGTAATAGTCTAATTTTATTAGAAAATAAAAATTAAGTCAACTGCAATGTCTTTTTAAAATCCTTACGATTCCCTTATCCGCGTCAACTTCTACCATATCTCCGTCTTTTAGAACCTGCGTTGCTATTTTGGTGCCGATAATGCAAGGTTTTTTAAGTTCGCGTGATACTATAGCCGCGTGGCATGTTATGCCTCCCATATCTGTTATAATTGCAACAGCCTGTTTCATCGCTGGGACAATTCCAGGATTCGTCATGTGAGACACTAAAATATTTCCAGAGTGTATTTTAGCTATTTCAGGAGTAGTGTTTATTATTTTTACTCTGCCGGTAGCTTTTCCATTATAGGCAGATTGACCTTTT
Organism: Patescibacteria group bacterium; assembly: GCA_042568285.1. Classification (GTDB taxonomy): domain Bacteria; phylum Patescibacteriota; class Patescibacteriia; order JAZDEU01; family JAZDEU01; genus JBHPIX01. Next base: position 30,844 of record JBHPIX010000004.1, on the reverse strand, counting down.
ATGACATCTGTCTTAGAATTGTCAATTTTTTGTTAAAAGGTATTTTAATAATGTTTTAAAATCAGCACCGTAAATTTTTTTTAGTAATGCAAGGGTAGCTTGAACAGATGAATTTTTAGTATTTTCCAGCTGTACATTTTTGTAAGTTTTTAAAATTGGCGTTAAAAACTCGTCAGCCCATGAAGGGGCGAGTGTTACAACTCCATCAAAATCAACTTCTATCATTTCTTTTTTTGGGATTTCATTTAACGATGGCATAAAAGCGGAAAGAGCTTCTTTGCCAAGCTGTCTTGATGTTAAAGTAGTTCCGAATTTTTTTATTTCAATACGCATATATTTGATTTGTTAAGCTTAATCAATTAGAAATAACACAATGGAATAAATTTTACAATAGTGTTTTTAATTTTTTCTTCTCCTATATAATCTTTTGTTAAAATAATGCCTGTTTTTGGATTAAATTTATCAATAAAACTATAGAAACTTTTACCAACAATTCTTTTTGAAACATACTTCACTTCTATTGGATAAATATTCTGCTCTTTTTCAATCACAAAATCAACTTCCGCTTTGCTTTTAGTTCGCCAATATTTTATATCAGCGCCTAATCCCATAGATGTTATTAAATTATGAGCATAGTTTTCTATCAGAGAGCCCAAGTCGTTTCTAATATTCGCTTGGCGAAAATCATTTAATAAATAGTTCCTCAATCCAAGATCAATAAAGAAAATTTTTGGATTTTTTGTTAATTCAAGCCGCCTATTAGTAAAAAATGGCTTGATTAGTTTTATAATAAAAGTTTTTTCCAAAATATTTAAGTGTTTAATAACATCTTTATAAGATAATCCTGATATGTTAGAAAGCTCGCCATATTTAACAATATTTCCAATCTGCGCACCTAAAAATTTGCTTAATTTTATAAGCTCATCGTCCGTCGCTAAATTTAAAAGGCTCTTTATATCGCGCAATAAATATTTTTCAACGATGCTTTCTAATAGTTTTTGTTTTTCTTCCTCAGTGTTAGATAGCGCTACAGCAGGGTATCCTCCATAGATGATATATTTTTCCAATAGCTCTGATAAATTTTTCGTTATTTGTTCTCCAAATCCTTTTTTTATGTTAAATTCAAAAATAGCAGATTGATCTATTTTTTCTTTCAGCGCGTTATAAAGATCACCATTTTTAAAAGATAAAAATTCTCTAAAAGAGAATGGATTTAATTTAAAATCTAACATCCTGCCGACCATATATTTGCCGGTTTGAAATGTTAGCTCTAATGATGATGATCCTGAAATGATAAATTTGATTTTTGTAGTATCATATAGATACTTTAATTTTTGTCCACCTTCTTTGGCATATTGGAATTCATCAATAATAACATAGTCGTATTTAGAAATAAGATCTTTAAAATCTTCAATGTTTTCTTGGAATAAGTCTAAATCAGCCTTTTTTTCAAATGTAATAAACTTAATTCTTTTTCCATTTTTTTGTAATTTTTCAGAAAAATGCTTTATAAGAGTAGTTTTTCCGGCCTGTCTCGGCCCAATTATTGAAATAGCTTCTTTTTTGGCTAAAAATGGGGTGATTTTGTGTTCTATTGCCCTTTTTATATACATATTATAAATTTTAGCAGGGTTATTTATGCTAATACTGTAATTTTAGCAGGGTTATTCTTATTTGTCAAGTCTTTTTCTACTTAGGTAGAAAAAGTAGGAGGTCTTAATTTTGCTCGTAGGTTTAAATCTATGCAAGAGTGTGCCAAATCTATGCAAATAATTTATGTCGTTAGTGGAAAGAAGAAAACTTTTTTAGTGTCATTCCGACCGTAGCGGAGGAATCCCTAATACTCAAATATAAGCTAAATAATAACATTGAAAATTTGATTGTTTTTTAAAAAACAGGGCTTAAATAAGCTTAAAAGGCAAGTTTTGTGCTTGACAATTTCTATAAAGTATGCTATATTGATATATTGAATTAAATCGCACATTAAAATTAAATAAATAATAAGAAAGGGGGGAAAGCAGTGCATTTTTTTAACCTGCCAAACCGAATTTATCGGCTTGGCGCAACTGAAATAGTTTTTTTGAAAGGATTGAAAAATGAAGAAGATACAAATGATAAGGCACGGCTTTAAAGACGCAACTGGCAATCATATTACTGCTGAATGTTTAAATGACATTCGGAAAAATGGGATTGCGGGAGTTGGGCTCTTCAATAAATTCCACAAAGGTTCTGCTTGTGTTAGGACATTTGAAACAGGAGAGGCATGTGTGAGCTGGAAGGCTAAAAATGGAGGAGGAGTTGATACCGAATATATAGAAATCGATCCTCGGTTTGGCTCCGACGCTCTTTTTGCGGAAATGGTGATTGACGAATTTAAGAAAAGGAAAAAGGAAACTGGAAAAGGCAACTTTGAAGTCCTGCAAGAGACCTCATCTTTTAACGATTTTGAGCGATGGACTAATGATATGTATAAGGCGTTGGAATATGCGTTTCTAAAGTTGAATAATAATGATACTTGCCTTCTCGTCAGTCACAGCCCTACGATTGAAATGCTCGTCAACAAAATTCTTGGTGGGAATTTAGTTGATCTAAAAATCAAAGAATTGGAAGGTGTAACTTTCGTTTTAAGTGCCGACGGAAGTGTTTCAGTAAAAAATCTTCTTGGTTATTACCAGGAGTAACCAACTTTACATCGCTCTTAACACGGGATAGCGAGAACTTAAATATTAAAAAGATTTAAAGTTCTCCTATCCCTCTTTTTTTGTCTTATAATAATAAAAGCATCCAATAAGGGATTAGCAATATCCCGTCAATTTCTTTAAATTCATTTTTTGATACAACTATAATTTTGTCAAATTGGTTTATAGTTTTTAGCTTAATTATGTCGCGTTCGTTAATCTTATTTTGTATTTTAATCTCAAAACCGATAGTTTTTTGTTTTTCTATTCCAACAAAATCAATCTCTCTCTTATTGTTCCAAAACCCGCATCGCAAGAATTTTAATTTTAAAAAGTTAGCAATTATTCCTTCTATTAAAGCAGGGAAATATTTAGAAGATTCTATTTTTGCGGTTTCAAAGAAATCTATTGCTCCAATGATCTGTGAGTTTAATAGATTAAAAATAAATGGGTCTAAAAAAGAAAGTTTTTTTTGTTTTCTCAAGGCAGGCAACCTCTTTTCAAGATCAATATTGTGAAAAATGTTTAAAATGAAAAATTTTTCAGATAAAGTTAAGTAATCCATAACTGTGACATGCGAGCTTATAGAAATATTTTTAGCAATATCATTGTAGCTAAAAGTTCCTCCGAGATGTTTCATCTCCTCCTGCATAATTTCTAAAAATATAGTTTCTTTCCTTTCAAGTTTCAATAAATCGCCTTTTATCCCTTGCCAATAGATATTAAAAGTTGCGTCAGTAATTTTTTTACTTTTTACGAACTGGTTAAGAGGCGATAGGAATCCGCCTGTTATTAAATATTGATTAAATAAAATTTCTAAGATAGCTTTTTTTCTGTAAATTTTATTTAATTCAGGAGAGAATAAAATTTTAGAAACAGAATTTTCTAACAAAAACCTAAAATCTATCTACGAAGATTCATTTTTTAGTAATTTAACATATTTTTTAAAGTCTAACGGCAGAAGCAGAAAATCTTGTTTTTCTTTTTTTCCTCTCCTGCCCGGCATAAGCTCTGCTCCGCCTTTAACATTTAAAGAAAGAGATCCTGCGAGAAAAATAATCGCATTTTTAAGATCACCGCGATCAATTAGGTGCTTTATTGCTCGTGGCCATTCTTCTATAAAAGATATTTCATCCAAGAATATATAAAACCGATTTTTATTAGATAAGCTTTCCTTGTAAGTTTCCAGCACTTTTATTAATTCCTGAAAATCTTTAATAGCGTCACATTGAAAAAAAAGAAGATTAAGAGGATTTATTTTTTTTTCTAAAAGCAAATTTTTTATAAAAAGCTTAAAAGTAGTGCTTTTCCCAACCTGCCTTGGTCCCAATAGGGTATATACTCCTTTTGTGAATTTTTCTTTAATAAAAAAATTAGGATAATATTTTATAGCTTGAGAAGAAAATTCTATTATTTTTTCATCTCGTTTAATTGCGTTTTTATCTTCCCACCATGGATTGTATTTTTGTAATAGAGAGTAGTTAATTTCCATATTTACCTTGTTATTTGTACTGTCAAGGATATTATACATCTTGACATTTAGAATGTCAAGGGCTATTTTTAGGGTTTTATTATCCTTACAATCCCCTTATCTGCGTCAACTTTAACGATTTGTCCGTCGCGCAATATTTTTGTGGCTATTTTTGTGCCAATAATGCAGGGTTTTTTAAGTTCGCGGGAGACTATTGCGGCATGGCAGGTAATGCCACCTTCATCAGTAACAATTGCAGAGGCTTTCTTTAATGCAGGCATCATCTCTGGCGTAGTCATTGGAGTTATTAAAATATTCCCATTTTCAATTTTATTAAGTTCAGATAATTCAAAAACAATTTTTGCTTTTCCTTTAGCGAAACCTTTACAAGCTACACTTCCAGTTATAACAGTATCATTTTTTTTTGAAGGATTCACAATTTGAATATTTTTGTCTTTGAAATATTTTTTTGAATCAAAAATAATATTTCCTTTATGATAAATCCATCCATCTTCTCTTTTTATAATTTCCTCTTTGTTTGGGATGTTATGCTTTAAAACTTCAGATAATAAAATATTTTGTGTGTTTTTAATTTTGAAATGTTTTGCAATAATTTTGTTTAGATAAGTTAATGAAGGATGAAGAATATCATCGCTTTCATTTCTAATTTGAATACAAATCAGTTTCAATTTTTTAGAAACTTTATAAGCTTCTGTCCGTCCTAGTACATTTGCAATAGCTATTATAGCCCAAATATTATGGTTTAGTTCAGCAATTTTTTTATAATCAGCAGAATTATTTTTAATTAACATTCTTATTTCTTGGCAGTTTTTATCAAATTTAACTTTTTCTTTTTTAAGCCAAGATAATTTTTTTTGAAGATATGTAATTAGCGGTTGCGGGTTCTGTTTAGGATCAGTAAAGTTATAATAAACCGCTACCGCTTTTTTAGGCGTGTAAATAAATAGCGGATCAAAAAAAAGTAGGTTTTTAAATTTTTTAGGCAATTTTATTCTTTCTCCAATATCCCAGCACTCACAATCAATTAGGCTTAACGGTCTATTCATTATTTTTTGATATACTTGGACTGTTTTTATATGCATGATTTTTTTTATTTTGATATGTTTATATTGTTAATAGTTGTGGATTCCCGCCTCCGCGAGAATGACAAAAGTAGATTATTTGAAAATTGTGAATTGAAAATTATTATTCCACACCCCCTCCTACCTCCCCCTCGGAAAGGGGGAGGGCAATCTTAAATCTTCAATCTGAATACCCCCCCGTCTCGATGAGGCAGAGCCGAGGCGGACTGCTTCCCCCCTTATAAAGGGGGGAGGTTAGGCTCTACTGCTTTATAGGCATAATGAGATAGATATAATTGTCTGTTGGTTCGCCTTTTTCAGTGGCTGGTTTTATTATACATGGTTTTGCGCTGTCAGTAATTTGCATAATAATTTTTTCAGTATTGATGTTTTGGAGTCCGTCTAATAGATAGCGATAATTGAGAATAAGTTTTTCTTCTTCTCCTTCAATCTGAACATCAATTTCAGATTCGCTTTCTCCGATTTGATTATTTAAAGAGAAAATTTTAATTTTATTAGTCGCAGGATTGAAAGAAAGTGAAATGTCATAAATTCCAGTTTTGGTGAATAAACTGGCTGCCTTAACTGCGTTTAATAAAGTTTTAGCGTTTAATGTTATTTTTGTTTTTAACTTTTGAGGAATAATTTGCGTATAATCTGGATATTTGGAATCAACTAATCTTGAAATTAGATCAATATTTTTACATGAGAATAAAATTTGGTTTTCAGCAATGTAAATAGAAATATTATTCTGATCATTTTCTACATTGTCGTCTTTTTGCAGTACAGATAAAATTCTAAGAAGTTCGCTAAGGGTTTTATATGGAATAATTGTGCTAAGATTATCTTTTTTATTGTTTTCTGAAACTATTTTTATTTTTTTCTCAGCAAGACGAAAGCTGTCAGTGCCTGCTAATGTTAATTCCCCATTTTTTACAGATATAAATACACCGCTTATTTCAGGGCGAGATTCATTTGGTGAAATGGCAAATAACACTTGCGATATAGCATTTTTAAAATCATTTATTGCGACAGAACAACAATAACTTTTTTCTTTATCAATAGATGGCAATAAAGGGAAGTCAGAAGCAGGCGAGCTTTTTAGTTTAGTAGAAAAATTTGCGCAAGATACTTTAAGCGAATCATCCTTCATCTCCATATCAATTTTTTCATTTGGCATAAGAGCGATATATTCACTGAATATTCTCGCCAAAATAGTTGTATCTCCATCTTCCTCAACTTTTCCTCTTATAGAGCAGTTTATTCCAATTTCTAAATTAGTGGCAATTAGTTTGATTGTTTTATTCTCACTTTTAAGTAAAACATTATTTAAAATAGGCAAACTGGTAGTCTTATCGCTGATATGGCTAACTACATTTAATCCTTGATTTAAGTTTTCCTGCAAGCATGATAGTCGCATAAATTTCTAATTTCTAATTTCTAATTTCTAATAAAATATTTAATGTCAAATGTCAAATTCTTACAACATCATCCTGATTGGAAATTTTATTAGGTGAATTAGAAATTAGGTGAATTTGTAATTTTTTATAATATTATATTATTCCACATATTTATAAAATTCTAATAATACATTTTTTGTCGTATAAGTTCTATTTCTTGTCTTATTCTCTCATCCATTTTTAAGCCCATTGCAATTTTTTTATGCGCGTGTATCGCAGTAGTATGATCTCTGCCACCCAGCTCTTGCGCGATATGAGGAAAAGAATAATTCATATCTTCCCTTAATAGAAACATAATAATTTGTCTCGGTTCAACAATTTCTTTTTTTCGGCATTTCCCTAATAATTCAGCAATATTAACGTCATAAAATTCTGCCACTGTTTTTAATAACCCCTTTGAAGTTATATGTCCTTTTGATGGAGTGATAATAAGCGATGCCAATATGCTTTTTATGTCATCTGTCCCAGCTGATATATTATGAAAATGGCAATGAGCCATTACTTTATTTAAAGCTCCTTCTAATTCTCTAATATTATTTGTTACTGTCGCTGCCATTAAATTTATAGCGTCTTCATTCATTTCAAATTCTTTCTCAATGCATTTTGCTTTCAATATAGCTAATCTAGTTTCTAAATCAAGACGAGAAATATCCGCGATCATTCCACATTCTAATCTTGAAGTAAGGCGATCTTCTAGTTTCGGAATTGCTTTTGGGACCCTGTCTGAACTTATTACAATTTGTCTATTTGTCTGATACAAGTCGTTAAATGTATGAAAAAAGGCTTCTTGCGTGCTTTCTTTATTAGCCATAAATTGTATATCATCAATAAGCAAAAGGTCTATTTCTCTATATTTTCTATGGAAATCTTTTGTAGTTCCTGTTTTTAAGGAATAAATATAATCATTTGTAAAAGTTTCGCTTGTCGCATATATAATTTTAGTTTTAGGATTAACAGATGCAATTGTATTTCCAATAGCTTGCATTAAATGAGTTTTTCCTAATCCAACACCTCCATAAATAAATAATGGATTATAAATTTTTCCAGGATTTTCTGATACTGCTATAGATGCGGCTTGGGCCATTTCATTCCCCCTGCCTACAATAAAAGTTTCAAAAGTATATTTTTCATTTAATCCATAGTTGTTTTGTTTGATTGAAATTACTGTTTCGCGATCATTGTTTGTTTTTGTTTCAGTTTCTACTGTATTACTTTGATTGTTTTTGAATTTTTTAAAATAGGAATTTTCAAAAGGAGTTTTTACTGTTTGCACCTGATATAATATTTCTGTTATATTTTCTTGAGAAACATTTTTTAATGACTGAAGAATTTCTTTATGGTATTTTTGTTCAAACCATGATTTCGTAAATTCATTAGGAACATTTATAACCGCCTTGGTTTTTTCTAGAGAAGAAATGTATGTATTTTTAAACCAAGTAACAAAATTAGCTTTGCTTAATATTAATTCTAATTCTCCTAATGTGGCTTGCCAAATTTCTTGATTAGTCATAGTTTTATATTGATAAGGTTGTTGTTATTCTATAACAAATTTTTCAATCCGTCAAAGCCTTAAAAAGTTTATAATATGTGGATTAGCTGTGGATAAGACATAGCAAGAATTATTTTAAATAAATATATAGAAGAATAGCTTGCTTGTCAATATATTTTTTACTAGGTTGCAATTTTTTAGAATATTTGTTATAGTAAAAATAATAGAATTCATTCAAGGTTTTTAAAGTTTTACATCAAAAAGATAAGGTAAAATGTTTAATTGAAGAATTGTTCAATTGTCCGCCTTGGCGATGCAAGTGCGAGACAGGCTCTATTGTTCAATTGTTGAAAAGCTAAAGTATAGCATAACATAACCTGCCTACCCTGCCTACCGGACAGGCAGGCGTCAAGGCAGGCAATCCAACAATCCAACAATATAGCAATTGATTATTATATATGGCATTACAGTCACAAAGGAGAACAAAATCATCAAAGAAAAGAAGGGCGAGCCATTTTGCTTTGAAAGAAAAAGAATTATCAAAATGCTCTAAATGTGGAAAGCCTACAAAACCACATTATGTATGCGCATTTTGCGGATATTATAAAGGTAGGCGCGTATTAAAGATAAAAAGCAAATTGGATAAAAAAAAGAAATCAACAGAGACAGCAAAAGAGGACTAATTAGATTTAAGGTTGCAGATTTTAGATTTTCAATTAGCTGTAAATCTAAAATCTAAAATCATCAATCTAAAATCAGAATGTCTAACCGTCATTTAGCAAGGACAATCGTACTTCAAACATTATATCAATTAGATTTTTTGTGCCAGAAAAAAGGCATTACTTTTGGAAGTGAGAAAAAAAATATTGAAGATAATATAAAATATAATTTAAAAGAATTTGCCCCATCTTTTAATGATGATGGTTTTATTCGCAAATTAGTTAATGGAGTTATAGAGAATAACGAAGAAATAGAAAATAAAATTATAGAATATGCGCCAAGTTGGCCATTAGATAAAATAGCCATTGTAGATAGAAATGTTTTACGAATTGGATTGTATGAATTGCTTTTTGATAAAGATATACCTCCAAGAGTAGCTATTAATGAATCAATAGAGTTGTCTAAAAATTTTGGAGGGGATTCCTCAGGAAGATTTGTTAATGGTGTGTTAGGCGCTGTGTACAATGATTTAGAGGATAGCAAAACTGGAAAAAATGAATCTTAGTAAATTTAGTGTATTTGTGAATTGGTAAATTTGTAAATTAGTGGATGTGGTATATTCGCAAATTAACAAATTCATAAATTAGAAAAGAATGAAAGATTTCTCAAAATTAGAAAAAAAAATAGGTATAAAATTTAATAATATTGATCTTTTACGGCAAGCATTAGTTCATAGATCATATTTAAACGAAAATCCGAAATTCATATTAGATAATAATGAACGGCTTGAATTTCTTGGAGACGCTGTTTTAGAAATAGTCGTTACTGAGTATTTATATAAAAATTATAATAATCCTGAAGGTGAATTAACGAATTGGCGCGCAAGTTTGGTTAATAGTAAGATGCTTGCTAAAACAGCTGGTAAGATAAAGCTTGAAGAGTTTCTTTTTTTAAGTCGCGGAGAATCAAAAGATAATAATATTAAAGCTCGTCAATATATATTAGCAGATTCTTTTGAAGCCTTAATAGGGTCTATTTATTTAGATAGTGGACTAGAGGTAGCTAAAAAATTTATTGTAAAAAAAATATTAATTAATTTACCAAATATTTTAAAGAATAAGCTTTACTTAGATCCTAAAAGCAGGTTTCAGGAGTTAGCTCAAGATCGTAAAGGTATTACACCTTCCTATAAAGTGCTTTCAACTAAGGGGCCTGATCATAATAAAAAATTTGAAGTAGGGTTATATTTAGAAAAAGAACTTATATGTTCAGGGATAGGGACTAGCAAGCAGGAGGCGCAAGTTCAGGCTGCGGAAAAAGCTCTGGAATTAGAAGAATGGCAGGAGTGATAAGTAAAATATTAGTAGTTTAATTATTTTTCTTTTAAAAATAAAGAAGCGATGAAACAATTGTTTTGTTGTTTTATTGTTTTCTTGTTTTTTTGAAGTTATGACTATAAACGGAATTTTTAAAATAGGCGTTGATAGAAAGGCGTCTGACATCCATTTGATTGTAGGCAAGCCTCCAATTATTAGAGTTGATGGTGAATTATATGAAATTAAAAGTTTGCCTATTTTAAATTCTTCTAGTATAAAGAAATTAGTTTATAGTATATTATCAGAAAATCAGCAGAAAATTTTTGAACAGAATAAAGAATTAGACATTTCTTATCAGATTACTAATTTAGGAAGATTTAGAATTAATATACATTTGGAAAAAGATAATGTTGGGCTAGTGTCTAGAATTATAAATTTCGTGCCTCCTACAATGGAAGATCTTGATATGCCAGAAATGATATATAAGTTAGCTAGATTAAAGCAAGGCTTAGTTGTTTTTACAGGACCTACGGGTTGCGGTAAGTCAACCTCTTTAGCCGCAATGATAAATTTGATAAATAAAGAAAGATCTTGCCATATAATGACATTAGAAGACCCAATAGAGTTTATATATGCTTCTAATAAGAGTATTATAAAGCAAAGGCAGTTGAATTCAGATGTGTTGTCTTTTAATGAAGGATTAAAACATGTTTTGCGTCAGGATCCAGATGTTATTATGGTTGGAGAGATGAGAGATTTAGAAACAATTGCGGCAACTATAACAATGGCTGAAACAGGTCATTTAGTTTTAGCCACTTTGCATACATTTAGCGCCGCGCAGACAGTAGACAGAATAATTGATATATTCCCTCCATATCAGCAATTTCAAATTCGTTTGCAATTGTCAATGACATTAGCTGGCGTCATTTCTCAGCGACTTTTGCCAAAAACAAAAGGAGGGAGAATTGCCACTAGAGAATTGTTAATTAATACACCTGCTATTTCAAATATGATTAGAGAAAATAAAATCGCGCAAATAGGCACTGCTATTCAGACAAGCGCGGAAGAGGGTATGCAGTCATTGGATCAGGATATAAAAAGATTATATAGCTCTGGCGTGATTGCTAAAGAGGTCGCGCAGGCGTATATGATAAATCCGGAAAGTTTAAAAGATTAAATAATTTAAAAAATAAACTAATTTTCTATAAATTTACCCGTTTAGACTTAACGTAAAGTTTAGTCTGACAAGTCTTCATAAATATTTTTTAAAAAAATAAAATTTGTAAATTTGTGGAAATAATAATATGGAAGAACAAAATCAAAATAATTTAGCAGACAATAATTCCGCGAAATATTCCTTTTTTTATATGTTGTCATTAGTCGCTTTAGGGTTTATGGCTGTTTCTGTAGGAATAATTATTTTTCAAATTATAAATAAAAATATAGTTGATGTGATCGCATCTTATAGAGCTTGTTATTCTTCAAGCGCTTTAAAATTTGCTATTTCAGCTATTATTATCTCCGCGCCTGTTTATTATACACTTGCTGTACAGCTAAATAAAAGTTTGTTTTTAGGAAAATTGGACGAAGAGTCTGGAGTTCGCAAATTCTTGACTTATTTTATTTTATTTGTTGCATCAGTTGTAATAATAGGATATTTAATATCTGTTATTTATAGTTTTTTAGATGGAGAACTAACAATTAAATTTATTTTGAAAGCTTTAACCGCGCTTTCTATTTCAGCGGGAGTATTTACTTATTATTTATTTGATATTAAAAGAAAAAATATAGTTGGGAATAAAAATAAAATAGCGAAAATTTATTTTATTATTTCTCTATTAGTTGTAATGATAACATTGATTTCTGGATTTATATTTATAGATTCTCCAATGAATACAAGAATGAAAAAACAAGATAGTGAGATATTGAATCAGTTTAACTCATTAAAGTATGCCGTAGAAAATTTTTATAGTTCTAAAAAAAGATTACCTCAAAATTTAGATGAACTTTTGAATGGGAGTACTAATTTGAGCAATAAAGATATTGTTAATCAGGTGGATGGAAAAAAGTTTAATTATAAAATTTTATCAGAAGATAGGTATCAATTATGCTCAAATTTTATGGCTTCTAATATGGATGATATTGAAGAGTGTTATTACCCATACGGATCTTTGGATGAGCAGTGGGAGCATGGGGAAGGTTATAAATGTTTTGAAAAACAGGTATTTAATGATAAAGATCAAAATATTAATGAGAGAGAAATATTGATTGAGCCTGTTTTAGAAAGATAGGTAATTGTATGGACACGGCATGCCGTGTCCTTAGAAACTGTCCGAAAAGTCCTTCACGGCACAAAAAATGATCTTTTTTCCGCAAAAAGCTTCAGATTTCGTCAACGATATACTCATATCGCTTCCTCAATCTTCAACTTTTTGCGAAAAAAATTTTTATTTTTTGTCTCGCAAATACTTTTCGGACAGTTTCTTACTGATAAAATATGATAAATTCTAATTTATTAAAAAATGTTAGCTTATTTACCAATTTAACAAGGCAAGAAGTAGAAAAGATAGCAAAGATTGTTAATGTGAAAAATGTAAAAAAAGGCGCATTTTTATTTAAAAAAGGAGAGCTAAGAAAAGAATTTTTTATAGTTATTTCAGGTTATATTAAATTATCTCAAAGTAATAATAAAAATGAAGAAGGTTGGGCAATACTTAAAGAAAATGATTTTATTTCCGCAAATGCTTTAATTGATGAAAAATCATTGCATCACCAAACAGCATTTGCTATTGAAGAAAGTGAATTGTTAGTTATACGTGGGATTGATTATAAAAAATTAATAAAAAATAACAATGCTCATATAGGACAGATTATTTCTAATGGTTTTATTAAAGGATTAAATCATAGATTAGTTCATTCTACTAATAAATTAGTTTCTTTATATAAGACAGGACAGATTGTTTCTGATGAAGATGATTTAAGTATTCTTGCAAAAAAAGCATTAAAAGTCATAATGGGAGTTATAAAAATAAAAAAGGCGATTTTTGCTGTCTTTGATTTATATAAAAAAGAAATTATTATATTAGCTTCAGAGGGCTATAGTTCTAAAAATGAAATAAGTAGAAAAATTAATTTTGCTGATGATAATATATCGCAAGAAATATTAGAAACCAAAAATTTTTATAGGACAAAAAATGAGGATTCTATTTCTTTGAAAAGTAATTATAAAATGAATAAAGGTATTGGATGTCCCATGATTTTTGGTTCAAAAGTTATCGGTCTAATTTTATTAGGCGATAAAATTGGAGGAGATTTTAGTATTAATAATGAAATTTTATTAAAATTAATTTCTAATCAAATATCAGGAGCTATTTATAGAGCTGGAAAACAAGAGGAACAGAGAGCAGAAGAAGAAATTAAAAGAGTTTATGTAACGAATTGACAAATTTAAAATTTTGTGTAAAATAGAATAATATATTCGCCCCGCTTAAAGGCGGGGTTATCAGTTTGCATCCGTAGCTCAATGGATAGAGTACTTGGCTTCGCCCCGTGATCCCAGTCATACGACGGGACAAGTAAACACGGGGCGCCACGGGTTAATCCCGTGGCGGACCAATAATATTAAAAGAATAGTTATAAAATAAATGCCTCGGTAGCTCAATTGGATAGCCACGCTTAAATTTTTGCGCTCTTAGCTCAATGGATAGAGCACTGGTCTTCGGAACCAGGTGTTGGAGGTTCGAATCCTCCAGAGCGCGCAAAAAATTGGGCGGGGCGGACCAAGGTGTTGTGGGGTTCACCCCGTCATGCGACGGGGTGCCCTATCGGATGATAGGGCAATTCCTCTCCGAGGCACAGAATAATATGTATTATGTTTATATATTATTATTAAAAAATAAACAACTGTATACAGGTTTTACAGATGATTTAAAAAGACGTTATAAAGAACATCAGTATGGTAAAGTTAAGTCTACCAAAAATAGAAGACCTTTAAAATTAATTCATTATGAATCTTATAGTTTAAAAAGTGATGCAGAGAGAAGAGAGAAATTTTTAAAGACCACGGATGGTAAAAGATTATTGAGACGGCAAATAAGAGATATTTTAAAATTAAATGAAGTTATTTAAATAATGCGCTCATAGCTCAGCTTGGTAGAGCAGTTGCCTCTTAAGCAAACGGTCGAGGGTTCAAATCCCCCTGGGCGCACGGATAAGAAAAGTGAGAATAATAGCATAGGGGGTTCACCCCGTGATAAACACGGGGCAGGAATCCCCCTGGGCGCACGGATAAGAAAAGTGAGAATAATAGCATAGGGGGTTCACCCCGTGATAAACACGGGGCAGGAATCCCCCTGGGCGCACGGATAAGAAAAGTGAGAATAATAGCATAGGGGGTTCACCCCGTGATAAACACGGGGCAGGAATCCCCCTGGGCGCACTAGAAAAAAAGAGAAGATTAAGAATCTGTTTAGGGGCTTGCTATGTTTTTTAGGTGTATTATGTGTTATAATAAAAGAAAGACAGTTCGTTGCCGACGAAATCAAACCTCATATATCCGCAGGCTGTCCGATCAGGTGGCTTGAATAACATTTTGTAAAAGAAAAAATTTTAAATTAAAATATTATTATGGACCAAGAAGAAAAAAATAAAAGTGAAATAGATTTAAGTCATAAATTTCCTAGTGATTTAAGTGAAAGGATTTTAAGCGAAAAGCAGTCGCCAAAATATTTTTTTCGTCCGGGAACTCCAAAAATTGTTCGGTGGACGGTAAAATATTCCGGCGGATTGATAAAAAATGAAAATCAGGCAAATTATGTTTTGTTAGTGTTTGTGGTGGTGTCAATCATTTTTAGTTTGTTTTTAGTTTTTGGGAGAAACAAAAAAAATAAACAAGAAACTTTTGCGCCTGCGGCAGAAGCGCCATTTGCTGAAGTTGCGCCTCCTATGGAATTTTAAAATTATGAATTTACGATACAACAAAAATAAAGGATTTACACTTATTGAACTTTTAGTGGTTATCGCCGTTATTGGTCTTTTGTCTAGCATTGCTTTTGTGAGTTTAGATAATGCTAGAGTTAAAGCTAGAGACGCAAGAAGGTTAGCTGATATGAGGCAAATAATTACTGCTTTGGAATTGTATTATGATGAAAATATAAATTATCCTCAAGAAAATTCTAGCAATGGAAGTTGGGAACATAGCTACGAAGATGGCGGAGATTTTATAGATTCTTTAAAAGATGATGGATATATGAGCGCAGTGCCTGTGGATCCAATTAATACTTCTGGCAGCGGTCAATACTATAGTTATTATGTTTATAATGCAGGAAGCTATGGATGCGATTCTTCAAATGGAGAATTTTATGTTTTAGGGGTTAGAGACATGGAAGGAAGCGGACGACCACATCCTTCAAGTCCCGGTTGGAGTTGTCCTACTAGAAATTGGCAAAATGAGTTTGATTGGGTGACAGGTGGGTTTGAACAGTAATTTTCAAAATTTTTAAATTAGGGGACTGTTGCCAAATACCCTCCAATACGGCGGGCAGGCCTCTTTGTCCTAAATTTCCATATTTTGGTCAAATTTTCTGAAAATTCTTTTGGCTTAGCTAAGGCTAAACCGCAAAAATTGTTCAAAAAATTATGCCTCAAAATCTGAAAATTTATGCCTAAAGGAGCATTCGGCAACAGTCCCCTAAAAATATTATTATGGACCAAGAAGAAAAAAATAAAAGTGAAATAGATTTAAGTCATAAATTTCCTAGTGATTTAAGTGAAAGGATTTTAAGCGAAAAGCAGTCGCCAAAATATTTTTTTCGTCCGGGAACTCCAAAAATTGTTCGGTGGACGGTAAAATATTCCGGCGGATTGATAAAAAATGAAAATCAGGCAAATTATGTTTTGTTAGTGTTTGTGGTGGTGTCAATCATTTTTAGTTTGTTTTTAGTTTTTGGGAGAAACAAAAAAAATAATATTTTAGGAGAGATTCCAGTGAATCAGTTCGTGCCTAATTAGTAATATGAAGCATTCTAAATATAATCAACGACAAATAGGATTTACACTTATTGAACTTTTAGTGGTTATAGCTGTTATTGGTCTTTTGTCTAGCATTGCTTTTGTGAGTTTAGATAATGCTCGCGCTAAAGCTAGAGACGCAAGAAGGTTAGCGGAAATAAAACAGCTTCAAACTGCGCTTGAATTGTATTACGACAAAAATGGAGCTTATCCTGTTTCTGGTAATTGCGGAGCAACAAGCCCAAACGGGGGGTGGTGTAATAGTGTTGAATCGCTCTCTAATGATCATTGGGTGCGGAGAGGCGTTGTTAATTTATCTGAATTTATATCTAAAGATCCTTTAGATCCAAAACAAGGCGGGGCCCCGAATTTTAGGCCATATAATGGAGGAACCATTTTTTATTATGCGAACGGGTATGGCGGAGCTGGGCAGTGGTATATGATTATTTTTGGTTTAGAAAATTATCCGCACTACTTGGAAAGCAAAGACGGTGTTACAGCATGCAATGGCACATATTTTCATTATGGAAGCGGGAGCAATGGAATAATAACCTTGGGCGGAGATTGCGCTTTTTAGGTGATATATTATAGTTTACAAGGCAGAGGCGGGCAGAGCGTTGTTTATGGGCGCAGTTAAATAGATTGTTCATTAGCTATGAAAAAAGGGCTGATTTATACTCAAATAAATCATCCTTTTTTGTATTTGCAAATTTAGATAAAGTTTGTTAGTATAAACAATAAATAAAGTTTTTTAAGTATTGTTCATTGAAATTTTTATAAAGTATAAAATGCAATCCTGAAAGGGGAAAGATATAATGAGAAAATTAGTAATAGTTTCAAACAGGTTGCCCGTTACTGTAAAAAAAACGGCAGATGGATTTGAATTTATTCAGAGTGTTGGAGGGTTAGCTACAGCGTTAAGTTCATTTTATGAAAAAAATGGCATTTGGATAGGATGGCCGGGAATAGTGAAAGATGAATTAGAAAATGGAGATGAGGAATATTTGCGCGATATATTATTGAATAAATATAAGTGTATCCCAGTTTTTCTTTCAAAAGAACAACTTGATAAGTATTATTATGGATTTTGCAACGAGATTATTTGGCCATTATCTCACGACTTTCCGCAATATGTTAAATGTCAGGAAAAATTTTTTGACACTTATTTATCTGTAAATCAATTTTTTGCTGATAAAGTATTAGAGAATGTTGGAGAAGAAGATGTTATATGGATAAATGATTATCATCTGCTTTTGCTGTCGCAGATGATAAGAGAAAGATGCTCTAATAGCTCAATAATATTTTTTCTTCATATTCCTTTTCCTTCTGACGAAAGATTTTGTACTTTGCCTTGGCGTAAAGAAATTTTGAAAGGAATGTTAGGAGCTGACGTAGTCGGATTTCAGATTTATAAAGATGTGCGAAATTTTTCCGCGAGCATTCTGAAATTGTTAGGGTATGAATTTAACTTGGGGCAGATTAACACAGGACATCGCATTATTCATGTCGGAGCTTTTCCTATTGGAATAGATTATAATAAATTTGCCAATAATGATGGAGTTTGTGATTCGCAAGGAGCAGTGGACTGTAAAATTATTTTATCAGTTGACCGTTTAGATTATACAAAAGGTATTCCTGAAAGATTGAATGCGTATAATATTTTTTTAGGAAAGTTTCCTGAATATAAAGGAAAAGTGCAATTAGTTATAATAGCTGTGCCTACTCGCCCGGATGGAGAAGCATATATTAATTTAAAAAAGCAAACAGATGAAATAGTTGGGGCAATTAATGGGGACCATAGTACAGATGATTGGGAGCCAGTTAAATATTTTTTTCGTTCTTTTAAAGTTGATGAACTAATAAAGCATTATAGAAATGCCTCTGTATGTACGGTAACTCCATTGAAAGACGGTATGAATTTGATTGCGAAGGAAGTTATTGCCGCGCATGATAAGGATAAAAGAATAGTGTTAATTTTAAGCGAGTTTGCCGGAGCAGCGGAAGAATTGCGTTCAGGCGCGTTAGTTGTTAATCCATATGATCAGAGTAAAATGATTGAAGCATTAAAGAAGGGGTTAACAATGCCTGAATCAGAGCAAATAGAGAGGGCGCAAATTATGCAGAAAAGAATTAGACATTATGATGTTCATAAATGGATTACAAGTTTATTAGATAGTCTTAAAAAGACAAAAGAAGTGCAGGAAGAAATGAGCGCGAGAATTCTTAGCGCTGATAATAAAGAAAAATTGATAAGACAATTTAAAAAATCTTTCAACACGCTAATTCTTTTAGGTTCGGACGGAGTAATTATGCCTTATGAATCTACATTTGAAAGAGTAAGTCCTTCAAATGAGCTAATTTTATTGCTGGAAAAATTACAAGGCAATCAGAGAAATCAAATTGTCTTAATAGGAGGAAGAGAGAAACATACATTTGGAAAGTGGTTCGGCGAATCAAGTTTTAATTTTATAGCTGAAGGTGGCGTATGGTATAAATTTTTTGGGCAAGAATGGATAATGATTGAACTTTTAAATAATGAATGGAAAGAAAATGTCCGTCCTGCTTTGCAGTTAGCTGCTGATTTGGTTCCAGGAGCTTCAATGGAAGAAAAAGAGTATTCAATGAGCTGGCATTGGAGAGGAGCTGATCCTAAGCAGGGGTTTATTAAAGCCCAAGAAATAAAAGCTGAACTTTTGCATCTTATTGGTAATTTAAGTTTGTGCTTAGTAGAGGGGAATAAAGTTGTTGAAATAAAAAATGCTGGCGTAAATATAGGCAGGACAGCTTTAAAATTTATTGAAAAAAATGATTGGGATTTCATTTTAGCTATTGGACGCGATACGCCATTTGAAGATCTTTTTGGAGTTTTACCTGATAATTCTTATTCTATTAATGTTGGGTTAACTCCTTCGCGCGCTAAATTTAGCATTACATCAACAAAAGATGTCGTCGCTTTTTTAGAGGCATTAGTATTTTGAATATAGTTTTTTAATATTACTCCAGTTGAAATTTTAGAAATTTTAAAATTTTGGCTGGAGTTTTTTATATATAATTATTTTTGATTTTATGCTATAATGAATATAGTATGACAGAAATTAGATTACATGGTAGAGGCGGTCAGGGCGTTGTTACTGGCGCTGAATTAATAGCTGCCGCGGCTTTTTATGAAGGGAAATATAGCCAAGCATTCCCATTTTTTGGCGTGGAGCGCAGAGGAGCGCCTATTGAGGCATACGCAAGGATTGATAATAATAAGTTTATTAATTTAAGAGAACAAGTGAAATGTCCTGATATAGTTATAATACAAGATGCTAGTTTACTTGCTTCAAATCCTAATCTTTTAACTGGTTTAAAAAATGAAGGGCTTATTATTATTAATACGGCAAAAGATTTAAAAGATGTTTTTAAGGGTATTTGCAAAATAAAATCTGGTTTTTTTTCTAAAAAAAGTAGAAACAGTAATGACAAAAAAACTTTAGTTTGTCCAAAACATAAGAAGATGTTTAACGTAAAAGCGATTGACGGAACAGCGATTGCATTGAAAATTTTAGGTAAACCGATTGTAAATACATTGATAGTTTTTGAATTAGCAAAAGATACTTCTTTATTTAGTCCAGCTTCTGTAAAAGATGCATTAAAAAATAGATTTGCAGGTGAGTTATTAAAAAAGAATTTAGAATTAGGAATGCAAGTTTAGAACATTGACAAAGGCTAGTTATAATGCTAATATTAGAGTAATTAAGAGGCTATACTAATTTAAAGTTAACATTAAATATATGGATGAAAAAATATTAGAACAAATAAAAGAAAAATTAGTAAAAAGGAAAAATGAATTAGAAAAATCATTAAAAGGGTTTGCTAGTAAAAATATACATAATGAAAGTGATTATACTGCTAATTTTCCTGATTTTGGCAATGAACAAGATGGAAATGTTGAAGAGGTTTCTACTTTTAGCGATAATTTATCCTTAGAAAGGACATTAGAAAAATCTATGAATGATATAGAAGAAGCATTAAAAAGAATAGAAGCGGGAACTTATGGAAAATGTAGATATTGCGGTAACGAAATAGGAGAAAAACGTCTTTTAGTTCGTCCAGTTTCTGGCGCTTGCATGAAATGTAAAAGTAAATTAACAGAGTAAAATTATATTGTTTATCAGATAACAATATAAGGCCGTCTAACAACTGTCATCCCGTGCTTGCCTCGCCGATTCGGCGGGCTTGACACGGGATCCAGAAAGTTAAAATTTAGCTTAAATAATTGGATCCCGCATCAAGTGCGGGATGACAAAAAGGTAATTCATTATTTATGCAGTATAGATTTAAGAAAGCCAAAGTATTTTGTTTCTATGGAATTATTTTTTCTTTCTTTATAGTAGATTATTTAGTAAAACAATTTTTTATAAAGAATCCTAGCTTTAAGCAGGATTTTTTATTTTTAAAATTTGATATGTCGTTAAATAAAGGCATCGCTTTTGGGATGCCAATTAATAAAGGTATTTTAATTTTTATTATTATTATTTGTTTATTAGTTTTAGTTGCATATATTGTAAAATTAAGAAATAAAATAATATTACAATCAGGGTTAGTTTGTATTTTTTTAGGCGCTATTAGTAATTTTTTAGATAGAATATTATATGGATCAGTTATTGATTATATATCAGTTCCTTATTTTTCAGTCTTAAATATCGCTGATATTATGATTACGGTGGGAGTTTTTATAGTGTTATTAGGAGTAATAATCAAAAAAAATGAAAAATTAATTGTTATCTCAGCTCCTACAGGTTCTGGTAAAAATACAGTAGTTGATTTACTTTTAGAAAAAAATAATAGGTTAGAAGAAACCATTTCCTGCGCTACTAGAAAACCTCGCGAGAATGAAAAAAATGGAGTTCATTATTATTTTATTACTGAAAAAGATTTTAAATGTAAAATTAAAAATAAAGAATTTATAGAATGGGCAAATGTTCATAAAATGTTTTATGGAACATTAGTAAAAGAAATTAAGAGAATTAAGAATAAAAATAAAATTTCACTTTTAGTTATTGACGTACAAGGCGCGATGAATATAAAGAAAATTTTTCCTGATGCATTATTAATTTTTATTAAGCCAAATTCTTTTTCAAATATGGAGAAAAGAATTAGGAATAGGGCGTTTATTTCAGAAAAGGAGGTTCATTTAAGATTAGAAACAGCTAAGAAAGAGTTGGAATTTTCTAAGAAGTATGATTATATAATTTTAAATCCAGAAGGGCATCCTGAAAAGGCGGTCGCGGATATTGAGAGAATTTTAGAAGGGGATATATAGGTATTACTTTAAATTACACCCATTTTGTCATTCCGTGCTTGCCCGCCTATTCGGCGGGCTTGACACGGAATCCAGAATTAAGAACTTCAGATGTGTATTTATAAAGGATTAATTAAGTAAAATAATACTAATGGTTTTATCCTAGATCCCGCATCAAGTGCGGGATGACACTTAGAATGTTTTAGGTATAATTTAAAAACACCCTATATATTACAGGGTGTTTTTATTTTATTTTTTCTTATTTTTAGTATTATTTTTTCTTTTTTTCTTTTTTTGGTTTTTTAGTTTTCTTTTTTTTGTCTGTTGTTTCTTTTTTAGATTTTTTTATTTCTTTATTTTTTTTATCAGGTCTTATTTCTTCTTTACTTTTTTCATCTGCCTTTTTGTCAGTCGCGTTTGTTGAAAATTCTTCGCCAGAAGCGCTTTTTATGTTTATTTTCCAGCCAGTTAATTTGGCTGCTAAGCGAACATTTTGTCCAGCTTTTCCTATTGCTAAAGAAAGCTGATCTTCATTCACTAATACTTTTGCAATATAGCGCGCTTCATCTATGTTGACTTTTAATATTTTTGCTGGCGACAAAGCGTTTGTAATGAATTTATTTATATCTTCATCATACTCAATTATGTCAACTTTTTCGCCACCCAATTCATTTATTATAGTCTGTATTCTAGCGCCTCTCTGTCCTACGCATGCTCCTATTGGATCAATATTTTCTTCTTTTGCTATTACAGCAATTTTTGATCTAGAGCCAGCTTCTCGCGCAATCGCTTTTATTTCAACTACATCAGAGGCTATTTCAGGTATTTCTAATACAAAAAGTTTTTTTAAAATTTCTGGATGTATTCTAGATAGAATAATTTCGGGACCTTTAGCCGCATATTCCACTGATGCAATGTAAAATTTCATTTTTGATCCTATTTTATAGTCTTCTGACGCTATTGATTCTGATTGAGGTAGTATAGCAGTAGCTTTGCTTATATCAACTATCCAATTTTTTCCTTCTTTTCTTTGGATAACGCCTATTAAAATTTCTTTTTCTTTTTTCTTGAAATTTTCATATAATGTTTGTCTTTCTGCTTCTCTTAATTTTTGAATAATTACTTGTTTTGCGGTTTGTGAAGCCATTCTCCCAAATTCATCATGCGGTTTTAGTGGTAGTTTAATAATTTCATCTAGTTTAGCGTCTTTTTTTATTTTTTTTGCGTCAGCAATTTGGATATCTGTTTTAGGGTTAAATCTCAAAATTTTATCTGCTTGTCCTTCGCTAGTATTAGATATCTTTTTTTTGTTATTATTTTCTTTTTCTGAGTCTTTTTCTTCTTCTATTTCAATAGGTTTATCAACAACAGTTTTTTCATCATATACTTCAAACCCACCTGTTGTTAAATCAAAATTAATTTTTATGTTTTGATTTTTTTCTCCATAGTCTTTCCTGTAAGCGGCAGCAAGAGCAGCTTCAATAGTTTCTATAACAGATTCCATTGAAAGACCTTTTTCGTCGCATATTTGTTGCATTGCATTTGATAATTCTTTATCCATATTTATTTAAAAGAAACAAGAAGATGTATGGCGTTTTAGCCCCTAAAAAACAAAACCCACCTTAGTCCCCCCTTATTAAGGGGGGAAGCGTAAATATCTTGTTTTCTTGTTTTCTTGCTTTTTTGTTTTCTTGAGTCAGAGCGGGTAACGGGAATTGAACCCGTATCTCATCCTTGGCAAGGACGTATAATAGCCACTATACGATACCCGCAGGGAACAAATTTTCAATGACAAATTTTAAATTTTAAAAAAATATTAAATATTAAATCTTAAATCTTAAATAACCAAACATTAAACTGATAATAATTCTTTTAAAATATTTTTAATTATATTTATATTATTAGTACTTTATGCGTTAATATGTAATAAATATTGCGATTTTGAAAAATTTATTATTTGTTATTTAAAATTGTTTTAATCCGCCGATTTGGCGGATAAAATTTCTCATTGTAAATTTTATTAAAGTCACTCAATCAAATTATTATAATAAGTAGCCCATATATCGTGTATGACTCCTTTTGACTGGATACTTGTATTATACCAATTTTTTCTAATTTTGCAAGGGACGGTTAGTTTATTCAGTAATTTTTTAACCCAAATAAAAAGACGCCAACTGGCGCCTCATATTATATAATTAATTAATAGGCCGTTTAGCGTCTTGGTCGTTTTAAATTTACTTCATATTCTTCAATATATTTTTATTAGAAGATTATGAAGATAATTATTCAAAACGTTTTTTTGACGTTTTTTTAACTATTTTTTGGTATTTTCTTTAATATAAAAGAATTTACCTATTTTATTTTTTGTTTTTATTTTTTTAAAAATAGTTAAAAAAATTTGTATATTTTGAACAAAGAACAACTTACTTTATAAGTATAGCATAGTTTTTTAATCAAGTCAATAGGTTAAGTGTATAAGTTTGAATTGTGTATTTTTGGCTTATTCTAGCTGAAATTTTAATTTTTAAACAATTGGAGTATTGACAGTTATCCACAGGTATTTTTTAATATAGAAAAAATATTTATTTATCCACAGGTTAGGCGCTATATAAAAGTAACATTAGCTACTTTATCATTTTTTGCCTTAAATCTCATCAATCTTACTCCTTGAGTAGCTCTGCCAGAAGTATTTACGGTTTTTATTGGTAATCTTATAACTTGACCATTAGTCGAAATAATAATCAAATCTTCTTCAACGCTTTTATTGTTAATTATAAAACTAGCCACAATTTTGCCAGTTTTAGATGTTATTTTAGCTGTTTTTATTCCAGATCCTCCTCGGCCTTGTATTTTATAATTTTTTAAATTTGTTCTTTTACCATAGCCATTTTCCATGACTACTGCTAAATCAAAGGTTGTTTCCTTTAAATCTGAAGTTATTACATCCATTCCAACCACTTTATCATCCTTTTTTAACCTAATTGCCTTAACGCCAGAAGCATTTCTTCCCATAGCTCTAATATTTTTTTCTTTAAATCTTATGGATTGACCTTGCGAGCTGGCTAAAATAATGTCATCTTTACCAGTAGTTACTTTTACCCATTTAAGCGCGTCATTAGGTCTTATTTTTATTGCAATTAGCCCATTACTTCTAATATTGTCAAAATCAGAAATATTAACTTTTTTTATAATTCCTAATTCTGTGACCATAGCCAAATATTTATATTCTTTTATATCATCTAATGGCATTACAGCAGATACAGTTTCTCCTCCAGCTAGATTTAAGAAGTTAACAATAGCTTGTCCTTTAGCTGTTCTTGATGAACTAGGTATGTCATATCCTTTCATTTTATATACCCTTCCTCTAGTTGTAAGAAATAAAATATCTGTGTGAGTTGTTGCGGTGAAGAAGTGATCAACTATATCTTCTTCTTTTGTTGTTAAACCAATTATACCTTTTCCTCCGCGAGCTTGTGTTTTAAAAGTTTCAGGAGGAAGCCGTTTTATGTATCCTGCTTTTGTAATTACAGTAACCATTGATTCATTTGGAACTAAATCTTCCTGAGAAAATTCTCCAACTGCCCTAGATATAATTTTTGTTCGCCTTTCGTCCCCATATTTTTCTTTTATTTCAGTTAATTCAGTTTTTATTATACCTAATATTTTATTTTTGGACGCTAGAATACTTTCAAGTTCTTTTATTAGTTTTTTCTTTTCTTTTAATTCCTCCTCTATTTTAAGTCGTTCTAAATTAGCTAAATTTTGCAGTTTCATTTCTAGGATAGCTATTGATTGTCGTTCTGATAATTTGAATTTTTTTATTAAATTAATCTTAGCTTCCTCTTTGTCTTTGGATTTTTTAATAGTATCTATTATTTTGTCTATATTGTCCAAAGCTATTTTTAATCCTTCTAAGATGTGCGCTCGTTCCTTTGCTTTAGCTAATTCAAATGCCGTGCGTCTAATAATTATTTCTTTTCTATGTTCAATATATTTTTCTAGAATTATTTTTAATGTTAGTATTCTTGGTTGTATAGAATCTACTAACGCAAGCATATTGAAATAAAAATTGCATTGCAATGAAGTAAGTTTAAATAATTTATTCAGTATTTTTTGTGGATAGCAGTCTTTTTTTAGCTCAATAACAACTCTAACGCCTTCTTTGTTTGATTCATCTCGTAAATCTTTAATACCTTCTATTTTTTTTTCTTTTACTAAATTTGCAATTTTTTCTAATAATGTCGCTTTATTAACTTGGTATGGAACTTCTGTAATAATTATTTGGAAAGCCCCAGATTTTGTTTCTTGAATTTCAGTTTTTGCGCGCATAACAACCCCGCCTTTGCCAGTAGCATAAGCTTGTTTTATGTCAGGCATATTATAGATAATTCCTCCAGTAGGGAAGTCTGGACCTTTAATAAATTTCATTAAATCGTTTATATCGCAAGTTGGGTTGTCAATAAGGTATGTTATGCCTTCGCATAATTCAGTTAAGTTATGAGGAGGTATATTAGTTGCCATGCCCACAGCTATACCCATTGTTCCGTTTAACAGCAGATTAGGAAGTTTTGCTGGAAGGACGGTTGGTTCTCTCTGGCTACCGTCATAATTTGGTATAAAATTTACAGTATCTCTATCAATGTCATATAGCAGTTCTTCTGAAATTGTGGATAGTTTAGCTTCTGTATATCTCATAGCGGCCGCAGAATCTCCATCCATTGATCCAAAATTACCTTGCCCGTTAACAAGCATATATCGCATTGAAAATGGTTGCGCCATTCTTACCATTGAATCATAAACAGCTGTATCTCCATGAGGATGGTATTTACCTAAAACTTCTCCGACTACATTCGCTGATTTTCTAAATTTAGCATTTGCTCTTAATCCAATAGACCACATCGCGTATAAAATTCTTCTATGAACTGGCTTCAGTCCATCTCGCACATCAGGAAGCGCGCGACTTACTATAACAGACATTGCGTAGTCCAAATAAGAGACTTCCATCTCTTTTGTTATATTGCATTTTTCCATTTTTCCCGCATTAGTCATTTCTATTAGTTTATCTTGTTTCATAGTGTATTAGTTTATAAAGTCGTAGAGGCGGTTCGTGAACCGCCCAGTCTGTAAAGTGAAATGTGGTGTATGTTTATGTTATTCTTTCTCCATCAGTCGTTCTTTTAACTGCTCAATTTTTTCATCATCAATTTTAATTTTTTCATACACAGCTTCAACATTAGCTGGTTCGTTAGCATTTGCATAATCTGCATCGTCAACTTTTTTTTGTTTATTAAAATTCGCTATTCCATCATTTATATTTTTTATTGATTCATCTAAATTATTTTTTAAAGATGCCCAATATTCTTCATTATTCTGCGCATTGGCTGATAATTTTTCTATGTTTACAGTCTCTTGTAAAAAAATGATCCATATAGGGACTACTAATGCCATAAAGCATCCTATGATTATCCACATAGCTTTTTTTCTTGTTTGCTCATCTTTTTTTAAAAGCCAGTTTTTTTGGTTAGATGATTTATTATTAAAATTGCCAGATGCATTCGTTGAAGAATGTGCAAGGTTTCTATTAGTGGTCTTGTCTGTACAGACTTTTATTGGGATATTAAATTCTTTTTTATTTTTTTCCATAAAGTTTTATACTGCGAAAAATATTTTTATATAACCTGAAATTATTCGCCCATAACTACTATTTCCATTGCTCCTTGCGGTAAATCTTTTTTAGATATTTTTAATTTTGTTGTTATTTCTGGATTGGAGATTCCCATTTCCTTTAAAAATGGTTCAATTGAATCTAGTCCTAAGCTACTACTTGTTTTATTCATTTTGTAATGCATAGGAATAACAATTCTTGGCTCCATTTGATTTATTATCGCGCTTGCTTCTTTTGCTCCAATCGTAAATTTCCCGCCAACAGGTATCATTAAAACATCTATGTTGCCAATTTTTGATAGTTCCGCATCAGTTAGCAGGTGCCCTAAATCTCCAAGATGACATATATTTACACCATCCATTTCTATTCTATATATAGTATTTAAACCCCTTTCTTCTCCATTTTTATCGTCATGATAACAAGGTATTCCATAGACAAAAACTCCTTTAACTTCATATTCGCCTGGCATATTTATGACAAATGGGTTGACTTCATTACATTTCACAGCGGATGTATTATTGTGATCTTTATGTTCGTGGCTTACTGTAGCAATATCAGCAATTATATTCGGAACTTTTAATCCAACGGTTTTATCAAAAGGGTCGGTTATTAAGGTTACATTATTATTTTGTAGTTTAAAACATGAATGTCCAAGGTAAAATATCTGCATATTATTTAATTTTTAATTATTTCTATAGTTATTCCGCTTTCTAATCTTGGTAACCTGCTCCACCATGAAGGGCTAGTGATTATTTCTATTTTTTTTATTTCTTTAACTGTTTTAAAATATATTAAAGCCTCTTCTTTATCCATCCCAGAGATATTTTCTTTATTTAGTTTTTTATGTTTTTCATTAATTGCCACTTTACCTGTCAAAGAAACTTTTATATTAGCTGTATTACTTTCTAGGTCATATTTTTCTATAAAGTATAATAATCCGTCTTCTTTTATCTCTAATAATTGTTTGTCGTCAGCAATAGACTGCTCTAAATGATGCTTCCCGAGCGATAATAATTCATCTTCATCAAATATAACAGCTGTAAATATTACTTTTGATTGAGAATTAAATGTCGCTGTTTTTTCTCCAATTTTTTTATCTATTTTAAATTCTAGAATTTCTTTATTTATGCTTTTAGGTAGAATTTTTTCTCCAGATTTAATTTCTTTTGCGAATTGTATTATGGCTCTTTTTGATAAGTCTTCAGAAGCTTCATTTTTTGCTCTTTCTATGTCATCTTCTTTGATTATTTTTACTTTTCCAGTATTTGGTTTAATTGTGTTTATAATTTTACCATAAATTTTTGATTGCAACGCTTTTCTTAATCCAGGGATTGTTAATTGTCCTTCTGGTATTTCTTTTATTATTTGTTTCGGATCATCAGCATAAATTTCCGCTTCAACTTGCCCATTAGCAGGCGCTTCAATATATTTTTTAAGACGAAATAGCTCTCCATTATCAGTTAAAAATCTTGTTGTCGCCACTAATTTTTGATTTACTGAATGTTCATTGACGACTGTAATTTTAGCTGTTATTTCATCTAACGTTTCTTCTATCTCGCTTTCTGTATGATGCTCTAAAATGTTTTCAATGGTTGCTTGAAGAATTCTTCCTTTTAGTTCATCTTCTTTTTCTGGATTTTCTTTAATATCAACCATAAATTCAGTATTACCTAATTCATAATTAGGCCAAACTTTTATTTCAGCTTTTTTATATGTAAAGAAAAATATTACCATAAACAATATTATGCTAATAACAAAAAAGTTTATGGCTATTTTTTTATAAAATTGATGAGAAATATTTACTGCTAAAATTTTCTTTTTTGGAGGCATATGGGTTAATAATTACAAATTTTATCCGCCAAATCGGCGGATTAAAAAAATATTAAATATTAAATTACAAATTTCAAAAATCGTTGCATTGTTTTGTTATTTATAAATTTGTTATTGTTTTAATCCGCCGATTTGGCGGATAAAATTTGTAATTTGCTTTCTGGTGACCGCTAGTGGATTTGAACCACTGACCTTTACGATGTCAACGTAACGCTCTAACCAACTGAGCTAAGCGGTCAGTAAGTATTTAGCTATAACAACAATAACAGAGATATTATGTAAATCCATCTATTTTCATTGTATCAGATATATTTAAAAAAATCTAGTAGTGGCGGTGTCCGTAGCAGGTTGACTAAATCTTAATTTTATAGTAATGTAAAAAATGTTAATTTTGCACATAAACAATTTAATCATTGATAGTTAAAGGGAGGGAAGAAAATGAAATTAAAGGAATTGATGAACAAAGAGAAGTTTATTTTATTTAATCAATATAACGATGCAATATGGCAAGGCAAAAAAATAAATGTCCATACTTTGGGTAGCGCTATTTTTAAGAAAATAGAAATGAGTAGTGATTATAATGTTCTTTTAACTAATGGTCAAAAGAGCCACTTAGTCGTGTTTGAAGGAGGGAAAAAAATAAAACAAAAAATCAAAAAGTTTTATTTCCCTTTAGATACTAAAGTTATCAAAATGATGTAAAATGAGATATTTAAAACTATCTTAAACGGGGGCTTGCTATTTGTAAGCTCCTTTTTTATGCAGTTTTTAATCCCGTTAATTTTGAAATGCGCATTTGATTCTCATAATGTCTTGATAAAAAGAAAAAATAGTGTATTATTAAAAATAAAAAGGAGAAAAAGAAGATGGAAAATAAAAAGTGGGAAAAAGTGGAAATCAAGCAAGTAAAAGAAATTTTAAAGTTAATTGAAAAAAATAGCGCTAATAGCGTGGAGATTGAATTTTCAGGCATTCGCATTAAGGTCATTAAAAAAAGTCCGTTTCTTATACAAAAAGGACAAATTCCAGAACAGACAGAGCGCCAAGAAGGTGAATCGAAAGTTATTCTGGAAAGAAAAAAAGAAGATGAAGGAAATATTATCAAAGCTCCATTAGTTGGAACATTTTATAGATCAGCAGATCCTGATAAATCTCCTTTTGTGATAGAAGGAACGGTAGTCAAAAAAGGAGATATTTTATGTATTATTGAAGCAATGAAATTAATGAATGAAATTGAAGCTGAGAAATCAGGGACAGTTAAGGAAATTTTTCTTAACAATGGAGATACTGTTCAATATGGGACAGATCTTTTCTTAATTAAACCAGCAAAATAAGAAAAAATAATAATAGCCGTTCACAGTTAATGACTTGATGAACGGCTTTTTTTTGTTTCATATTGTAAATTTATCCAAAAAAAAAGGGAATTTTTAATAAATTCCCTGTGTTAAAGTAAGATAGGTTGAAAAGGTGCAATGGTGTAAGAATAAGAAGTAGAAAGAAATGAGATGGAGTGAACAATTTTTTGTATGATATTTATAGATTTTTTAAGTAATATATTTTAGTCCATTCATATCATAATTTTATTATATCATAGTATTTATAAATGTCAACCCCCCTGTCAAGATAAGTATCTATAATTGCATTTTTCGTTGTTTTGGAGTATCATATACAATATAATAGATAGCCTATTTATAGTAGAGAGGACTATAATTAAATGTTAAATAATAAAAATTACCGTGCCTACCCTGCCTACCGGACAGGCAGGCGGCAGGCAGGAATTTTAAAAAAATAACAAATCACAAATAATAAATTACAAAATAATACAGTGAGTTTTAAAATTTGTGCAATTTGTCATTTAGAAGTGATATATGCAAGAAATATTATGTCTTGATATTGG
>JBHPIX010000039.1:0-7184 GCA_042568285.1 Patescibacteria group bacterium | reverse complement strand
CTAATTTTTGTCATTACAGATCCGCAAAATTTACTGAACGGATTTTCTTCTCCAATTAATATATTAACATCTTCATTTATTTTATTATAACTTTTACATACAACCATATCCATCTGATCTATAACTTCCGATAAATTGCAAACTAATGTATGTTCATAAAATTCTGGCTGGGAAAATAAATTTGAAATCCCTGTATAATATACATCCATTGCTTCAAACGCTATAATAGCTGTTTCATTTGATTCATGCGCTAATATTTTAGCGACATTCTTAATATTCATTTCATCTAAATTTTCCGCGCTTAAAGCTTCTTCCATTTTTTCTTGGACAGCGCGACGCGCGGTTTTCTTCTTTAAAAGATTCTCCACATAAAATTTATATCCATTTTCAGTAGGCACACGCCCAGATGAAGTATGCGGTTGATAAATATATCCGTCGTTTTCTAATTCCATCATATCATTACGGACTGTGGCTGGAGAAACGTTAAGCCGATATTTTTCAACTAACAAACTAGACCCTACCGGCTCAGCAGAGCTGATATATTCATCAATTATTGAATTTAACAGCTTATTTTTTCTTTCATTCATAGTATAACATTAGCACTCTCTACCTTTGAGTGCTAATCACAGTATAACATACTGCATATACCTGTCAAGTAGAGGCACAGCATGCTGTGCCTCTACAATATTTAAAACAAAAAAAGAGGTAAATTTACCTCTTAATCATTCATAACAAACAAAATTATTCATTCCAATCTCTCCGTTTCTCTTTCCGAGCTGATTCATTAGAAAAACATTTTGAATATCTCTTCTCTAACTTTTTAATATTCTCTTTCATCACATCCTCTAAATCCCAGTTAAAAAAGTTGCAAATCATCGCTATATACCATAGAGTGTCGCCGAGATTTTCTTTAATGGCGTCTTGCTGATTATCGTTATGGCTGAATGTTTTTTTAATGCAACCAGCCACATCTCCAGCTTCGCCAGAAATACCAAGCCCTAAAGTCATTATCTCTTTCTCTTTATCAGAAAATTGCTTTGCGCTTCTTTTACATAATTTTTGGTATTCATTTAAGTTCATAACAATTTTAGATAATCAGTTGATTATACTATAAATCAGCCAAAGAATTGATGACTTTAGTTTTGCCTGCTTTATACTCTGTTAATCCTTCTTTCACTAAACTATCCAAATCCATTTTACCAACCTCCTTCAACACATCCCTATGCACATCCTCAATGCTCTGTTCTCCATTTATCCTTACTAAAATACCTTGTTTTTTATAATTATTTAATAATGGTTCTGTTTGATTATGATAAATACTTAATCTTTCTTTAATCCCATCTTCTTTATCATCCTCGCGGACAAACAGCGCGCCTCCGCATTTATCGCATTTGCCTTCTTGTTTAGGCGGATTATATTTAATATGATAAATAGCTCCGCATTTGCAGGATCGTCTTCCAGATAAACGGCTAACCGCTTCCTCATCTGAAATATAAATTTCTAAAACAATATCCGCTTTTGCTATCTTATCTAAAAATTCAGCTTGGATTAAATTTCTTGGATACCCGTCTAATATAAATCCATTTTTAACATCATCTTTTTCTAATCTGTCTTTTACTAAATCATTTGTCACGCTGTTAGGAGCTAACTTTCCATTATTTAAATATTCAGCGACTAATTTGCCTAATTTTGTTTTATTAGCAATATTCTCCCTTAAAATATTTCCAGGATATATATATGGTATATTTAATTTTTTGTTTAACATCTCTGCTTGAGTTCCTTTGCCAGAACCCTGCGGACCGATAAAAATTATTTTCATAAAATTAAAACAACTTAAACAGCTTCCCTATAAACAAAATATATATCAACAAATACATCGCGCCTTCCCATTTATAAACTTTTTTAGAAATTCCTGAAATTATATATAACAAAGTTACGCCAATTAAAAACGGAAGACCTATGCGAAAAACATCTTCTGAAATAGTTAAATTAACAAATAAAGCTGGCAAGCCTATAACAAGTAAACTATTCATAATATTAGCCCCTAAAACATCTCCGACAGCTGTTTCATGCTGGTTTTTCATAACTTCTTTAATAACAACAACAAGCTCTGGCAAAGAAGTTCCTATTGCTAATACTGTTATAGCTGCGACAGCTGATGGTATATGCACAATTTCAGCTATATTTACTAATGAACTCACTGAAAATTTTGCTCCTAAAAAAACTGCTATAAGACTAAAAAATAATAAAAAAATATGTTTTTTCTGAAACTCTCCGCCTTTTTGCCAAAGGTCTAAATGTTCTTTTCTGCTCTGCATATTATAGAACATGTAAATCAAATAAGCAATAATTAAAATAATTCCCTCGCCTCTTACAATTTGCTTATCAAACGCAACTATTACTACTAAAGCGGTAGAAAGGGAAAGTAACGGCAGATCTAATTCTATCAAGCTTCTTTCAACTGATAAAGTCCCAACAACAAGAGAAGCTATTCCTAAAATCAAAAGAATATTCGCGATGCATGACCCAATAGCGGTTGCTGTAACAATTTCAGTTTGTCCATTAAATGTCGCTATTAAAGAAGTAGAAAGTTCTGGCAATGTTGTTCCCATTGCGACTATTGTTACTCCTATTAGAAATGGAGACAACCTTAAAAACTTACCTATTTTTTCACTAGCGTCAATAAAATAATCCGCTCCTTTCATTAAAACGGCTAAACTTATAATAAAAATTAAAATCCAGAATAGTAATTGCATATGTAACTATAAATTTTATTTAACATCCAAAATCTTATACTTAATAACTCCTTTCGGAGCAATAACTTCTACAGTATCACCTTTTTTATGACTTATAAAAGCTCTACCTAAAGGCGATTCATTAGAAATTAATCCATTAAGAGGATCAGCTTCTGTAACTCCTGTAATTATAAATTCCTTCTCTATTTTTCCTGTTTTTACTTTTATTTTAGAACCAACATTAATAAAACCATTTGATTTTTTTCCATTTTCAATGATTACAGCATTATTAATTAATTCACGAAGTTCTAATATTCTGCCTTCCATAAATGACTGCTCTTCCCTAGCTCCCGCATATTCTGCATTTTCTGATAAATCCCCTAATTCTTTTGCTCTTTTAATTCTTTCTACAACTTGAGGTCTTTTAATTTTCTCTAAATCCTCTTTTTCTTTTTTAAATTTTTCTAAACCTTCCTTTGTTATATATACCATATTTCCCTCAAAAAAACAATAAAACAATAAAACAAATGATTAATTTTTTTTTGTTTTCTTGCTTTTTTGCTTTCTTGTTTTTTTGATAGTAGCCTTTCTATAATAATTATTATTCACATAAATGTCAAGGGGCTAAAAAAGTTTTATTTTAGCTATTTTATAATTACTTTATAATATTTAACTCTTTTTAAAAAAACTTTTCCACAGATTTCCTGTTTTTCTATCTTAACCACTTTGTCTTACTTGAGACATTACAGATTGGGCAGTTCGTGAACCGCCCCTACTATTTTTTTATATTTTATATTTAATATTTTTTCTCTCCCTCCCCAATACTCCAAAATCTTCTTCGCAATAGGAACAGCTACCGCGCTTCCCTCTCCACCTTCTTCAACTAAAACAACGACTACTACTTCTGGATTTTCATAAGGAGCAAAACATGTGAACCATGAGTGAGGATCTTTTATATTACTTGTTTGAGCTGTTCCAGTTTTTCCTCCTGAACTAAATGGTAAAGAAGACAACGAGCGAGCGCTACCATAAATAACAGCATCTCTCATTCCATCTTTTATAATTTTTACATTTTTAGCGCTAATAATATCTTTTACAAGATATTCTTCTTTAATAATTTTTTCTTTATCATCTGGATAAATTAAACTTTTTAAAATTTTAGGTTTATACATTATGCCATTATTAGCAAAAAAAGATGTCCATAATGTTACTTGTAAAGGAGTAACTGATAAATATCCCTGCCCTATAGATAAATGATATGTATCGCCAATATACCATTGCTCATTCAATTTTTCTTCTTTCCATAACGAATCTGGTATAAATCCTGAATTTTCACTAGGCAAATCAATACCTGTTTTTTTCCCAATATTAAATAATTTAGAATTTTCAATCAACTTATCAATACCCAACCCTTTAAAATTATTATACCCGCCACCTATATAATAAAAAAATGTATTAACTGAATTTGCAATAGCCTGTTTAACATTAACTGGACCATGTCCTGCGCTATTCCAATCAGGAAAAAACCATTTACTAACCCAAATTCCTCCGACACTATTAATTTTTGTCCATTCTGTGATAATTTCTTGTTCTAATGCTATTGATGCAATTACTGGTTTAAAGGTAGAGCCAGGTGGATAAGCGCCAGAAATGCTTCTATTAAATAATGGGTTATTTTTATCAGTAATTAAATTTTGATAATCTTCGTTAGAAATACCCTGAATAAATAAATTATTATTATATGAAGGCAAACTAACCATAGAAATAATTTCTCCATTGCGAGGATCCATTACAATAACTGATGCTTTTTCTTTTTTAATTTTTTTTAGTTCTTCAACTAACAATGTTTCTATATAATTTTGCAATTCATAGTCAATGGATAAAACTAATCCATTGCCAGCCACAGAATCTTTATGCGCGATAATTCTAATTTTTTTTCCTAACGCATTAGTCTCAACATTAGATTTTCCTGGAACTCCTCTTAAAAAATGTTCAAAACTCAATTCAACTCCTGTTTTTCCTATATAATCATCAAGAAAATATTTTTTATCCTCATAAAAAGATAATTCTTTTTCTGAAATTTTTCCATTATACCCTAATATATGAGATAAAGAATTTAACTTATCATCAGTAACATAAGATCTCTTACTAACTTCTTCCAAAATAACTCCCTGCATATTCAAACTCTTTACATACAGCAAAATAGCTTGATCATAATCTATATTTTCTTGAATAACGATCGGCTGATAATAGTATGCGCTTTTATCAGCTAATAATTCTTTTATTTCAGTAACATCTTTGCCTATAAGCTCAGAAACTTCTTTAATAGCATTTTCTCTATCATATTCGTCCTTAGGTAAATCTGCCTGAATAATCTTTAAAGAAAAACTTGGAACATTTGAAACTAACGGCTTATAATTCCTATCATAAATTATTCCACGACGAGGCTTAATGCTTTGTATCCTTATTCGGTTTCCCTCAGCAATTGAGTAATAATAATCTCCTTTTGTAATTTGCAAATAAGCTATACGGCTAATTAAAATACATATACCAAACAAAAATAAAACAAACAAAAAATTAATTTTTTTATAGTTGCTTAATTCTTCCGAATCCTCATTAAATTCTTCTATTATATCTTCACTTAATTCTTCTTCATTGCTAAATTCAACAGTATCAATACAAAGATCACGATATTTTGTATCCAATTTTAAATTATTATTATTGTCCATAGTAATTACGGAACTGTTAAAGTAATAATTTACGCAACAGGTCTATTTAATCAGAAATACAGCTTTCATCCTTTTAGAAATAATCCTATAGGCAAAAAATAAAAATGTCAAAAAAATTAAATTGAAAATGAGTTGAAACATAAAAGAAATAAAATAACTTTGATTTATTTCAATTAAAACTGAGCTAAAATTAAATATATATAATAACTGATTTAAACAATAAATACAAGTTGTACAACTTGTAACTCCAATTAATCCTGCGACAATCAAAACATACAATGATTTATTAGTAAAAACATTTCTAAATAACATAACAATGAAAATAAAAGTTAAAAAATAAGACAATAATAAAACTCCAAAATGGTATTGAGAATAAAGCTCTAAAACTAAAACTCCCGCAAAAAGCCAATATACTCCATATTTATAATCAATAAATGTTGAAAAAATCATAAATATTAAAATGATTTTTATTTCATTAAACGGAAATGCCAAAACATTCAAAAAACTTATCTGAAACAGGGCGAGAAAAATTATTAAAATTATATTTATTAATTTGCGAAACATACTTCATTTTAATTTTAAATTGCACAAATTTAAAATTTAATTCTCTCCCCACATCCCCTTGTACATCCTCAAAGTCTTCTCTTTATCTGGTAATCCAGCTATGGTTTCCATACCATTTACAGCAAACTTTTTCCGCTTGTCTTTATCAGCTATCATTTTAGATATAGCTGATATAAGCGCTTTTTTATTATTTACTGGTATAACCAATCCATTTTGTTCATTTTTTACAACTTCGCCAGCGCATCCCACCTCTGTCATAACAACTGGACATCCTGATAACATTGATTCAATAACAGCCATACTCCAGCCTTCTTTATCACTTGTTAAAACAAATAAATCGGCTTTTTTATAATAATCAGTTAATTCATTTTGCCACCCTTCAAATTTTACATTCTTTTTAATTTTTAATTTGCCAGCTAATTTTTCTAAACTCTTTCTTTCTGGACCATCGCCTACTATAATTAATTCTGTTTTAGGAAAAATTTTTAAAACATCCACCAGCGCCTCTATCTGTAATTTTATATTTTTTACTTTTACCAACCGCCCAACTGTTAATATTGTAAAATAATCTCGGTGACTGTCACTCTTTCCATTCGTATTATTCGTATTATTCGTATTATTCGTATCATTCGCATGCATTCGCATATTAGTATCGCATTGCGCGCATATCGGTATTTTAAAAATTTTCTTTTCATTTACCTTATACTTATCAACAACCCATTTTTTAATCCGTTCACTTACAACTCTTATAGAATCAGCGCTTTTAATAATACTGCCTTTTATGGAAAAAAATAATATTTTATTTAACAGCTTTTCTTCTCTGCCATGTATCTGAATATTTAACTTTGTTTTAAACTTTTTCTTCAAGCAATAACCTATCAAGCCAGTAAATGCCGTGTCTTGAGTAGTTATCAAATCCATTTTTTTATTTCTCATTATTTTTCCCGCTAATTTGCATGCCTTAAAAAATCTCATCATTTTATTCCCTCCTCCAGACGGATAAATTCTAACATTATTTCGCTCTCCACCTTCAACGAAAGGATTCGTAGCCACACACCTATTTCGTGTCTTTTCGCGTTCCGTTTCGCGCGGTTTCGTGTTCCCCATAACAACTATATCCAAACTATCACAAATTTTCCCATACTCAAAATGTCGC
>JBHPIX010000038.1:0-7884 GCA_042568285.1 Patescibacteria group bacterium | reverse complement strand
GCCAAATCAAGGATGCTACATAAAAGGATCAAAAACAATTTATCTCAAGCCGGACAAAGACGATTCTGAAGAAAGCATTAGAAATAGGGCTGAACTATTAAAAAAATTCTCTGATGCCAGTAAAACTTTTTGGACAGAACAATAAAAAATGCCCGACTAACTCATTTTTTTAAAACGAGTTAATCGGGCTTAGACATGCTAATTTTACGCCAAACAATTATTAAATATTTTTTTGGCTTTTATTATTTTCTTATTCCCAAATATTGATTTTATTAGGTTATAAACGGCATTATTGAAAATAAAACGATTAAGAACAAATAACATGGACATTGCAAGTACAATAAAATTAAAATTAAATATACTCAAATATACTGCCCTCCTTTCTGATTTCCTTTTTAGGCCTCTTTAGGAAATCTGTTTTAGTTTTAGCATGTCTTGTGTCTTGCAAAACATTTATATTATAACAAATTTATTTTTAAAATGCAATAACGTTTTTCTCAGGATGTTCAATGTAGCTATATAAACTTTTTTTAAAAAAAATAACTACTCCAAATCTTCCGGCAACATTTGCTCGGAAACAGACTGGCCAATCGGACTAACGCCCGGATAACGCCAAGCGGAAATCAATACTTTTTGATTATCTTTTTCTTTATACATCAGCCAAATTTCAGTTGGTCTTTTAGTGTTAGCATCTTGCATTAAAGCGATCACTCCTTCTGCTATTCCCTGCTCTTTTCTAGTGGGATAGTCTAAAATCCTCTTTAACTTGCTTTCTGACAAACCATACTGCCTCATCTTTTTTTTAATGTGAGATGTCCAATGTAGCTGATCAGTATTTTTCGGATCTTTAAACATCATAAAAATTTATATGGGACTATTATTGTATTATCATTTGCCACTTCAATCTGTCTAAAAACTGTCATCCCGCACTTGATGCGGGATCTACTCTGGATTCCGCATCAAGTGCGGAATGACAAAATGACTGTTATTATATTTCCATTCTACACCAAAAAAAGCAGGACTTCAACCTGCTTTATAATTTTTTAGCCATATAAAAAAGCCGTAAAATAATTACAACTTTTTTATATCTCAATTTTTCTGTATCTGGTGCTCCTTCCAAGCCCGATTCTTTCAATCTTTTTAAGTTTAAGTAATACTTCTAACGCTTGCTTAATAGTCGGTCTCGCTATATTGGTATTTTTAATAATATCGCCAATACTTATTTCTTTCACTCCTTCAATATATTGCCAAATAATAAGCTGTTTTTCTGATAAAATTTTTTCTATATTTTCATTAGATAAAAGCTCTACTGCCATTTGTGATTGTTTTAAAACAATACCCAAGAAAAAATCAAGCCAATCTGTAATATTTTCTTTTTTCAATCCAATTTTTTTCTGGCTACGTCGCAAGGCAATATAATAATCAGGTTTATTATCTTCTACTAATTTTTCTTGAGAAACATAAGGCATATACAAATATCCCGCTTGGAGTAAAAGTAAATTTGTAATAACACGAGATAATCTTCCGTTTCCGTCAGAAAAAGGATGAATTTTTAAAAATTCAACCAAAAAATTTCCAATCACCAATAGTGAGTGGTATTTATTTTCTGCTAATGCTTTTTGCGTCCATTCTATTAAATCGCGCATTTGACTTGGAGTAAGATATGCTGGGGCGGTGTCAAAAAGAACACCGACTGACTGTCCTACGTCATCTATCATATGCACTTTATTTTCACCCTTTTTGTATTCGCCACGATGATGCTTGTCTTTATCTACATATTTTAGCAATTCCTGATGAAAGTGTTTAACAGCGCTTTCATTGAATTTAAGATTTTTCCATGAATTAAAAACATTTTCCAATAATTCATAATAACCTTTTGCTTCTTGCTTATCACGATTAGTGAATTTTTGAATATTTATGCCACGCATCATTTTTTCAATATCAACGTCAGATAATTTGGCACCTTCAATACGAGTAGAGGCGCCTGTTGAAGTAATTAAAACTGACCGTTTAAGTCTTCCTAAAACCTGCGGGCTTAAATGAGCTCCAGATATCCATCGTCCTTTTAATTCGTTAATCTTTGCTATTTTCGCAACAAGGATAGCCGAAATATTTTCAATTCTTTTTGAAAATTCATCAGAGATGGAAGGTTCTTTTATTGATTTTTTAGTATTTTTTAGCATAATTTAATTGGCTATTTTAACTATATCCAATTATATCCAATTAAAAACATTTAGTCAACTTTTTAAAGGACTGCATTTTCATTCTACGCCTATTCTACACCAAAAAAAGCAGGACTTCAACCTGCTTTTTTTATATAAATATACTTGTGGATAAATTAGCTATTGACATTTATAATAAATGTGCTATACTTATTTATAGGATATCAATCAGTAGAACTCTAATGCCTCAAGGCATCAATAAGCCATCTCAATTACGAGGTGGTTTTTAGTTGTAAAAATGAATCTAAAAATAATATTGATAATATTTAAAGGGCTTTTAGATAGCTAATGGTATTATACTATTGTAAAATAATTTTCTTTAAATCTCCTTCAATAATAATCGGCTTAACGGCCTCTATTTCTGTTTTACAATAAGGCATTTCTGGAATTGGGTTTAATATAAAAATTTTTTGATTTAACACATGGGCAAAACCGATTTCCATTAAAGTATTTCCACCTATATAATTTTTCACACCATTCTTATCAAAATTCAAAACAAGAACGGCGTCAGCTCCCTGCATCATTCTCCAAAATTCACGAATAGCGTCCATGTTATTTTTTTGGTGAAGCTTAATTTTTTCAATTTCTAAATCTGTTTTACCTATCATTGTTTTATGCAGATCAGTTAAAAAAGCATTATGCCCCAATTCCAAAAGTTGGTCGCGATATTCTATCATTTTATCTGTAAATTGCATTGAGCCGATTATTCCTATTTTCATAAAAAATTGTTATTTAAAATTTGTTATTTATTATTTTTTTTATCCGCCGATTTGGCGGATAAAATTTAAAGTTCCCCAAGCTCCCCCCCTAACTCCCAAAAAACGCCAGATACCCCAAATACGCGCTATAAATATCAGCTTTAGAGGCGATTTCTAATGGCGCGTGCATGTTGAACAGCGCAACACCAGCATCAATAACTTCCATATTTCTTTTCGCCAAATACATAGCGATTGTGCCACCGCCACCTTCATCAACCTTGCCTAATTCGGCTGTCTGCCAAATAACCTTATTTTTATTTAAAATATTTCTTAATTTAGCGACATATTCAGCGCTTGCCTCGCTTGAACAAGATTTTCCTCTATGTCCATTATATTTTTCAAAAGCTAATCCGCATCCCAGACGGGCGCAATTTCTCAAATCATGAACTTCTTTATAGTCTGGATCAAGCCCTGCTGTAACATCGCTTGACAACGCTTCTGAGTGAGCAAAAATTGTGTACAGCGAACCTATATCATTTTTCTTTCCGCAAATATCTAATAAATTTATAATAAAATTTTCCAAAAATATAGATTGAGCTCCTGTGTTTCCTTCAGATCCAATTTCCTCTTTATCAGTTAGGAAACATATTTGAGTTTTATCTGTTGGCTTGCTTTCTAAAATTGCTTGCATAGAACTAAAAGCGCAAACTCTATCATCCTGTCCATATCCAGAGATTAAGGATCTATCAAATCCTAAATCTTTTGATTTTCCTGAAGGGACAGCTTGTATTTCAGCGCTAAAAAAATCTTCTTCTTTAATTCCATACTGTTTATTCAAATATGTAAGGACAGCTAATTTAACCTTATCTTTTATATCTTTATCTTTGACAGGTATTGAGCCAACTAAAATATTTAATTCTTCGCCTTGTATAGCTTCTGAAAGCGGTTTTTTTGCCTGCGCCTTTGCAAGATGCGGAAGCAAATCAGTGATCATAAAAATCGGATCATCTTCTTTTTCTCCTATTGTAAATTCTACTTTTTTCCCATTTTCCAAAACCGCTACTCCATGTAAAGCCAAAGGTATAGTTGGCCAATGATATTTTTTTATTCCTCCATAATAATGTGTTTTAAAATATGCCAACTGTTCATCTTCATATAATGGATTAACTTTTAAATCTAAACGAGGACTGTCAATATGCGACATTATAAGTTTAAATCCATCATCTAAAAACTTCTTGCCAATAACAGCAAGTATTAAATTTTTATCCCTATTAACCGCATATACTTTTTTGCCACTTTTTAGAAAATTTTGTTGAGCAAGTGTCCCCCTCCTTTCTGAGGAGGGGGTTAGGGGGTGGTGTGCTCCCTTAGATAATTCCTCAATATTCACAAACCCATTCTTTTCAACAATTTTAATTCCCTCTTTCACAGCTTCCCTTTCCGTTTTCGCGCTATCCAAAAAACGCTTATAATTTTCACAAAACTTAAAAGCATTATTTTTTGTTTTTTCATCCCATACATCCCAACAGTTCTGTTTTTCAAATTTAAGATCTTTTTCTAATTTTTTGTAATTATTTTTTTGGGGCATAATTTACTGCGAAAAAAATTCAACTGGCAATGTTTTTAAAGCACTACCCGCTTTATTAAAATTCAACTTCTCAAAGCCGATCACCTGCCCTTTTCTGTCTTTATTTAAAATCACTTCATCGCCCGTTTCTTCTGAGATACATTCTTTTTCAGGATCATCAAACCAGACATTCAATGTATTACCGAATGAATCGTAAAAAATTTTAACCGTCTTTATTTTTTTTTCTCTTGTTTTTTCCATATTAATTTTCCCTCTTTTATTTTATCAGTTATATAAACTGTTATTATAAATCCTTTCCCATTTGTATGCCTCGCAACAACGCAAAAATAATTTTTGTTATATTTCCTATAATAGAGGAATACGCTATCATCTGAATTACTAACTCGGATTATTTCTGGAAATTGAAGAGTCTTTTGAACTTCTTTTTAATCACAGGATGCTTTATTGTCGTAATTTTCTTCCAATAAGATTGCGTTATTCTTAACTCTTTACCTAAAGGACATCCAATTTTAAAATACTCGCGACTATTTTTTATAATTTTGTCCATACTATATTTCCATTGATAATTATATTACTACACAAACAACCTAAAAATAGAAAAGGCAAAAAATGCGACCACTAAAACAATTGTGAAGATAAATAATTTCTTCTCCATTCCTCTTTTTGTCCTAAATGGAGTGCCCATTCCTCCTCCTAAAATTCCACTCATTGCAGAACCCTGATTTTGAAATAAAATAACAATAACCAAAGTAACACAAAGTATTATTTGAATTATGTTTAATGTATTTTCATTCATAGAAAATAGATTGTTCTATTGTCCAATTGTTCGATTGTTATGCTACACACAGAAACATTTTTTTCAGCAATTGAACAA
Organism: Patescibacteria group bacterium; assembly: GCA_042568285.1. Lineage (GTDB taxonomy): Bacteria > Patescibacteriota > Patescibacteriia > JAZDEU01 > JAZDEU01 > JBHPIX01. Next base: position 2,502 of record JBHPIX010000038.1, on the reverse strand, counting down.
TAGAACAATTGAACAATTTATAAACCTCATTATAGAATTATTTCTTAACTAACATGTGTAAAAATCCTGAATAAATTCATCATTTTACTTTTATCTTACTAAAATATAGCCCAAAAGTCAAATTTAAACGCCTCAGACTTAATTATTGTCATTCCGCACTTGATGCGGAATCCAGTTAATCTTCTGGATCCCGCGTCAAGCCTCGCCGATTCGGCGGGCAAGCGCGGGATGACATTAACCTAATTCACTAATCTCCTTATCTCCTCCCCATCTGTTTCTATAACAATATCTCCATTCTCATCTGTCCTATAAATTACAGCGCCAATTCTCTCTAAACGTTTTAAAATCCTTAATGAAGGCATTCCAAAATTATTCTCGCCAAGTGAAATTATTGCTATGTCAGGATTAACCATATTTAAAAATTTTTCAGTGCTTGAAGTATTGCTTCCATGATGAGCTACTTTTAAAACATCTGATTTTATAATAGCCAGTTCGCTCAATTCCTCTTCTGCCTCTTTTTCAATATCACCCGTGAACAAAAATGACTTAGCTTTATAACTTATTCTCAAAACAATAGAACTATTATTCAAATCATCAACTTTTTGCTGGAGTAAATTTTTATTAGGATATAAAATTTCTATTTTCGTATTTTCTGAAATATTTATACTATCTGTTCTATCAATAATTTTAGCCTGTATCTTTTTATCTCTAACCATTTCCAAAAATACTAAATATTCAGGAGAAGTATGCAAGACTCCAGTCATCCATACTTCTTGCGCTGGATATTTTTCCAGAACATTGACAAACCCGCTAACATGATCAGCGTGAGGATGCGTCAAAACTAAAATATCAATTTTTTTATTATAAATCGGCAAATATTTATCCAATTTTTCAATTATTTTTTCATCAGGACCTCCATCAATAAGAATATTAATTCCCTTTTCCGCCATAACTAAACTAACGTCGCCCTGTCCTACATCAAAAAATATAACTTTCAATTTATTTTCAACCGGCTTCTGAATTATAACTGTTATTAAAAAATAACTATTAATAGCTATCAGCCCTAAAATTATAAATAGCAATTTTTTATATTTCATAGTCCGAAATGGTATTACTTTAAATTACACCCATTTTGTCATTCCCACATAACCGTTTTTGTCATTCCTGCGGAGGCAGGAATCCACCCCATTAAGCCTAATTTACAAGCCTATAGATTCCCGCTTCCGCGGGAATGACATTAACTTACTTTTTTGATATTTTGAAATTTGATATTTGATATTTTTTTAAAATTCCCGTCTCGACTTGGCTGTCCGAGCCGAGGCGGATAAAATTTAAAATTGGTTATTCCCCCGATCCCCCTATGCTCCATGTCTAAAAAACATAACATCGCCGTCTTTTACAATGTATTCTTTGCCTTCCACTCTCATCAATCCTTTATCTTTCGCGCCATTCCAGCCACCATAAGCAATAAAATCATCATACGCAACAACTTCTGCGCGTATAAATTTCTCTTCAAAATCAGTATGTATAACACCGGCTCCCTGTGGCGCCTTGGCTCCTTCCACTACTGTCCACGCTCTAGTTTCAGGTTCGCCTGATGTAAAAAATGTAATTAAATTTAAAATTTTATAACTTGCCACTATCAATTTATCTAATCCAGATTGACTAATGCCCAACTCTTTCATATATTCCTTTGTCTCTTCGTCAGATAAATCAGCTAATTCCGATTCTATTTTAGCTGAAATCGCAATAACTGGAGAGTCGCCTACTAATAATTGAAATTTTGAATCCCCCTGTCCCCCCTCACAGAGGGGGGCACTAATTGAGCTAATTCCTTTAGTTCCCCCTTTCATAAAGGGGGTCAGGCCTGCCCGCCGTATTGGCGGGGGGATTCTTTCTTCATCCACATTCACTACATACAAAACAGGTTTTAATGTAAGCAAGCTCAATTCTTTTATCAAAAATTTTTCCTCCACATCAAGATTAGCCTCAATTGCTAAATGCCCTTGTTCTAAAATTTTCATCACTTTTTCAAGAACATCATTAACAGCGATCGCATTCTTATCGCCAGAACGGATCTCTTTCTTTAAACTCTCTAACCGTTTCGCAACTACAGACATATCAGAAAAAATAAGCTCTAAATTTATTACTTCCATATCAGATTTCGCGTCAACCGCGCCTGAAACATGAGTAACATTCTCATCCTTAAAATCACGGACAAGATGACAAATAGCGTCAACTTCTCTTATATTTGATAAAAATTTATTACCCAATCCTTCACCTTTATGCGCATCTTTAACTAACCCAGCGATATCAACAAATTTAATTACCGTAGGTATAACCTTTTTGGACATAGAAATCTCAGACAATTTCTCCAATCTTTTATCTGGAACATTAACAATCCCTATATTTGGATCAATGGTGCAAAATGGGAAATTAGAAGCTTCTACTTTATTTTTTGTCATCGCTTTAAAAAGTGTTGATTTACCAACATTAGGCAAG
>JBHPIX010000037.1:0-7999 GCA_042568285.1 Patescibacteria group bacterium | reverse complement strand
GTTGACGATGCTGGTTTAGAAATAAGAGATTGCTTTTTATGGTTATACACTCAAAATCAGGCAAAAGCTATGAGTATCAATCATTTTATAGAGAAAATGGATATAACAGAAAAAGAAAAGGAAAAATTGAAGACAAAATTTGATGGCTGGAAAACTCCTCAAGTAAAAAGCTGTTTTGAGCCCATAGTTATGGCGCAAAAACCAACTGATGGAACATTTTTAAATAATATGATAGAACACGAAGTAGGACTAATGAATACTAATATCAGAATCGGAGATAATATGTTTCCTGCTAATGTTTTTACAGTTGATAATATAAATGAAATAATTGATAAAGCATTCTTAATAGGAAAGCCTACTAAAAGAGAAAAAGGTGATTTTAATAATCATAAAACAGTTAAGCCATTAGAAATATGCGAACATTTAATTAAATTAACTGCTTTTTATAAAGATGCTGTTGTATTAGATCCATTTATTGGTAGTGGAACAACTGCATTAGCGACAAAAAGATTAGGATTAAATTATATAGGTATAGATGTGAATCCTGAATATGTAGAAATAAGCAAACAAAGGTTAAATGATGTAAAAAGAGAAGATGTTGAGGAGATTCAAGAACAAAATGATTTGCTGGATTTGATAAATGTGAAGAGGTATAACGTAAGCGGTAATTTATGTTAATTAGTATAATTTTTTTTAATAAAAAAACAATATGAAAAAGAAAAAATATATCCACAAAATAATACGGAAAGGGAAGTATAGCTATGCTGATTGGAAAAAATAGGGGTTTCTATAGAAACCCCTAAAACTAATCTGTCTAATGCGATATGTAGGCTTTATTTTCTTGCTGAAATGTGGTAAAATGAGAGTAGATTTATATTTTATATGGCAAATTTTAGAAAAATTATTGAGCGATTTAAAAGAATTAAGATTAACCAATCTTGGGCTTTTGCTGAAAAAACAAGAAAAGAAACAAGCTATCTTACACATGGATACCATCGCTATCCAGCAAAATTCATTCCACAAATTGTTTCTCGATTAGTTAAAAAATATACTCAAGAAGGTGATTTGATTGTAGACCCTTTTGGTGGTTGCGGGACAACATTGGTTGAGTCAAAAGTTATGGGAAGAAAATCTGTCGGAGTTGATATAAATCCTGTTGCGGTTTTAATAACTAAAGCAAAGAAAACCCCAATTGAACCTGCAGAATTAGAAAAATATTTTTTAAAATTAAAAGAAAAAATTGATTCTTTTAATAAAGACACAAAAGTAAAAGTGCCCGAACATGAAAGAATTGATTATTGGTTTAAGCCTGAAGAAAAAAGAAAGCTTGCTTTTATATTTATAGAAATCTCAAAAATCAAAGACCAAGACATACGAGATTTTTTTTATTGCGGTTTTTCAAATATTTTAAAAAATTGTTCAATCTGGCTTCAAAAAAGCAACAAACCCACAAGAGACTTGGCAAAAAAAGAGGCAGATCCATTTGTTGTTTTTCATAGACAAATCAAAGCGATGTTGCGAGGCAATGAAACTTTTTTTAATCTCTTGAAAGAAAAAAAATATCTAAAAATTTTTTGCGATGTTTATTGCGCTGATGCGAGAAAGATACCGACAAAGTTTAATTCAGTTAGTTTGATTGTTACATCACCACCCTATGTCACATCTTATGAGTATGCTGATTTGCATCAACTCACTGCTCTTTGGTTTAAATATACAAAAGATTTGAGTGACTTTAGAAAAAGATTTATCGGTACTTCTTATTATAGTAAAAAAGACTTAGTTCTTAATAGTTCAATTGCGGAAAATATAAGAAAAAAGGTTTGAAGGGTATTCTCATATTAAGGTAGCGATAAAATCAACAAGATTTGATGGGGTTGAGTTTTTTTCATCAATGCCTATCCAGATATACAAAAAATCAAGTGGAAAACTTTCTTTCAAGGGTGAAAGTAAGGAAGATTTTTTTTATGCATTTCCTGTTAGTGTTATTCCATACGAATGGATAGAGCACATAGATTTAGAGGGCGATGAATATTCTTACTTGCCATTATTCTATTGTCACTTTAAAAGAAAGACGAATTGGAAATTTTGGAAACGTTTATTGTTTTTCGGCTATCCTTACAAAAGAACAGTTTATTATCGAAAAAGCGAAGTCTATCACGAAGGCAATGATCTTGCTGATATGAAATATAGTTTGATATATGAATCAATATCCAAAAAATAATGGTGCAAAAGCTTATGAATAAACATCAAATAGAATCAACAACCCTCTGGGATTTTCCAAGACAAAATTATGGTGACACCCTACACGGAAACAATAAATACAACGGCGTTACGCCCGCAATGGTGATTTGGAATTTACTGCAACGATATACAAAAGAGGGCGATTTGGTTGTTGATCCGATGTGTGGGAGCGGAACAACTATTGATGTTGCTAATGAATTAAACAGGGAAGTGATCGGTTATGATTTAAATATTGTTAGACCTGATGTAATTAAAAACGATTCACGAAAAATTCCACTTCAAGATAATACCGTTGATTTTGTTTTTATTGATTCTCCTTATTCTGACAATATAAAATATTCTGATGATGAAAAATGTATTGGTAAAATTTCTTGCGAAAAAACAGAATTTTACGATGAATTGGAAAAGACTGCGAGTGAAATGGCAAGGATTTTAAAACCGAACAAGGCAATGGGCTGGGTTATTGCTGATCAATGGGTAAAAAGAAAATTTACGCCAGCAGGCTTTTTAATGTGGCAAAGATTAGAAAAATATTTTGATACGATGGACATTGTTTGCTTAACTCGTCATAATCAAACTTCAAATACAGGAATTTGGCACGAAAGAGCAAGAAAATATAACTTTTATTTAAGAGGCTTTAAATATTTATTTATAATGAGAAAAAAATAATATGAAGAAAAAATATATCCACAAAATAACACGGAAAGGGAAGTATAGTTATGCTGTTATTTTGCCTAAAGAACTTATATCAGCTTACAAATGGCGTGATGAGCAAAAAGTTGTTATTGAATCTTATGGAAAAGGCAAAATTAAAATTTCTGATTGGAAAAAATAGGGGTTTCTATGGGGGTTTCTACTGTGTCCGCCTTTAGAGGATAGAAACACCTAAAATTTTATGATACACAAAAACAACCGCTAAATTTAGCGGTTGTTTGTTATAGTTTTTTTCAAAATTATACCTAATTAATTACATACTGTCATCCCGCACTTGATGTCCGCTTCGGCTCGAATCGAGACGAGCGGGATCTAATACTGGATTCCGCGTCAAGCCCGCCGAATCGGCGAGGCAAGCGCGGAATGACAAGAAGAGTAATCATTTAGTTTATACTTTCTTCAAAGTCTTAATACAAGTGCTGCAAAGTTTCATTTTAACTCCATTCATCTTTTTTGATTGAAGGTTAGGGTATTGCTTTCTTTTTGTAGCAATGTTAGAATGACTTCTAGAGACAGCTGTTTTTGGTTTTTTTTGGCAAATATCGCATTGTCGTGACATAGTTGTTTGGTAAAATTTTATTTTGTGTAAGTCCGTAAGTATATATAGAAAATTGTATAATAACGGATAAACACGGATTAAAAACTGATTAACACGGATAATCTCTTTATTTTTATACTAATACATTTTTAAATAAAAATCAAGTTATTGTATGGAAATTATATTCTTTTTTGTAATATTGTTATATTCAGCTATTATACATGAATACGCGCATGGCTGGATGGCAGATAGATTAGGCGATCCAACCGCTAAATCAATGGGAAGATTATCAATGAATCCAATAGTTCACATTGATCCAATTGGCTCTATTTTTGTGCCTATAGCGCTTTATATAGTATCAGCAGGAACATTCTTTTTTGCTTGGGCTAAGCCAGTTCCATATAATCCGCATAATTTAAAAGATCCAGAAAATGATGGAGCTAAAATTGCGTTTGCAGGTCCAGCGTCTAATTTTATTGTTGCTATAATATGTGGAATATTGATCCGTTTCTTGCCATTCAGCCATTTTACTTCATTTCTTGGAATTGTAGTTTATATTAACGTGCTTCTGGCAGTTTTTAATTTAGTTCCAATACCTCCCTTAGACGGCTCTAAATTGCTTTTTGCGATATTACCTGCTTCAGCTCGTGATTTTAAAATATTTATGTCTAAATATGGGAGTATCATTATTTTAGCTTTTATATTTTTTGGATTTGAGCTTATTATTCCTATTATACTTTTTTTGTATAGAATAATAACTGGCGGAGGAAGGCCATTCTAAAATTTTTAATTTTCAATTTTTAATTTCTAGTAAATTTTTAATGACACAATTTTTAAACAAATATTGAAGTCCAAGCCCTCCCCCTTACAGAGGGGGAGGTTAGGAGGGGGTGTGCGAAAAAACACACCCCCCCTTTATCCCCCCCTCCGAAAGGGGGGGAGCAAGGAAAATTAGAAATTGAAAATTAAGTAAGATTATATGAATAACGAAAAAGAAAATAGAATACAAAAAATAAATAAAATGCGCGAGATAGGTATTAATCCATATCCGGCTAAAGCTAATAGAACTCATAGTTGCAAAGAATTAAAAGATGATTTTGATAAATTAGAATCTAGAAATGAGCAGATTGTGTTAGCTGGAAGGATTAGGAGTATTAGAATACATGGAAAATCAATTTTTGTTGACCTAGAAGATGAATTTGGTAAAATTCAAATTTATGTTAAGAAAGATGAGGTTGACGGAAATAATAAGGAGTGGAAAAGATTAAATTCAGTGTGTAGTGGAACAAAAATTAATCCATTCCAATTTTTTAAGGATTTTGTTGATATGGGAGATTTTGTTGAAGCAGAAGGCAGTTTGTTTAAAACAAAAAAAGGCGAGGTTACCTTGCTGGTCAAGAATTTTAGGATATTATCAAAAGCGTTAATTTCTATTCCTGTTGAACATTTTGGCATAAAAGATGAGGATGAAAAATTACGGAAGAGGTATTTGGATATTTTGTGCAATCCAGAAGTGAAAGAAATTTTTTATAAAAAAGCAAAATTTTGGAATTCCGTTCGTCAGTTCCTTGTGGACAAAGGATTTTTAGAAGTTGAAACTCCTGTTTTAGAAAATACTACTGGCGGAGCTGAAGCAAGACCATTTATTACACATCATAATGCTTTAGATATTGATGTTTATCTTAGAATTTCAATGGGAGAACTATGGCAGAAACGTTTAATGTCAGCTGGTTATGAAAAAACTTTTGAAATTGGAAGGCAGTTTAGAAATGAAGGTATGGATGCGGAACATTTACAGGATTACACTCAAATGGAATTTTATTGGGCTTATGCGGATTATGCAATGGGTATGGATTTAGTTGCAGAGATGTTTAAGTATGTTGCAAAAGAAACTTTTGGAACATTAAAATTTAAAGTTCATGGGTTTAATATTGATTTGGGAAAGAAATGGGAAGTTTATGATTATCAAAAAACAGTAAAAAAATATACAGGAATTAATATTTTAAAAACTGATTTGAAAAAAATTGAGAAAAAATTAAAAGAACTTAAAATTGATTATGATAAAAAAGGTTTTAATATTACAAGAGGTATAGATAATTTATGGAAATATTGCAGAAAACAGATAGCAGGACCTGGTTTTTTAGTGAATTTGCCTTTGATTGTATCGCCATTAGCCAAAAAACAAGATGACAACCAAAATGTTGTTCAAAGATTTCAGCCGATTATCGCAGGATCAGAATTAGGGAATGGATATAGCGAGTTGAATGATCCTCAAGATCAGTCAAAGAGGTTTATGGAGCAGGCAAAATTGAGGGAGGAAGGTGACGATGAGGCGCAAATGGATGATAAGGATTTTGTAGAGATGTTGGAATATGGTATGCCTCCTACAACTGGATTTGGGATTTCTGAAAGAGTATTTTCTTTTTTAATGGATAGACCAATGCGAGAATGTCAAATTTTTCCATTGATGCGACCGCGTATCGCTCCCCCCATTAATAAGGGGGGGATAAGCCTGCCCGCCTGCCCGCCGTATTGGAGGGCCGTGTTGGCGGGGGGGGGGTAGTATGGATTTAGGTCTTAACTATAAGCAGGCAAAAAAATTACTTGATAAATATATTAAAGACCAAATAACAAAATTACACTGTCGTGAGAGTGAAGCGATAATGCGAGGGTTGGCGAAATATTTCGGAGATGATGAGGAAAAATGGGGGATTATAGGGCTTTTGCATGATATTGACTGGGAATTGACAAAAGATAAAACAGAAGAACATTGTGTAAAATGCGCTGACATTTTAAAAGAAGCTGGAGCCAGTGAATTTTTAATTGAGACAATTGTTTCTCATGCTTATGGTCATTCTTTGAACGAAGATTTAAAAAATAAAGAACGAAATACCCGTCTCCAGCATTGTTTAGCGTCTGCAGAAACATTAACAGGTTTGATTATTGCTTCTGTATTAGTTAGACCTGATAAAAAAATAGCTAATCTTGAATTAAAATCTCTTAAGAAAAAATTTAAAAATAAAAAGTTTGCGGAGAACTGCAGGCGCGAAATTATTATGGAATGTGAAAAAGCTGGATTAGCGTTAGATGAATTTTTGAGCATTGGATTAAAGGCATTGCAAGGAATTGCTGGGGAGTTGGGGATGTAGGGTTTTCTATCCTCCAAAGGCGGACGCGGTAGAAACCCCCATAGAAACCCCTAAAATTTTATAAATAAAAAAAGGATTTTATATTTATAGAATCCTTTTTATCCATATTTTCTATATAGTAAAATCTTTTTCTAAATCAAATATAACTTTAATGGCATTTACGATGTCAGTGTGGTATGTTTTTTCTAAATCTCCTAATTTTTTAAGCAGTCTAATTTTGTCTATTACTCTTATTTGGTCAAATTTTATTTTTGAAATTTTGGTTAAACCATTCTGGTTAGATGGTTCTAGCATTACTTGAAAAGAGTGAATTTTGTTTAGTTTTTTCGTGGTGCATGGGGCAATAAGAGTTGTCGCGCCATGATCGCCAGATGCATTGGTTTGTAAAATGATACATGGCCTTTCGCCATTTTGCTCAGACCCTTTAGTGAGGTTTAAATTGACTAACCAAACATCAAATTGATGAATTATCATAGATTATCTATCAATTATATCTAAATAATCGCCAAAATCAGACATTGAATCTATAGCATCTTCTTTGGTTTGGCTTTTAAAGCCTGCTACTATATCTTTTTTTAGTTTGTATTTCCTATAAATATTTAAAAGATTATCTACCATTTCTGATCTAGATATTTTTTTTTGTTTTGCAATTTTTTCAACAAATTTTAGATTAGTTTGTCTAATTGTCATTGAAATTGCATTTTTATTTTCCATATATTTTATATTTATAATATGAATGTATGTTATATAATTATAATATAGTATAAATGATTGTTTGTCAAGCGACATTCCGCCCCTTCAGCGCGTTAGAAAGCGTTATCTCGTCAGCGTATTCTATATCGCTTCCCATTGGAAGACCGCGGGCTAGTCTGGTTATTTTTATCTCGTCCATTTTGTTGGACGGATTTATTTTATGCGGTTCTAATATTTTCTTCAAATACATTACTGTTGATTCACCATCAATATTAGGATTAAAAGCTAAAATAATTTCTTGCAATCCATCATTTTTTACCCGTTCAACAAGAGATTTTATGTTTAACATATCAGGCGTTATGCCGTCTAAAGTGTTTATTGTTCCTCCTAATATGTGATAAAGACCTTTATATTCGCTAGTTGCTTCAATTACCGCCATATCAGTTGTTTCAGATACAACACAAATTTGAGTTTTATCTCTATGTATATTAGAGCAAATAGGGCATGGATCAGTTTCAGTAAAACAACCGCATATAGAGCAATATTGTATTTGATCTTTTAAATGTTCTAGCTTTTCTGTTAATTTTATTATTTCGTGTTTAGGTTGTTTTAATAAATAAAAAACAAACCGCTGGCTTGTTTTTTTTCCTATGCCAGGGAGCTT
>JBHPIX010000036.1:0-8291 GCA_042568285.1 Patescibacteria group bacterium | reverse complement strand
AATAAATATATAATATGAAAAATTTTATAACTAACAGCGAGGCAAACAATTTAAAAAAACGGTTAATAGAGCTTATTTCTAAAAGTGAAGAGCTTAAATTTTTAGTAGGTTTTTTCTATTTTTCAGGTATTCGCGAGCTTTATGATGGATTAAAACAAAATCCTAACACAAAAATAAGAGTTTTAGTTGGTTTAAATGTTGATAAGACTAGTAAAGGTGTTTTAGAATTAGCTGAACCAGATAAAGAATTGTCTGATGATGAGAGAAGTTATAAATTTTTGCAATCAGTAAAAAAATCAATAAATACAGATGAATTTGATACGAAAGAATTTTACGAACAAGTTAAATTTTTTATTGAATTGATTAAAAAAGATAAATTAGTCATTAGAAAGAGCTATAATCCTAATCACTCAAAACTATATATTTTTAAACTTGATAAAGATCAAATTGGCAGAAAAAAATTATTTATCACAGGAAGTAGCAACTTAACAAAAGCTGGGCTAACAACACAAGAAGAATTTAATGTTGAGATTAGCGATTATGGATTTGAAACAGCAGAAGAATATTTTGATACATTATGGGATGAGGCAGTAAAAATAACAGAAGATGATATTATTAAAACTAAACTTATAAAAACAATAGAAGATGAAACACTTATAAAAGAAATTACTCCTTATGAAGCTTTTGTTTTAGTTTTGAAAATTTATTTGGATTCTTGTGATAAAAAGGATATTAGCGAATCGCTTGTAACAATTTTGGAAAAAAATGGCTATACTCCATATCAATATCAGTTAGACGCGGTAAAGCAGGCATTAGCGATTATTGATAGAAATAATGGTGTCATAATCGCGGATGTTGTAGGGCTTGGAAAAACAGTAGTCGCCTGTTCCATTGCCAAAGAACTTAAAAAAAGAGGAGTTGTTATATGTCCGCCTGGACTTGTTGGAGATAAAAATAAAAATTCAGGCTGGAAAAAGTATATAGAAGAATTCGGATTGCATAGTTGGGAAGTTAGATCTCTTGGAGAGTTGGAAGATATTAGCAAATTTGTTAAAAAAGCAAAAGATGTTGAAGTTATTATTATTGATGAAGCACATCGTTTTAGAAATCAAGACACAAAAGATTATGAATTTTTAAAAAATATTTGCCGTAATAAGATTGTAATTTTGCTTACCGCAACGCCTTTTAATAATAAACCAGCGGACATCTTGTCATTATTAAAATTATTTATTACTCCAAAAAAATCATCAATCACATTAGAAAATAATATGGTTGATAAATTTAAGCATTTTAAAGGAGAGTTTGATAGATTAGGATATATTAAAAAATGTTGGGATTCAGTAGATGAAATAAAACGAAAAAAGGCTGAAAAATATTATGAAACAATGTTTGGCGATATAAATATACAATTAGATAACGTTAAGCAACGTTCTATTCGTTTAGCAAAACAAATAAGAGATCTTATTGAGCCAATTACAATAAGAAGAAATCGTTTGGATTTGCAAAAAAATCCATTTTACAAAAATGAAGTTAAAAATTTATCAAAGTTAATGGATCCTATAGAATGGTATTATGAATTGTCTGATAATCAATCAGACTTTTATGACAGAATTATTAGCGCGTATTTTGGAGAATCTGATATAGCAGGAAGATTTAAAGGAGCTATTTATAGACCTTTTGAATATGAAATAAAACAAAAAGGAAAATTAAATGAAAAAGAGAATTTTGAATTTATCCAACAACGGAATTTATATGATTTTATGCGTCGGTTAATGGTTAAACGATTTGAAAGTTCTTTTGGAGCTTTTGAACAAAGCATTAAAAATTTTAAAAAAATCACAACAGATGTTTTAGAATTTGTAGAAAAAACAGGAAAGTTTATTCTTGATCGTTCACTTTTAGAAAAAATATATTATCTTGAGGTGGAGGAAATTGATAAAAGGTTACAAGAATTTGACAAAAAACTCCGTGATGGCGATTATCCTAAAAATAATAAGATCTATAATGTTAAAGAATTTTTTTATAAAGATAAATTTATATCTGACATCCAATCTGATCTCAAGCTGTTTAATAGTATCTTAGATGAACTTTCACAGTTAGATTTGGTTAAGAATGATCCTAAGTCAGATTGTCTTATAAAAAAAATAAAAGAGAAGTTAAAGGAATCACCTAAAAATGGTGAACCAAAAAGAAAGATTATTATATTTTCTGAATATACTGATACTGTAAAATATTTAGAACCAATTTTAATAGATCAGTTTGGCGAAAAGATTTTAGTGGCAGGTAAAGATTTATCAGCTAATAAAATACTTCATATCAATAAAAATTTTGACGCTTCTTGTAAAGAGCAAGAAGATGATTATAAAATTTTACTTGCTTCAGATAGAATTTCAGAGGGATATAATCTAAATAGAGCTGGTATGGTAATAAATTATGACATACCATGGAATCCTGTCCGTGTTATTCAGCGGGTAGGTCGTATCAATCGTATTAGCAAAAAAGTTTTTGAGAATTTGTATTTAGTGAATTTTTTTCCAACTGAAAAAGGAGCGACAATTATTAAAAGCAGAGAAATCGCATCGCAGAAAATGTTCCTTATACATAATACATTGGGAGAAGATTCTAAAATTTTTGATACTGATGAAGAACCAACTCCAGCTGGTCTTTTTAAACGGATACAAGAAAATCCAGATTCTTTAGAGGAAGAGGGATTTTATACCAAAGCATTAAAGGAATTTTTGAAAATAGAAAAACAATTCCCTGAACTGATAAAAGAAATTAATAATTTTCCTGCGCGGGTTAAAGTTAGTAAACGATTTAGAGAGAATGAACTGCTTGTTTTTATGAAAAAGGGCAGAATGTATATACATTCTCTTGTTTATGGGAATGATGGTCAAAATGAAGTTAGCGAAATAACTTTGGAAGAAATTTTTAGTCATATCGCTTGCGAAAAAAATGAAAAATCCCTTACTTTAAGTAGTTTATTTTGGGAGTCTTATGAAAAAATAAGGAATAGCAAAGAACATAAAATTATCCCGCTCACTGACCAAAGCATTGAAAAGCGCGCTTTAAATAACATTAAAACATTTATTTCTAAACCATCTAAAGCAATATTGCCATATATGGATTTCATAAGAACTTTGCGTGAAGATATTGTTGATTATGGAACTTTATCAGATTACACATTACGTCGCATCGCAAATTTAGATTTTAGGGATAACACTTCTAATAACAAAGCAAGCAAAAAACATAAAAAACCAGAGGAAGAAATAGATAAACTTAAACAGGAGCTTGGCGAGGATTATCTGTTAAAAGAAAAAGAGAGGCAAAAGGATCTTACTAAAGAAATTATTATTGCTATTGAGAATATTAAAAAATAGCTTATTTAAGCCATATAAACATTGATATGTTGCAAAAAACTAAAAAAACTGATATAATAAAATTATATGTCATTTAATCCAACACAACCTAATAAATTACCTAATCTTCCGCCACAAATTGATTTTAAGAATCAAGACTTTTCTGATTTATTAATGAAGGCTAGAACTGAATTAGCAGAATTAAAGGGTTATACTTTTTCTCTTCCTAATCCAATGCTTTTAATTTCACCAATTCTTTTACGGGAATCATTAAGCAGTTCAGAGATAGAAAATATAAATACAACAGTTATAAATGTGTTGCAAAGTCAATTATTTCCGGAAATAGAAAGAAAAAAAGAAGACAAAGAAGTTTTACATTACCGCGAAGCAACACTTTGGGGATTTGAAAATATAAATAAATATTCAATATCTACAAGGACAATACAAGGGATTGAAAAAAAATTAATTCCTGAATCTCAAGGAGAATATAGAAAATTGCAGAACGCAATAGTTAATAGTGGCACAAGAGAAGTTTTATATACTCCGCCAATTTCATCTGAAATTCCTAATTTGTTAAGCAATTGGGAAAATTTTGTTAATGAAAAAAATGAAAATATTGATCCGTTGATTAAATGCGCTATAGCGCATTATCAATTTGAATCAATTCATCCTTTTGATGATGGTAACGGTAGAACTGGAAGAGTTCTAATGATTTTACAATTAGTTAATGACAAGATATTAAAACTTCCTACATTGTATATTAGTGGATACATCAATAAAAATAGACCTGAATATTATAGGCTTCTTAGAAATGTTACAATCAATGACGGATGGAATAATTTTATAATTTTTATGCTAAAGGGATTTTATGAGCAAGCAAAAGAAACGAAGGAAATTTTATTTGCGATAATGTCTTTATTTTTTGAATTTAAAAAAGATATAAAAGAAAAGCATCGAAAAATTTACTCAGCTGATTTAGTGGAAGAACTTTTTTCTTTCCCAGTTACTACTCCTGTTCATTTAGCTAAGAATTTAAAACTTCACTATACAACTACAAGTAAATATCTTAACGAACTTAAGAAAGGCGGATTTCTAAAAGACGCTATTCATGGCAAGTATCATTTTTTTGCAAATGAAAAGTTGATAAAGTTAATGCATGGTAAATAACTAATTATGTCACTAGATATTTTAAAAGACATTATAGGCGAATTTGCCGCGAAGAAATTTAGTAAGTTTTTTCGTGATAAAAATAGTTCGTTTAAGCCGAGACAAAAAGAACTTGATCAATATGATGACAAGTTTTTTACTAATGGTTTGAAACTGGGCGAGATTGATTTTGAAGATGAAGGACAAAATTTAATTGTTTCTGTTTTTAAGTCTGTAAATTCATTAACAGAAAAATCTGGCAAGAAAGCTCAGTATGACAAAGGCAAAAAGATATTAAAAGAATTAGAATTTGATGCAGGTATTTTTATATTTTATGACCAAAAAGGCAATTTCCGTTTTTCTTTAATTTACGCTAATTATCTTGGCAAGAAAAGAGATTGGAGCGTGTTTCGCAGGTTCACTTATTTTGTTAGCCGAGATCCTGATATAACAAATAAAACATTCCTAAAACAAATTGGTGAAGGCGATTTTGGGAGTTTGGGGAAGGTGAAGGAGGCGTTTTCGGTGGAGAAGGTTACTAAGGAGTTTTATAAAGACATTGCAAATTGGTATTTTTGGGCGGTTCAGAAAACTGAATTCCCAAAAGATGCTGAAAAAGATAAAAATGGCAGACACCACATTGCTGTTATACGGCTTATCACTCGTTTAATTTTCATTTGGTTTATGCGAGAAAGAGGATTAGTTCTAAAAGATTTATTTCAACATAAAAAAATAAATGAGTATTTAAAAGATTTATCACCTGACAAATCAACTTATTATAAGGCAATTTTGCAAAATTTATTTTTTGCTACTTTAAGCACTAAACGAAAAGACAGAAAATTTGGAAGTGAACAAAGATTTAAAAAAGGGTTAAATAAAGATTATGATAATTCGTATGTTTGTCGTTATCATGAACTTTTTAAAAATTCTGATAAAATAAAAGATTATTTTGGCGATATACCATTTTTGAATGGAGGACTTTTTGAATGTCTTGACGATAAGCGAAAAGGAATTATTGTTGATGGATTTTCACGAACAAAAAAGAATCAGCCTGTTGTTCCGAACGATCTTTTCTTTTCTGATGAGCAGGATGTTGATCTTAACGGAGAATACGGCACGAACAAGAAAAAGTATAAAGCGCGAGGGTTGATTGACATTTTATCTTCATATAATTTCACCATTGATGAAAATGATCCTAATGACGCGGAAGTAGCGCTTGATCCTGAACTTTTAGGGAAAGTATTTGAAAATTTGTTAGCAAGTTTTAATCCTGAAACTTCATCAACTGCCCGTAAAGCCACTGGAAGTTATTATACTCCAAGAGAGATTGTGGATTATATGGTTACCCAATCTTTAAAAGAATATTTCAAAACACATCTAATTGTTCCCTGTCATTCTGATAAATCTAATTGCTGTCATTCCGACCGTAGCGAAGACCGAAGTATGAGGTCTAGCGGAGTGGAGGAATCTCTTGGCGAAAAAATAGACTTGCTTTTCAAAAATGAAGATTCTCAAAGCCCATTCACTGAAACTGTAAGCAAAAAAATAGTCGCATTAATTGATAATCTGCGAATTGTAGATCCCGCAGTCGGGTCAGGAGCGTTCCCAATGGGTATTTTAAATAAATTAGTGTTTCTGCTTAGTAAACTTGATCCTGAAAATAAATTTTGGAAGCAGACACAGTTAAACGCTGCTAAAAATATTCCAGATCCTAAATCGCAGAGAGATGCCATAGAAAATATTGAAAGAAATTTTACAGAAAAAAATGTGGATTATTTTAGAAAGCTTTATCTAATCCAAAAATGTATTTACGGCGTGGATCTTCAGCAAATTGCGGTGGAAATCGCTAAATTGCGTTTTTTTATCGCACTTTTAGTTGATGAAAAAATAGATAAAGAAAAAGAAAATTGGGGTATTGAACCTCTGCCGAATTTGGATTTTAAAATTATGCAGGGTAATAGTTTGATCTCTGAATTTATGGGAATTAATTTTGACGAAGAGGAAGTAGAAAAAAAAGAGAATGAAATGTTTTCTGAACATGAGGAGGTAGAAGGGTTGATAAATGAATTTCAGCAGAAGAAGAATGAGTTTCAGAATGAGCCAGATAAAGATAAAAAAGTAAAATTAAAACAGGAAATTGATGATTTGATGATTGAAATATTTGAGACTAAACTTAAAAAGCAGAGAGCAGGACATTTTAGTAAATTGGAATCAATTAAAAAAAATCCGTTTTTGATTGGATTATCTAAGGAAAAACGGAAGGAAATTATTTCTAAAGAAAAAAAAGCACTTTCTAAAAAAGAGGGTTTTGATCTTGATAAATTTGAATCACAACTGCGAGAGTTTTCTGGTAAAAACAAAGTAAAACCTTTTTTCGCATGGAAACTATATTTCGCCGAAGTTTTCAGCGGTGATAATCCGGGGTTTGATATTGTGATTGCTAATCCGCCTTACTTAAAAGAACGAGATAATAAAAGTGTATTTGAATTAGTTAATGATTCTGTTTTTGGGAAAAAGTATCATCAAGGGAAAATGGATTTTTGGTATTATTTTTTACATAGAGCAATTGATATTGTTAAAAATGACGGAGTAATTTCCTATATTACATCAAGATATTGGTTGAATAGTAGTGGTGCAAAAAGACTAATTAAACAAGTGGCTGAAGAATTATCTTTTATTAATTTCGTTGATATTGGTAAATTAAAAGTTTTTGATTCTGTTGCAGGACAACATATGGTTGCTATATATAAAAAGACAAAAATTATTAGTGATTTTGTATATAAAAAATTAGAAAACGATATTTCTGATATTAACAAGAATAAAAATACTAGCAATTTGACTATTAAGAAGCTAAAAAATAGCCTAATTTTCACAGATAATTTTGAAATTATCCTTGATAGTTGCTACAAGAATTTATTAAACACCATTCCTTTAGTAAAAATTTCAAATATTTCTCAAGGCGTAGTTGAAGCAACGGATAAAGTTAGTAATAAACAAATCAGCAAAAATAAAACAAATGGAATTTATGCTGGTGACGGAGTTTTTGTTTTGAATGAATTTGAATTAAAGAAAGAAAAATTAAACAATACAGAAAAAACAATTATAAAAAAATATTTAGATCCGAATGATATATTTAAGTATGGGTTAAACTGGAGTAAAAAATATTTAATTTATTCAGACAAATATATAAAAGAAAAGATAAACAATGGTATAGATTTTATTAATATCAAAAAGCATTTAGATAAATATAGAAATTTTATTACATCATCTAATAAACCGTATGGTTTACACAGAGCCAGAGATTTGATGTATTTTATTAATCCTAAAATTATATTCAAGGGAATGTTTGTAAAAAATGAATTCACTTATGATGAGGATGGATATTTTGTAGGTTTTTCATTTTCTTTGATTGTTCAAAAAGATCAACAATATAATTTAAAATATATTTTAGCAATTTTAAATTCAAAGTTTGCTTTAGATTGGTTTTATAAAAATGGTAAAAAAAGAGGTGCAGGTGTAGATATTGGGGTAGAGAAATTAAGACTTTTTCCGATAAAAATATCAAATAAAGAACAACAAAAACCATTCATTAATCTTGTTGATCAAATTTTAAAAAAGAAAAAAGATAATCCGCAGGCGGATACTGGGGATTTGGAGAAGCGGATTGACGAGATGGTTTATGAACTTTATGGGCTGACGGAGGAGGAGATAAAAGTCGTAGAAAAGCATTAAAAAAATATCTTATATTAATCGTTCTTTTTTTGTAAAAAAATAGCCTTTTAGTAG
>JBHPIX010000035.1:0-8451 GCA_042568285.1 Patescibacteria group bacterium | reverse complement strand
AAAAAAAATCTTTTTTGCTGTAGAAGAAAAAGGTGCAATATTAAAGAAGGAATATAAAATAATAAATAGGCAGGCTGAAAAAATGATAAAAAAATTGCATAGTTTTTTAGAAAAGCAAAATATAAATATAAAAAGCATAAAAGGGATTATCGCAGTTAACGGTCCTGGGACTTTTACGTCTATAAGAGCTGGAGTAAGCATAGCTAACGGGCTATCTTATTCTTTAAATATTCCTGTCGTTGGCATTAAATTAAATGAGGTTGGCGATAATTTAGTAAATACTTTTAAGATAGGGCTGGGAAAACTAAAATTTGCTGGAGAAAAAAGTCAATTTATCCAGCCTTTTTATGATAAAGAGCCAAATATCACACAAGCAAAAAAGCAATAAAACAAAAAAACAAGAAAGCAAATATGAAAAAAGTTAATAAAAAATTATATTTTATATTTTTTTTCGCATTTATTTTTTTTAATATAAATTCGGCATATTCGCTGGAACCCAATGATCAGGGGTATTATATGCAATGGTATTTAAATCAAGCGCATGCGCCTGAAGCATGGGAAAAAACAACTGGCAATAGTGATATAGTTATTGCATTTTTAGATTCAGGCGTTGATTTAGATCATCCTGATTTAAAAAATAATATATGGAAAAATCTTGATGAAATAGCAGGGGATGGTATTGATAATGATTTTAATGGATATGTAGATGATATAAATGGATGGGATTTTGTTGATTCTGACAATGATCCGAATCCTAAAATAGAAGAAAATTTTTTTAATGCTGATGGGAGTATTAGTCCTGAAAGATATGCAATAATTAATCATGGGACATTGATGGCTGGTGTTGCCGCGGCAAGGGGTGATAATATGGAAGGTATAGCTGGAGTGGCTTGGAATGTTAAAATTATGCCGTTAAAAATTGATGAAGCGATAAACAGAGCGACAGAAGATATTATACTAAAAGCAGTTCAATACGCAATTGATAATGGAGCTGATATTTTAAATTTAAGTTTTGAAGTGAGTCATACTGATAAATTTAAAGAACTTTTAGAAGAAGCTTACAATAAAGGAATAATAATAGTTGCCGCAACTGGAAATGATAATAAATTTCCTAAATATCCAGTTTGTTATTTAGGAGATAATAATGAAAATATAATATTAGGTGTTGCTGGCACTGATAAAAATGATAATGTAATTAGAGAATATGGCTATGAATGCGCTGATATAGCCGCGCCGGCCGTAGATTTTTTTAGCACATCTGTTTTTGATTCAAATTATGAAGGATTTGAAAGTTATTATAGCGGTTTTTGGCCTGGCACATCTTTTGCCACAGCATTAGTTTCAGGTTCAGCCGCTTTAGTAAAAGACGCTATGCCTCATTTGAATAATAAAAGCATCTATGATTTGATTATTGCAAAAAGCGATCATATAGATGGAGAGCAGGAATTTGGAAGAATTAATATTGCTAAAATTTTAGGAATAATTCCTGATGAAAATTCAATATTTAAAACTTATCTTTTAATTACTCCATCTGCAAATATTGAAAAAAAATCTGAAATTCGCAGGTTTAAAAATGATAGTATTTTTATAAATAGTTTTTTGCCATATGAGGATGATTATTTATATGGAGTAAAAATAGCTTACGGAAATGTTGATAATGATGAATATTTTGAGATTTTGGTTTCGAAATCTAAAGGAGATTTACCTCAAGTGAGAATTTTTGATGAACAAGGATTTATGGAATCAGAATTTTTAGCTTATAATATTAACTTTAAAGGAGGAGTTAATATTGCTTCTGGAGATATAGATGAAGATGGGATAGATGAAGTTATTACAGGAGCTGGACAAGGCGGCGGTCCTCATATAAAAATATTTGATAAATATGGCAATGTAAAAGGTCAATTTTTCGCATACTCAAAAGATTTTCGCGGAGGTGTTAATGTATCATCAGGAGACATAGACGGAGACGGGATAGATGAAGTTATTACAGGAGCTGGGCAGGGTGGCGGTCCTCATATACGGATATTTGATAAATATGGCAATGTAAAAGGTCAATTTTTCGCATACTCAAAAGATTTTCGCGGAGGTGTTAATGTTTCATCAGGAGATATAGATGGGGATGGGATAGACGAAATTATAACAGGCGCTGGACAGGGTGGCGGGCCTCATATACGGATATTTGATAAATATGGCAATGTAAAAGGTAATTTTTTCGCATACTCAAAAGATTTTCGCGGAGGTGTTAATGTCTCATCAGGAGATATAGATGAAGATGGGATAGATGAAATTATTACTGGAGCTGGACCTGGGGGCAATCCTGATGTAAGGATATTTGATGTTTATGGAAACAAAAAAATAGGTTTCTTTGCTTTTGATGAGAATTTTAGAGGTGGAGTTAATGTTGGATTGATTAAAGTTATAGAATAACTTATGAAAAAAAATACAAAAAAAATTATTTACGCTGTTTCAATGTTAGTTGGAACTATTGTTGGCGTCGGGATGTTTGGGCTTCCTTATGTAGCATCTAAGGTTGGATTTATGCCAATGATGTTTTATTTATTTGGAGGCGCTTTTGTTTCAATAGCTATTAGCTTAGTTTATGGAGAGGTAATTATGGAAAGCGATGGCAAAAAAAGATTGCCTGGATATGTTAATGATTATTTTGGGAAAAAATGGGGAGCTGTAATATTAATAAATTTTCTTATTGCAATGTATGGTTCATTATTAGCGTATATAATCGTTGGAGGTTCTTTTTTACACGGAATATTGTCGCAGTTTATACCTATATCTTTATTTTTATCAACAGTTATTTTTTTTACGTTTAGTTCTTATTTAGTTTATAAAGGAGTTAAATCAATAAAACAAACTGAATTTTTAATGCTTATAGTTTTATTATTAGTTGTTTTTATATTCTTTTTTATGAGTTTAGGAACAATTAATGTTGTTTATTTTTCTGGATATGATTTAAGCAATATCTTTCTTCCTTATGGAGTAGTAATTTTTTCATTTATGGGTATTTCTATACTGCCTGAAATTAAGGAAATATTTATAAAAGGAAAAGATGAAGAAAAGTATTCCGAAAAAGGCAAAAAGAATTTTAAAAGAGCAGTTTGTTATTCAATATTAATTGCTCTTTTTATTTATATAATTTTTGTTATAACTGTTTTTGGAGTAAGCGGTGGCTCTACATCTATGGAAGCATTTTCTGGATTAGAGCCGTTTATGTCTAATAAAATTATTTTTATTGGATATATTTTTGGGTTGTTAGCTGTTTTTACCTCATATATAAGTATAGGACTTACTGTGAAAAAATGTTTATGGTATGACTATAAAATAAATCCAAAATTTGCCTCTGTCCTTTCATGCGGAATACCA
Source organism: Patescibacteria group bacterium (assembly GCA_042568285.1). Classification (GTDB taxonomy): domain Bacteria; phylum Patescibacteriota; class Patescibacteriia; order JAZDEU01; family JAZDEU01; genus JBHPIX01. The sequence continues at coordinate 5,076 of JBHPIX010000035.1, read as the reverse complement.
TTTTTATTATTTCTAGCAGGTTTTAAAAATTTCATTAATATTATTGGGTTTGTAGGAACTATAACTTTTGGAATTGCTGGCAGCGCTATTTTTATTTTATACTTTAAGGTTAAAAAAATGGGGAAGATAGAAAAGTCAGTTATTACAAATTATACTGCCTATATGCTTATTATTATGTTTTGGATAGGTATATTTTTAGCGCTGAAGGGATAAAAAAATAGGTAGCTGTGACTTAGTGATTTCTATTAGTGTATAAAAATTTATCTCTCTAATTAATTTGAGAGATAATAATAAAAATAAAAAATATGTTTAAAAAAAAGACATTTAAACTCATTGCCGCTATTTTAATCTGCCAGGCTGCGGGCATTATTGGATCGTTTTTTACAACACCATCAATTAAAGGTTGGTATGCTTCACTAAACAAGCCGTCCTTTAATCCGCCGAATTGGATTTTTGGACCAGTCTGGACATCGCTTTTCCTGCTTATGGGCATTTCGCTATATTTAGTATGGAAATCGCAGAAGGGCAGGAAAAGATCTATTGCTTTGACGACTTTTAGTGTTCAGTTAGTATTAAATATTATTTGGTCATTTTTATTTTTTGAGTTGAACTGTCCATTATGCGCTTTTATAGAAATTATTATACTATGGCTGGCGATTGCCTTAACTATTTATTATTTTGCTAAAATAAATAAAAAAGCAGCTTATTTATTATTACCTTATTTGTTTTGGGTTTCGTTTGCTATGATATTAAATTTTAGTATTTGGATTTTAAATTAATTATGAAAAATACAACAATTATTTCATTAGGGGGATCAGTTATAATTCCTGATCAAATTAACACAAAATTTTTAGCAGAATTTAGAAAGATGATATTGAAAAAAATTAAATCAAATCATAGATTTTTTATAATTATAGGAGGAGGGAAGACCGCTCGCAGATACCAAGCTGTTGCTGATAAAATATCAGGGCTCACTCGCGATGATCTTGACTGGCTTGGGATACATAGCACAGTTTTAAATGGACATCTTTTACGTACGATTTTTAGAAAGATTGCTTATAAAAAAATTATAAATGATTCAAGAGATATGCAGAAAAGTTTTAAGGAAAAAGTTATTATTGCGTCAGGTTGGACCCCAGGCTGGTCAACAGATTATATAGCAACAAAAATAGCTGAAAAATATGGGATTAACAATATAATCAATATATCAAATATTGATTATGTTTATACTAAAGATCCACGCAAACATAAAGACGCGAAGCCAATTAAACGTATCGGATGGAAAGATTTCAGGAAGATAGTAGGGAATAAGTGGGCTCCAGGCTTAAACGCGCCATTTGACCCAGTAGCAAGTAAATTAGCGCAAAAATTAGATTTAGAGGTCGCCATAGTTGGATCCGATATTGCGAATTTAGGTAAATGCATAGATGGAAAGGAGTTTAAGGGGACTGTCATAAATGATAAATAACAAATTTTAAAAAAATGTCAAATATCAAATTTTAAATATCAAAAAACTTAATTTTAAATTGGTTTCTCATTGGTCATAGCGGAGAACGTTATTTCCATATAGGGAGTCGTTCGGAAGGATGCATGACTCTTACCCAAGTTCACCGTTGGGATGCTTTATGCAAAATTTTAATTAAAGCCCGCAAGGGCGATGGCCGGAGCATCGGCACTTTAGAAGTAGTTGATTAAATATATGAGAAAAAAATATTTTTATATTTTTGGGATATGTTTTATTTCCATTGTCATTTTAGGATTAGTGGTGTTTTTTATAATACTTTTAAAGCAGAAATCTGTGAATTCCATGCAGATTGTTGAGGGTGAGAAATTTAAAAATTTAAAATTAGACAAAAAGACAATGAATTCAGTACCGATTGTTGGAGTTGAGAAATTTGGCAATTTAAAATTAGGCGGAGAGACAATTTCTGGACAAGGAGGGTGGACTTTAGCTCCATACATGGAAATACCTGCCTCAAAATTTTATGTAACAGGGATTCAAGATGAAATTTGGTGTATTATTGAAGAGTGCGGTCTTGATGGAGCATTTATTCAAACTATGGGCGGGTGGTTGCAGATGGATACCACTATTGGCAGTCCAGATATAAAAGAAGAAGCGGGTTTTAATTTACCAGAAAACAAAAATATAAAATCAATCGTGCTTATAGGCGATCAAGATGGAAAGATTGCTGGTATTTATCCTAGCAAGGGTTTAGATGATGTCATAGCAATTCTTAAACTGCATCCTGATTTGGCAGATTTCAATCTGTTGCAAGGAGTCAATAAATTTGGCTCGTTCAAAATCGGAGAATTTGCCCCGCTAAAACCTGGCGATCCTATAATTCACCTGTCAGAAGAACTATCTGATTTTTCTACCCATGTCCCAAAAGATAAAAAGTTTTATCTTTACTCTCTGCAAAAGAGAAAATATAAAGAAGTTGGAATGTATGAACTGTATGAAAATGAATATGTATGTTTTATATCAGGTTGTCGGTACCCAGACCCTGATCCGCCGCATGATTTCTTATTTGACTATATAGATAAATTGGGAGGTTGGTTTTTAAGCAATGATGAAAATAATTCTGAAATGGTAAAATTATTTGGACTTAATCAAGAAGAAGTGCTAAGTGGCAAATCTTCACTGGTCATTTTGACAGACGAAAAAGGTGTAATCCAAGCAATCCATCCAAACAAAACAATGAGCGACGCGCTAACAATTTTAAGCCAGCACCCTGATTTGGCGGATTTTGAGGGATGGTATAAACATTAGTTCAAGTGTGAGAATGTTTGTAGTTAAAAACAGCTATCCCACAATATGTGGGCTTTATTTTTTTGCTAAAATGTGGTAAAATGAATAAAATTAAAACTTAAAAGCAATTAGAATATGAAAACAAAAAATAAAGTTCTTCAGGATATAAAAAATAAACCATATTTTAAAAGTGATACTTTTATATTATATAAAAGTGATTGTTTGAAAATTTTAGAACAAATTCCAGAAAATTCAATTGATATGATTTTCGCAGACCCGCCTTATTTTTTATCATCAGGGACATTTAGTTGTCAAAATGGAAAAATGGTAAGCGTTAAAAAAGGAAATTGGGATTTAAGTAATGGGTTGAAGAAAAATTTTGAATTTCATATAGACTGGATAAAAGCTTGCCATAGAGTTTTAAAACATGGAGGAACAATCTGGATTTCAGGAACATACCATTCAATATATCAGTGTGGGTTTGCCTTGCAAGTTAATAAATTTCATATTCTCAATGATATAGCTTGGTTTAAGCCAAACGCTTCTCCAAATCTAAGCTGTCGTTTTTTTACAGCAAGTCACGAAACACTTATTTGGGCAAGAAAAGATTTAATTAATGCAAAAACTAAAAAACAGATAAAAACAAAACATAAATTCAATTACGATTTAATGAAAAATGGAAAATGGCCTGAAGATTTCATTAAAAAACCTGGGCTTCAAATGAGAAGTGTTTGGTCAATGGGAACGCCAAAACCATCAGAAAAAAAATTCGGCAAACACCCAACCCAAAAACCAATAGATTTACTTGTTAGAATTGTTTTGGCTAGCACAGATAAAAACGACATTGTTTTAGATCCTTTTTCTGGCTCATCTACAACTGGTTTAGCAGCTTCTTTAAATGGCAGAAAGTTTGTTGGCATAGATTTGGAAAAAAAATATTTAGATTTATCTGTGAAGAGATTTAATGAATTAAATGCAAAAAAGAAAAAATAAAATTCCAAAATATGTTGCAAGCTGGACTGATACATATTTCCATCAGTCGGCTTTTGACATTCCTTTAAAATTCCCTAATAATAAAATTATTGCTTTTTTATCAAAATTTAAAAAAGAGGAAAAAATAATTTTATTCAGAGGCGTTAATAAATTTAACCAAGATAATTTTACTGGGGTGGAGAGTTGGACGCATGACATAGAAATAGCTAAAAAATATGCGGAAGAGCAGGGTAGCAAAGTAGTCAAAAAATTATTTAACCCTAAAAATATATTACTGGACACCACATTATTTTCAGAAGAAGAAAAGGTAATGGTGGGGTATGATTATAAAATAGACGACAAGGAGGTCTTAATAATAAAATAAATACATGAAAAAAGAAAATAAAAAATATTCATGGAGAGAGGAGCCATGGGAAAAATTTCTTGGTGAATTTTGGGATAAACGAAAAACAGATGTTGATTTTGTAGAATATGATAAAAAAGATTTGGAAAAATTTTTAAGCCAATACACTAAATCAGGCCAAGGTGAAATACGTACTTTTCATTATGAACATGAAAAATTAAAAGCTGTAAAAAAGAGAAATGTTTCAAAAATTCCAATAAGTAGAAGTAAATGGAGAATTATTAAAGCTTCTCCTGTTTTAAATTTTGTAGAACCAAAACTAGGCGGTAAATTTGAGTTAAGAAATGAATTAACAGAGGGAATGATTATTGGTATTAAAGAAACCTTTAATGAAAAAACTAACCCTGGGGAAACCACATTATTAGCGATAGCAAATCATGTTGGGCTGATAGCGGATTTTTATAATTTAAAAGAAAATGGGATTTTATTTACTGGTGGAAGACAAAGAGCGGGAATAAATCTTATTATTGATGGACATAATACAGATATGGAAAAAGCACAAATTGAAATTGATGGTGGTTTTGAATGGGCAAATACTGTTGTTATTGTTGAGATGAAAAGCACTTTTAAACAACAAGCTTTTGACATGAATCAAGCTCTAATCCCAATGTTAAAATGGAAAAAACTATTAAAAAATAAAAAGGTAAATTCTTTAGTATTGCTGGCTGAAACAACAAAAACAGACATAGAATATTGGGCGTTCGACTTGCTTGAAGATGAAAAAACAAAAATGAGAATAAACAAAAGCAAAAAATATATAATTAATGTAAATTGAGTTATATTAAGTATAATAAAAGTTAAAAACATTTAATGTTATTATCTTAAATGCTAAAAACAAACCAAAAAATATGATAGCTAAACAATTATTAAAACAAAAAGGCATTGATCCTGATAAGTTAGTTTTAGAAATTAACAGAGAAGAAGTACTGGG
>JBHPIX010000034.1:0-8812 GCA_042568285.1 Patescibacteria group bacterium | reverse complement strand
TTCTTATTAAATATAATATTATTACTCTAACTTAGCCCATCCCTGGAAAATTGCCTAGTCCTCCCATTTCCTGCATTTTTTTCGCCATTACTTTTTGAATTTTTTTCATAGCTTCTTTGTGCGCGTCTTTAAAAGCATCAGCTAATTTTTGTTTATTATCCATAATATCATCATCAATATCAATTTTTTTTATTTCCATATTTCCGTCCATAGTAATTTTTACTTTTCCCCATCCTCCGCTTCCTTCAGATGTTTCTTCTGAAAGCGCGCTTTGCATTTGTTTTGCTTGATTTCTTAAATCTTTGAATTGTTTTAGTTTGTTAAACATAGGTAATTACATAATTTTTTGCGAATTTGTGAAAATTTATTTTCTAAATTAGAGTTAATTGATGTAATAAATTTTTACACGAATTAACACGAATATGAAAACGAATTAACACGAATGCAAATTAACTAGGTGTATTAGGTGTATAATGTTTTTCTAAATTTTTAAAACTAGCATTTTTTTCGTCAAAATAAAGATGAACCATTCCAGTAGGTCCGTTTCTGTGTTTTGAAATATGCACTTCAGCTGTATTGTCGCTTAATTCTTTATTATACATCTTTTTTCTATAAATGAACATAACAACATCAGCGTCTTGTTCAATGCTTCCGCTTTCTCTTAAATCAGCTAATTTAGGAATAGGCGGATTTCTTAATTCTACTGCTCTTGAAAGCTGAGAAAGAGCTACAATAGGAATATTAAGCTCTCTGGCAAGCCCTTTTAACGCTCTTGAAATCTCTGAAATTTCTTGTGTCCTATTTTCATTTGACCTTCCTTCCATAAGCTGAAGATAGTCAACAAATATAACACCCAAATTATGTTCCATTTGCAGTCGTCTTGCTTTTGTCCTTAATTCCATTATGTTTAATGTTCCTGAATCATCAATATAAATTGGCGATTCAGATAATTTTCCCATTGCCATTCCAATTCTTGAGAAATCGTCATTTTCACCTTTATCAGATAATTTTCCTGTTCGCAGTTCCCATAATCCTACTCTTGCTTCCGCGCAAAGCATTCTGTCAACAAGCTCTTCTTTGCTCATTTCCAAGCTAAAAATTCCAACAGGGATTTTTTGTTTAGTAGCGATATTACGAGCAAAATCAAGAGCTAGGGATGTTTTTCCCATACTTGGTCTAGCCGCTAAAATTATTAAATTTGATTTTTGGAGTCCTGCCAATTTATTGTCTAAATCAGCAAATTCAGTTGGTATGCCTCTTAATTTTCCTGTGTTTTTATGAAGTTCGTCAATTCTTTCAAATGCTTCAGTTAATAAATTATTTAAAGGAACAAATGCTTGTCGCAAGTATTTTTGCGATACATTGAATAATTTTTGTTCTGCATTATCTAATATTTTTTCTAAATCGCCTTCTTCATTATATCCAATATTAGTAATTTCAGCTGACGCTGTTAATAGTCGTCTTAGAGTAGCCTTTTTTTGTATTATTTTTCCGTAGTGAATAACATGGCTTGACGATGGAATACTGTTTGATAAATTTATTAAATAGCTTCTGCCTCCTATTTCTTTTAGTTTGCCCCGTTCTTCTAATAGGTTTGACAAGCTTAAAATATCAATAGGTTCATGTCTGCTGTATAGATCTACCATGCAGTCATAAATTGCTTTATTATGGTCGCTATAAAAGTCATCTGCTGTTATAATATCGCCAATTTTAATAATTGCGTCTTTATCAATTAAAAGAGCGCCGAGCAAAGACTGTTCGGCTTCCAAATTTTGTGGCGGCACTTTTCCGATCATTTCTTCAGGCATATTTTGTCATCATACACTATAATTTTGCAATTCGCAAGTGAATTTCGTGCATAGACCGTCTAAACATTGTCATCCCGCACTTGATGTCCGCTTCGGCTCGAATCGAGACGAGCGGGATCTACTTCTGGATTCCGTGTCAAGCCCGCCGAATCGGCGAGGCAAGCACGGAATGACATAAAATAAATATTGTTATTCTTATATACTCACTTCTGGATAACTTTTTTAGCGGCTTCCCAAATTTTTGGTTTATTTTGTTTAGTTTTTAGCCAATACCACCATTCTACTCCCCAAAGATAAACTTCAGGAAAAGCGACTTTTTTAGCGTATTCTATGTTAGCATTAAATTTTTCAAGATTCATTGATTTTGATTGTTCTTCTAACGGAGATTCATAAAGTGTTCCCGGTTGCCATGGCTCTGCCTGTAGCTCTGAAATTATAATTGGTTTTGTCGGGCTGAATAAATGAACTAAATTTGCTTTTGCCCAAAAGAAATTCGGATTTAATGGATATTTTATGTATCCAAATGGTTTTTTATATATAATTCTATACAAAGTGCTACCGAATATATCAGCTTTTTTTGCCGCTCGCAACCATGTTCCTATTTCTCCGCTATCAGTTATCATTATTGGATGTTTATCATCTAATTTTTTGACTAAAGCAATTTCTTTATCAAGAAATTTTTCATCTCGTTTTGGACAGATTCCAAAAGGCAAAAATGGTTCATTCTCAACTTGCCAAGCATATAAATTATTTATATTTTTATATTTGATTACTATTTTTTTTATTAAATTAAGAATTTTTTCCTGCTGTATTTTTTCTTCATATAAATTTGCCCATTTTGGGATATGGCATTCTGGCCATCTTGGCAGTTTTCTTCCTATAACTAAAATTAACTGAACTGATTTTTCTTCAGCTTTTTTTATCATCCAATCATAATCATCAAAGATAAATTTATTTTCAATAGGTTCAACATCTTGCCAATATATTGGAAGTCGTATAGATTTTGCCTGTAGATCGTTTAAAATTTCTATATATAATTTTTTCCAGTCTAACCCCATTTCTGTAGCAAAGTTTTTAGAAAAACTTATACCCCATTTAATTTCATCAGGAGAGTCAACAATCCCAGTAGGTCTGCTTATGAAAATTAAAACAAGTATTAGTCCTAAACAGATTATATAAGAGATAATTCTTAAAAATAGCATAAAATATTTTTTCATATACTCAAAACAAATAATCCCAGCCCAATTAAAATAATAGATATAACTTTTTTAAATACAGCCTTTTTTGTCAGATTTTCCTTTAATAGCGATGGGAATTTAAAAGAAAATATAACTGCTATTATAAAAATAAAAGCATATTCTGTCCCTTTCATTGCATTTATAAGACTTACATTTCCTTTTGATATAGCAAAATTAAGCAATAGAAATGCTGATCCAGCAAGAATTTTGTTTAATACTAGAAGTATTTTATGTTTTTTCTGGGTATTTTTTGTAGTTTTAAATATTTTTCGGCGATTTTCACTTGATATTAAAAGTAATAAAGCAGTAATAAAACTTCCTAATCTCGTCCATATAAATCCTGACATAAACGGATGGTTTAGATAAACATATTTTGCAAGCACTAACGCAAGAGAAAATAGAAAAGCTGATATAACTATTTTTTTAAATTCTTTTTTATAAGAAAATAATTTATTTTTACTTTCAAGAATCAGTAGTCCGCTTAATGTTAATATAATGAATATTATAAATTCTTTTATAGTTAAAACTTGATTTAATATCAAAAAACTTAAAAGCAAAGTAAAAACTGGAACCATACCTCCTAATCCAGTGAATACACGCGATGGTTCTCCTTCTACTAATGTGCGGAATAAAAAAATTAACGCGAAAAGAAATGAGGATCCGCTTAATAAAGCTATTATTAGGATCTTTAAAGGCGGGATTGAAAATCCAAAAGGCATTAAAAAAACTACAAAAATGCTCAAAATTCCTACATAAAATGAGTAAGCTATTGGATTGGGTATTTTTTTGCTAACTAAAATCTTGTCGCCTACTGACGCAACAGCGTTTATTAAATAAGATAAAATTGTTATTAGTTGCCAAGACATACGGGGAATGAATTTTAAATTTTAAATTATAAATTTTTAATTTTTAATCAATAAAGTCCAAGCCCTCCCCCTTACGGAGGGGGAGGTTAGGAGGGGGTGCGTTTAAATCTATCACACCACCCCCGAACCCCCTCCTCTGAAAGGAGGGGGACAGGAAAAAGTAGAAATTAGAAATTGAAAATTATCCCGCTCTGTAAAGTTCATAAACTCTGTTGACTTTAGATTTTATGAACTTTCGACTCACATCCCATTTCTCTTGCATATCTCCCCGTAAGCAAGAGCGCTTTTCCTGATTTTCCGTTCCATAGTTTTATAATTAACTTCAACTAATCCAAATTTAGGCCAAAATCCATGCGCCCATTCAAAATTATCTAATAATGACCAATGCAGATAGCCGCGCGTGTCAGCTCCTTCTTGTATAGCTTTCCAAACCCAATATAAATGCTCTTTAATATATTTTTCTCTTTTCTTATCTGTCGTGTCAGGAATACCATTTTCAGTTATATAAATTGGTTTTTTATATTTTTTGACTGCTAAAAGCGAATAATAAATTCCTTTTGGGTTTATCATCCACCCCATATCATTCCGTTCTTTCTTTTTATCAAAAAAGCCAAATGTAGGATCTATTTTTATTTCTCTGTAATAATTCAGTCCGATAAAATCTATATGATTCTTGACTGAATTTAAAAAATTTTTATTTTTTATATATCTAACAGCTATCATTATTATCCATTCAATCGGATCCCATTTTATTAGGCGGGTAAAATAAGTATGATTATTTACAATCCCTATTTGAGCTTTTGGATTTATTTTTTTTATTGCCACATAAGTTTTTTTATGGGCTTTCTTTAATTGTCTAATCTGCCTAAATGGTTTTATAATGCTGTATTTATTAAAAATCCATTTTTGTTGCAAATACATACATAATGAATATGTTACAGGCTCATTAAATGTAATCCAGAATTTCACATCATCTCCCATCGCGGAAGTTATTTTTTCAACATATCTTGTAAAATAAAAAACAGCTTTTTTATTAAGCCATCCATTTTTAAGCCAGACTGGATTAGTGAAATGCCATAATGTAACAAATGGTTCTAAACCTCGTTGACGTAATGCTTTAATAACATTGCTGTAATGTTCAATTTCTTGTTCATTAAATTTTCCTTCTTCTGGCTCTATTCTAGACCATTCTATTGATAGCCTATGCGCATTATGTCCTAATTTTTTAGCTATATCAAAATCTTCTTCGTATTTATTATAATGATCGCATGTTTTTCTTGAAATAAAATTTTCATACCCGTATTTAGATATAAGTTTATTTCGTTCAAGCTGTCGTTTTCGTTTTTTTGATTTTTCCCATTCGCTCCAGTCATTATTTATATTTCCTTCAACCTGATGCGAAGAAGTTCCGGCTCCCCAAAAAAATCCTTTTGGAAATTGTAAGTTTTGTTTATTCATAAGAAGTTTTCAATATTTTTTCTTTGTCAAACCGTTCTATTGCTAATTGTATCAATTTATCAATGAGTTCAGAATAAGATATTCCGCTTGCTTCCCAAAGTTTGGGATACATACTGATTTTTGTAAATCCAGGAATAGTATTTATTTCATTCACAATTATTTCTCTATTGTCTTTAAGAAAAAAATCCACTCTTGCTAATCCTTCGCATTCTAATGTTTTAAATGTTTTTATAGCCATTTCTTGTATATTTTTTATTATTTCTGGCGGAAGTTTGGCTGGTATTAGAATTTTCGCGCCATCGCTGTCTATATATTTTGTTTCATAAGAATAAAATTCATCGTTTAAAATGATTTCTCCTGGAACAGAAGCTTGCGGTTCGCTGTTTCCAAGTATAGCGCATTCAATTTCTTTTCCGTCAATAAATTCTTCTATTATTATTTTATTATCAAATTCAAAAGCTTCTTTTATCGCATCTTTTAATTCAGTTTCATTAGATGCTTTATTTACTCCAACAGATGATCCTAAATTGGCTGGTTTGACAAAACAAGGCATATCAAGCTTATTTTTAATATCATCATATTTTGGTATATCATCTTCTGTTTTTAATGTTATAAATTTCCCTATTGGGATATTAGCATCTCTAAGAAGCCGTTTCATAATATCTTTATCCATGCCAACAGCAGATCCAAGGACTCCTGCTCCGACAAAAGGTATATTCGCAAGTTTTAATAATCCCTGAACAGTGCCATCTTCTCCGAATGGGCCGTGCAGGATAGGGAAGACTACATCAATTGAAATATTTTGATTATTTTTTGATATTTTGCCGCAACTTTGGGGTAAAAGAGCGATGGGATCGCTTAATTCGCTAATCTTAATCAATTCTGGATTATCGGTATTTGTTAAAAAATTACCAGAATTAGCTAATTTCCATGTTCCTGTTTTATCAATTCCTATCAAGACTGGATTATATTTATTTTTATCAATCGCTTCAAATACATTTTTTGCTGACTGCAAAGATACTTCATGCTCTGCTGATTTTCCTCCAAACAAAATTCCGACATTGATTTTTTGATTGTCCATATTGGTTTAATTTTAGATAGTTCTTAATATCTTAATTATCTCATATTCAGTCATAATTTGCAATAAAAAAGCGACAATGAATATAATTATTCATTTGCCGCTTTTATTCTTTGTAATGAGCAATTAACTTAAATTATGAACATCCTTATTTCAGAACTTTTTCCAGAAACGCTTCTGTCAGAAACTGTTGCTCTCCAATAATATGTCCCTGCCGGTAATTCTTCTTCTGGAGTAAATTCAGCTTCATCGCCAGATAAATAAGAGCAATCGGACCAGCCATCAATAAAAGCTGTCTGGTCGTATAATTTATAAATCGTAACGAAATTATCCGCGCTTAATTCAATAATACAAGTAAGATCATCCTCTCTGTCATCTAAAGTTTTGCTTTCATCAATTACAGTGAATTTGAATGTAGGTGTTGCTTCAGTTATAGTCGCATTATTTTCTGGCGATATCAATACAGGAGGTTTTGGCTTCACATCAATCCATATAGTGCCATCCTCTCCATCTCGATATCCAGAACCTCCTGTTACATTTAATTGATCAACAATATTTATATCTATGCCAGATTCATAAAAAAATTTTTGTCTTCCACCGCCTCCTCCACCGCCAAATTCACTGCCTAGTCCGCCATGAGCATGAATTATTCCATTAATTTCAATATATTCAGAGTCAATCAATATACCTCCTCCTGACCCACCTCCACCATGATTACCAACACCAATAGCTCCATTAGCAGTAAGCATTCCATTGATTAATAATTTTTTTGAAATAATAAAAATTTTTGCTCCTCCAAAACTTCCCCCTACTGATCCTTTATCAATAGTATATGAATGTATATCTCCATAAATTTCTCCAACATGAGAACCTGTCCAAAATCCACGTCCTCCTATTCCACCTCTACCACCATAACTGCCTCCTCCTTTGCCGGCGTCTCCTCCGCCACCTCCCTTGCCTCTTGGGTCATTGCCAACACCATCACCTGTAAACCATGCTTCTGAATCAATTGTAAAATTTTCACATACGAGATTAAAAACGCCAGAATCTTCAGGATACTCTGTAGAAGCAATAACCTCTATTTTTCCAGTCTCTTTAATCGTCACATCTTTTGTATGCCATGTCCCAAAAAGTTGTAAAACGCTGTTTCCTTCAACAACAATATTATTGCAAATATTAAGATTGCCATTAGCGGTAAATTTTCCGTTTCTAACAAAAATATTATTAGCGCATATATTTTCATTGACAGTAAGATCTCCGCCATTAAGAACAATAATATTTCTGAACCTGCCTTTGTCAAGAACAACAGTGTCATTCACAGTAAGATCTGACTGAATAATAAGACCTGTTTGCTCATCTATATTATTTCCTCTTTTAACAATCGCAGGATCTTCATATGCGTCTGAAACAGCATAAGAAAAACTATCAGCGCAACCATCTTCATCTGTAATTATCAGTGTTATATCGCCGGGTGTGGTTTCGTTATATCCTGTAAGGACAGCTGGATTAACTAAAGAATCCGCAAATGAAAGTCCGCCTGAAAAGCTCCATTCGTAAGAAATATTTTCAATTGATTTATCATCAGTAACATCCGCGCTGATCTGGAGATCTTCATTTATCTGCACAAGTTTTATTGAAATTATGAGCGGACAGAATATAACTTCCATTCCTAAGTTTGATTCAACAATGTTAAAATTAAAATTTTGAGTATAACTAGACCCGCAACGATTCATCAGAATTAAAGTATAAGCGCATTGACATATCTCGTCTGGAGCAGTGTATTCAATTGTTGTCGCAATCGTGTCGTCCATGTCAAGATTTATAATTCCATTAGATGGAGAAAAAGATCCGCAATTTTCATCAACAATAAATTGATAGCTGATTTCTTCTAAATACGCGGGACCTGCTTCAATGACAATTTCTGTCGCCCCTGATACCATTATATCATCAGGTTTTTTAATGTTTATGATTTCAGGTATATCCTCATCATCGCAAATAACAGCTCTAATAGGTATTATAATTATATTAGAACCCTCGTTTAATGATTGAATTATAAATCCTGAAAATAGCAGTTCTTCTTCACTGTTATCCGTAAAACTATATGCCTTTGCCTCAAATTTAAGATTGATTCCAATAGGCAGACCTGCAAATTCGCCAGTCCATTTGTCATCTTTTATTATCAAATCCATTTTCATTAGTGGATCATCGTCATATTGTTCTGGTTCAGTTTTGCGAATTTCTATTTCAATAGATGAGATATTATCAACGGAATATTCAAATTCGTCTAGTTTTTTTCGACCGACTCCATCGCCTATTTCAATTTCAATAATAACAGAAGCAGTTTTTGTTTTTGGATCCGATGGG
>JBHPIX010000033.1:0-9312 GCA_042568285.1 Patescibacteria group bacterium | reverse complement strand
ATATCTGTATATAATGCAACTAATGTAGAGATTACCAGTGAGCCTGTTTTGTTTGATGCTATTAATGGTGGTGAGAGCAAAATAAGTCAAGAAAGCTTTATAATGACGCGTAGCGCTACACAAGATAATCTAAACACCGAAATTACATGGCAGATACAATATATTAACGTGAACGGCGACAATGAGACGGAGTTTATTTCATTGAATTAATGTGTAATTAATATTCAACAGCAGCAAAGAATAACTAATAAGAATTTTTTATGGAGGTACTTTTATGAAAGGAATTATTAAAATAAAGCAAAAGCATATCGAAATTCTTTTTGTAGTTGTTGTATTTTTAGTATTTTCATTGTTGATGTTAGAAAAAAATATATTTTCAGAAACTTCAGAAAATATTAAAACAGAATTAAAAGAAGAACACGAATCCTTGGTTAATCAATTAAAAATAGAACTTCCTCTATTGGTAAATGAATTAAAGTCAGGAAATTCGGAACAAAGAATAAAAGCGGCAAGAAGGCTTGGTTTTTCAGAAGATTCTCGTGCTATTATTCCCTTGGCAGAAATCGTAATAAAAGATGAAGATTCATCTGTAAAATGTGTTGCCGTATCTAGTTTGTTAAATATTTCCTATAGAGGAGATAAAATACCAAATTTTTATATTTTTTTAGAAGAACAGATAATCCCGGCTCTTAAAAAAACTATAGAAAATGATGAAGAGATAGTTCAAAAAACCGTAGCTGAAGCTTTATATAGATTGGGGGAAAAAGATATTGCTCTTCCTGTTATAGAGTCTATTGCTCTATTAGGGGATATTGGAATACTTAATACATTTTTTTATATACCAGAATTAAGCAAAGAGAATGTATTAGTCAATACGGTATTGCCTGACAGATTAACCGATCCTCTTGTAAAAACAGAAAAAAAAGTAGATGAATACTCTTATCTCTCTTTATTGAAAATTTTGGATTTTTCACCTAAGTCCTCAGTAAAAATCGTGGTAGCAGAAATAATTTTTAATTATAAGATTAAAGAGAAAAATTATCTGATCCCTTATTTAAAAGATATAGTCATAAATAGTGAAGATATTGATAGCAGAATAAAATCAATGAGCCTATTGTACAAAATTGACACCGTGGAATCAAAAGAGGTTCTTCTAAAAGCATCAGAAATAGATGAAATAAAAAGTTACGCTACCCATTATTTAAATTATTCTAAGAAAAATAAGTAAATTTTTGTACTTTAAATATGTTTGCGGGAGGATAAAAATGCGAAAAACAAAAAAATCTGTTGTTTTATATTTTTTAATTTTGTTTTCTTTAACAATCCCAAGTTCATTATATGCATACGACAGCGTTTCTGCTGTAAAATATGCAGACCGTTATTGGCAAAATCATAATCCTTTTTTTACTTCTTATCCAGCAGATTGTACTAATTTTGTCTCACAATGTTTACTTGCTGGGAATACGCGATTTGATAAATCAAGCGGATATAAACCAGAAGAGGTATTGGTTAGAGTCGTGGAATTAGGCGAAGAGCTATTAGCAAATCATGGGGCAAGCCCCAGTGACACAAGACCATCAAACCTTCAGATAGGCGACATACTTTTTAGATTATTAGATAGCTTATTTTCCAGTGCTGTAAAAGACCATGCAATGATAATCACAGAAGTATCTCCAGATAAATATAATGGTCATACAGACCCTAGGTTTCACAGATTAGTCAGTGATATTGATTTAGCGGATAACATATTATATACACAAACCCTGCGATACTTTTTAATACCTGCTGCACCTATTATCAAGTATTTGTTGTTGGTACAGCTTCAAGATGGGGAAGAAAAAACAATAATTGAATATAAATATGATGATGATCCCGACTATATTCCTTTCGAATCAAATACTGCTGTAGAATATTACCGGCATACTTACAATGGTCTTACTCCTACTTCTTTAGAGCCAAAAGAAGCGGGTTCAGGGGAGGTAAAAATTAAAGTAATATTTGATACATCAATAAATACATCAAATATTACTTTAGCCTTTGGTAATAGTTTTCCCTACAATCAAAATAGCTTTTCTAATATAAATTGGTCTAAAACCTTACACACAAATGATACAGTAGAGGCAACATACAACATATCTGAAGATGATCTCGAAGATTATATTGGTCTGAACAAAATCTATGTTGATGCTTATTCACTTAATGGGAGTCGCCTAGATGGGGATGGTAAACTCGATGTATATAATCCTGGATCAGATTCTCGATATAGTTTTATAATCATGGGATTAGATCTTATTTTTGTCGTTGATACCACAGGAAGTATGTATGATGATATCGCAGCAGCTAAAGCTTCTGCTGTAGATATAGTAAACACACTTGAATCTTCTGGTTTAATAGACTATAGAGCAGCGGTTGTTGATTATAGAGATTTTCCTATCGACCCATATGGTGCCTCTGGCGATTATCCCTACCATGCTGTTCTACCTTTCTCTAGTGATAGCGCTACTATTATCGGTGCTATTAATAGCTTATCATTAGGAAATGGATTGGATTGGCCAGAATCGCTTTACAGCGCGCTAATACGAGCTATGTTGTGTGAAGGGCTGGGAGATTGGAGAAATGTACCAGGAATTAAAAAATCAGTAATTGTAATGACCGATGCGCCACCACATGACCCAGAACCTTTCACTGGATATACAAGCGCAGATGTTATTCTTACTGCTTTTTTAGTTGATCCGGCAATTGTTTTTCCTATATGTATTGGGTATGATTCTACAACATATAGCTATCTTCAAGTTTTGGCTGAAGGAGGAGGATTTAGTTATGTATAGATTTGCAAGAGTATTTTTAATTTCTGTTTGTTGTGTTTGTATGTTTGCTGTTTTGAGCAATCAAGCATGGGCGGGAATAGTATCTTTCAACCCTTCTAGCTCATCAATCGGTGTTGGGGACCCTATTGATATAGACATTAATATCTCTGGTTTGGAAATTGATAATTTAGCCACATTTGATTTTAATATCAATTACGACGATACTGTTTTGAACTTTGTTGATTATGCGCTGGGAAGCGAATTAGGGGATATTTCTATAGGTGATGCGGACGATTGGAGTTTAGGTAATCTTGGAGGAGGCGTGATAAATCTTACAGAGGAATCTTGGCTTTGGGATTTTGATTTGCAACCTGACTCTTTCACCCTGGCCACTGTTTCTTTTACTGGAAACAGTATAGGCATTAGCCCCCTATCTTTTTCTAATGTAATTCTTGGTGATGATTGGGGCGATCCTCTTTCCGCAACCTTAGAAAGAGGTTCTGTTAATGTTGTTCCCATACCATCCACTTGCTTGCTTCTCTTGTTCGGTCTGGTTGGAATGGTTGGGATTAAAAGGAAAGTCTTGATTGGATAAACAGAGAGTAAATTGTTTATTTTAATATTTAAAAAGAGGGCTCTAAAATTTTTTAAGCGTCCTCTTTTATTTTTTGCTTCCTATGAAAAAATCCTTAGAGGTATTTTTCGTTCCATTGATCGTCAAAGCCCAAATGCGACGGCAATATTATGAAAGCTATTAAGTTAAAAAAAACAAATATCTTACAAATTTTAATTGGCATTGGATCATTATTTATTGGAATTTTAGTATATCTTATCGACCGCTCTCCAAATTCCGCCTATTTTGTATATAATTGTAGGGTCAATATAAGCTTATATAATATTTTCCCCAATATATTTGGCTTTATTGGCAATAATCTTCCTTCATTTATCCATGTATTTTCATTTATATTAATAACAGGCGGGCTTATATCTTATAACAATAAAAGATATTTTATAATTAGCTTGTTTTGGCTTATAATAAATTTTGCTTTTGAGTTAGGGCAAAAATTTAATTTATTTTCATCAAAAATAATTCCTTGTTGGTTTGAATACATCCCTTTTTTAGAAAATGCTAAAAATTATTTTTTGAAAGGAACTTTTGATATTTTTGATTTACTTGCTATTGTCATAGGTTCTTTATTGGCGTATATTTTATTATTATGCACAGGGAAGGAGAAGTTTTGTTATGAACACAAAAGACAAGATAAGTAAGATTGTATCAATTGTATGTCTTGTATTTGTTATTACTCTTGGCCTAATAAGTATTCTTGCTACTGGTGGTAATAATGAAACAGAAACTGATGATGAAGTAAAGGAGGTTGCTAATAATAGCAGCGAGACAGGCACACAATCTATAAGGGTTAAAATTGTTGATGATGATACGTATAACCCTATAAGTGAGGTTGATGTTGTGCTTGGCGATTCCTCTTCTAAATTAATAACGACAGGAAAAACTGACGTAAATGGAATTATTACTTTTACAAATGCCCCAGCTAACGCTACAATAACAGCGGCATATGGAAATCAATTACAATCTATAATAGGGGTAAATGTTAGCAATGTTACTATAGATCTAGATGTATTTGAAGCAGAAGTTGGAAATGTAAATGTAACAATAATAAATGCGCCGGACAATTTAGATTATTGGGAAATTAATCCTGGAAGTAATTATGAAAGCATCAGCAGTACAATAACAACTGCAAATACAACCATTGAAGACTATGATTTGCAAAGAGATGGTAAATTAACGCTCGTTGTTTATGGCTATGATCAAACCGATAATCTTATTTGTTATGGAACAGCACCGAGCATTTCTTTATATGACGATAATGTTTATGATTTGCAAAAAGATGGTGGACTAACGAGGGGTGTTTCTGGCTATTATTTAGATCAAACGATTGATATTAGTAAAACTGATTTTTCTCAAATAACAGTAACAGTGAAAAACATTCCTATCGCTTCTACGGACTTGTGGATGACATCATGGTTTTTTATACAAGAAACCGACTACCATTATACCTACAAAACACATTTTACAACACCTATTGACTCAACTATAGTAGAAACATTTAAATTTATTCCAGAACATGAACTAGGAGAAGTTGGTTACTCTATAGGGGCAGAGATACGTTTTAAAAATGGAGAAGAACAGTGGATTTCTAAATCAATATCTACATTATCTAATTTTGATATTGACGTTAGTAATGCTCCTCCCTTAGCCAAGGATGTTTTAATAATAGATGCTTCCAGTGATACCCCAACTATAAGCTGGAGTGGTGGCACAACTATAGCTGATGTTACTATTATTTATATGTCAAATTACCTCCTTAAAATTTACATACCAGCAAATAAGACAAATTTTATATTTCCTGAATTACCAGATACATTATCATCATATAGACCAAATAATTGGGAATATATAGACTGTTGTATTTATTATGGAGATCTTAGCTTTATTAATGGGTGGGGTGACTATCTTAATTTTCTTAATAATTTGTATTCTGGGCAATATACTTCACCAAATGAATCTATGCATAGCACGTCTTACCACTTCTTTAATTATAGTGATGATCAACAGACTGACATAAATCTTGACCTTACAGCTTCAGCTACAGTATTGTGTTGCTATGTGGCAGGGCAGACTGCCGTTCAGATTCCTGTTATGATTCAAAGAAGTGGGGGAGATATCACAGCCGGGACTTATGTCAATGGCGGGCTGTATTGGTCAACAAACCATACATGGGACACTAGCGACACTGTATTATGGTTAAGCAAGAATTATCCTCCAGATTTTCCCAACGACACCCTCAATTCAAGAGGTTATATCCACATTTGATATTCCAAATGTTAGCGCTGGTACTTATTATATTATTACCTATGCAGATGTACCGACCCCTAGTTATCCGAACGGATTCCATAAGGAAAGCAATGAAAATAATAATACCTCGGTTTATACTATAACAGTGGCAAGCGATCCTCCGTTAACCCCATCACTCATAAGCCCAAACGATGAGGAAAGTTTAGATACCCTCACCCCAACCTTTGAATGGTCAGCTTATCAACATGGTGGTGATAGCGAAACACAAGCAGGCTACCAAATTTATGTTTATGTATACTCTGATATAGAGAATAGTGAAATACTAGTATATGATACTGGATTTGTTAGCGCTACGGCAGGAAACACGCATGTTTATAGCCCCGGAATTTATACAGGTGTTGACCCTATTACTTCAGATACTAGAATAAGTGAACAACTTAAATGGGGAAATTCATATTATTGGCGTGTTCGTTACAGAGATAGTGGAGGCGACTGGAGCGATTGGAGTGGTGTTTGGGCTTTTTTTTCTTAACAGAAACGTTTGGATTAAGAATCCCAGGTCTCATCAGAACAATCCCACACTTCTGAGGAAAGAACGGAGTAATCCACTGGAGAAAAAACAGAGTAATCCGTTTGAGAGCTATTGTTTAAATTAGCTAGATGTCTTTCAAATTTTTTTTGTAGTATTTCCAATTGCATTTTTGTTTCAGTCTCTTTATCCTTATAGGCTTGTAATGCCTTTTGGGTCCTAATTTTTTCAATAAGAGTAGGAGCAATTTTTCGTTTTTTAAAAATTCTTTTTAGTTTTTTATTCATTAGTTTTACCTCTTTATTTTTGCCATATTAAATTTAAAAAATTTTTAACGTTTGACAACCATATAACTATTTGATAAGGTTGCCCCTAAGCTAGAAAAATTAGAAAAAAAAGCGAGCAGTACACACTCACAGGAAATGCTACGTAAAAAAGTTGCCCGATCAACTCCTCTTTTCATTTTTTCTTCTTTCTTTTTTTTGTTGTTATAAAAACAATTTATATTATCCTACTTTTAGCGAAAATTTTTTGTGCATCATTTGACATTTAAAATTGTAAGGACTATAATATATTTTTTGGTGTTGATGTAGACAATGGGGGAAATAGTTTTTTGCCAGAAACTTCAAAAAACTATATAAAAACAATAAGTTAAGCTTGACTAATATTAAAAAAAGATTTATTATAATAGTTATAAGGTAAATATTATAATTCTTTAGAATAAAAAAATCGGGGAAAAAAGGACTATTGTTTATATTTGAATAATACAAAAAAAGCGAAAACATAGACGTTTCTTTCTGTTAAAGAAATCAAAAGCTGTGGTCCCCAAGACAAACTGCTTTGATTAATTAACTTAATTCAAAAATATTAAATAAATGCTTTTTTTCCCCGAATCGTTCATTTAAAAAAGCATACAGATTAATTATATTAGAAGTTGTATGTAATTGTCAAATTTGTATAAATCAATTCTGCCCACAGCAAGTTGCGGGGTATCTAAAGGGCTAATGTAAAATTACATTAGCCCTTTTTTATTATATGTGTAAATATTTTCGAGGCAATCTCTTATTAGGTATTGATGCAAGAAATTCCCAAAAATTCAATTTCGCATAACTTAAAGTTCACGAAATAGCAACCTGAAACCCCCCCTCTTGACACATCTTTTTTCCTGTTTTACAATAAAAACATGCTGTTATTCGGAACACAAAATGAAAATGCGAAATCAATCGCTATCAAAAAAATATCCAAAATCGTCCGGCAACAAGGATGGGACTATTCTGATTTTAGATATATCATAAGGCGGGTTAGGGAAGAGTGCGAGCTAAAGCCAGCAAAGAAAGAAAAGCGTCTGCCTAAAATTTTATCAGAACAAGACTTTAAAAAATTTTACAATGCAATAGAAAAAGCAGGGAACATCAAATATGAACTAATGCTCAAACTTTTATTCTACACCGGTGTTAGAGTTCATGAATTTACAAATATCAAAGTAAGCGATATCTACTTAGACGAAAACAAAATCTTTATAGAGCAGGGGAAAGGCAAAAAAGATCGTTATGTCTTGTTTGGCGAAAAGTTTAAAACTGCCTTAAAAATCTACAAAGAAACCATCCCCAATAACCGTTATCTTTTCCAGACAAAAAGAGACACCCCTTACAGCACAAGACGGATACAGCAGATTGTAAAAAGCTTTGCTGAAGAGGTAGGCATCAAAGCAACGCCTCACACTTTCCGGCACCAAGCCATCACATGGCTAAGCCAAGGCGGAATGACAGACGCAGAGCTTATGCTCATCACTGGCCACTCCAGCAAAGAGAGCTTAAAGATTTACCAGCATATGGCGCTTACAAAAGGATTAGAAAAAAAGTATCAAGAGGCGATGGGGCAGGTGGGGTTTTAGGAAATAAAAGGGTAAAAAATTATATAACCCATCAATATTACAAAAAATATATTAATCCAATAATTTTTTAATTATCCTCTTTCCTTTTTATTTAAAAAACTGATATTATATTCTTCTTAATAAATTATTTCTCCGCAAACGACGGGGTAAGATTAAACCACAAGGGATTAAAAATCAATTAGTTATCTATTTACAATAAAAAAAATTTATAGTATAATTATTATAGTTTTTTTATTTATTTAATTGATAAAAAGGCGGTGATTTGTTCTTTAAAAAGTTCTTTAAAAAATTAATTAGTCATAATTATTAATTAAGGGAGTAGATAGAAATGGAAAAACCAAAATATGTTCCGGGTGATATAATAGGAGGAATGTTCTTTTACTTCTATTCAGAATCTCCAAACTTACCATTTTTTGTTGGGGATCTAAAAAAAATTCATGAAGCAATCTTTGAGTTAAGGAAGTCTTATCCAATCCTAAAAAGTTTCCCATTTTCTGAAAAAGAAGTTTCTCACTTTTCACGTCTTCTTGAGAGTGTTTTGCATAGATTACAATTATCAAGAATTATAGGCATGGAAAATCCTGATTTTAAAAGATTTATAGTAAAAAAACCTGCGGTAAAATATTTAGAAGAAAGCATAATTCCGTTGTTTAATGAGGAAGAGAAACAACAACTAAAAAAAATTGGAAAAGAATTTCTTTCAAGGTGCGGTGACTTATAATGGATCTCGAAGTAGAAGTAAATAAGTTTGTAGAAACAATTTTAGCTAATTATAAAGTCAAGAAGGTGAGGGATCAAAAGGCAATCCATGAACGCGTCTGGGGGACAAATTTATATTTAAAGCATGAAATAGCATTGCTTGATACTCCTCTAATCCAAAGGCTCCGTCGAATTTTTCAGACGGGGCTTGTTTTTTTAACCTATCCTTCCTCCTTACATACTAGATTTGACCATACTCTAGGTTGTATATCTCTTGTGTCGCGCTTTGTTCATAGATTAAAAGAGAGAACTCCTCAAACTGATATTTATATTGACGATAATCCAGAAAAAGGTGATCTAGCAGAACTACGCATGGCAGCCCTCTTACATGATTGTGGTCACGCCTTTTTTTCTCATGTTTCAGAACATGTATATCAAAGATATCCTGAAATGACACAATTTTCTTCTTCGGACGAATTTACACATTGTAAAGCTCATGAAATATTAT
>JBHPIX010000032.1:0-10090 GCA_042568285.1 Patescibacteria group bacterium | reverse complement strand
TGGTAAAAGTCGCAAGCGGTTTCGGGAAAAGTTTAAATCATTCTCAAATACAATTAGCTGATGGAATGTATCGGGCATCATTGTTTACTGGAAATGTTTTTGAAGATTACAGTAAAAATTATGTTTTAGCGGGAATTTATAATGTAGTGGATAGTTGGAAAAATTTGGATAATAATTTACCTAAAGATAAAAAAGATTTTATTAGATTAGTAGATGGCAGAAATGAGTGGGATCGGATACGGATAGACACGGATATGAAACGCCTGCCTGCCGGCAAGGCAGGGATAGGGACGGATTATAAAAAAGAGAACGTCCTCTCCACTGAGAAAAAAGTAGCGGGAGCGACTTATGATAAGAGATCATTTTTGAGCGGATTATGGAATGGAACAAAATCAGTTTTAAATTATAGCGATAAATCAATGTTAAATATTGTTGATGGTTTTGGTAATGTTATGGGAACAGTTGTAGATGGATTAGATAGAGGAATGAGTTTGGTGCTTGGTGGCATAAACGGATATTCAGGGATTGAGAACGGATCTGCACTGATCGCGAATGAGGTTAAAGAAGGTAAAGATGGCGTAGAGGATTTAGAAGAAGTTCCTGTGAACACAAAAATTGTTCAAGAGGGAACAACGGAGCAAATAGTTTATGTGATTAAAAATGACGTTGAAAAATCTCAAGCAGATAGTGTTGGTAGTGCTACTGAAGTATCAATCACATCACCCCCTAACCCCCTCCTCCGAAAGGAGGGGGACAAAGGAAAATTTCTAGAGCTTGCGGGAGGAACGATTACTGGAGATTTAATAGTTTTAGGGACATCAAAAAATAGCAAATTAGAAGCAGAAGAAATTTTAAATAAAGGAATTTTAACAAATCAAGGAGTGGCGCTGTTAAATGGAGGAATGAATGTGTCATCTGGATTATTAAAAGCAGGCACGTCAGATAGTTTAAATTCTGTAACAATAAATGGAGGATTGGCAGTAAGCGGAACATCACAATTTTCTAACACAGTTATAACAGGTCAAGAAACAGTGAATGGAAATATGGTTGTGAATGGAAAAACAACAACTAATGTTTTAGATGTTACAAGTAACGCGAATATATTAAGTTTGAATGTCATAGGACACGCGCAAGTTAGTTCTTTAGGAATAGCTGGCACATTAGGTGTTGATAGTATTTCTGCGAACAAGAGTTTATATGTAGGACAGAGCGCGACTATTGGAGGAGCTTCAAGCGATGAATTATTAGTAAGGGCGCAAGGAACATTTACTTCTAATGTTGACACTACGGACGGATTAGATGTTACCGGAAGTAATTTTACAGTTGGAGGCGCAAATTTTATTGTTGACAATGATGGAAATTTAACAATGGTTGGAGATTTGACTGTTGGAGGAGTATCATCATCAACAGCAATAGTTTTGTTTGAAGGAGATTTTACTATTGGCTCTGAGGACAGCGATACATTTACAGTACGTTCAGGCGATTGGGAATTGACATCAACAGCAACTAATACAGTGGCAATGACAAACGGATTAAATTTTGATTCTAATACTTTTGTGATAGATCCAAGTTCAAATAGAGTAGGAATTGGCACATCAAGCCCTGCGAATTTATTGCATATCGCAAGCGCTTTAGGCAACCAGATGAGATTAGGATATGATGGTCAGAATTATACATTATTGGACATTGGTTCAGATGGAGCTTTTACGATAACTCCGACGAATAACGCCACTACAACAATAGTAGCTGGATTAGTTGTGAATACTGATTCTTTAGTAGTTCAGGACGCGACTGGGTATGTTGGGATAGGCACCACAAATCCAACGTCTAATCTATCGGTTTCTGGTGATTTTTATCTTGATGGAAGAAGCACTACAACTAATCAATCTGTATTCACATACAGTCCACAAACAGCCGGAGAAGATAATGTTTATGATAGCTCTCTTTATATAAATTCTACTGGCGCGGTTGCTGACGCTAATCTTATGGGAGTTGCGGATGCGGGCGTTTGGAAATTTAGAGTTGATAAAGAAGGAGATGTTTTTATAGAAGGAAATGTAATTACTACCGGCGCAGTTACTCAATCTGATACAGAGATTTTAGGCAATATAAATATTGAAGGATGGTCTGTTTTAGGCGATGCGCCTAATAATGATTATTCTTTAATTAATGGATATGTAAGTATTCAGGCTACTTCCACTCAATCTGCTTTAACTGTTATGCAAGATTCAACTGGAGGCGATATATTTAATCTTATCAGTGAAGACACAGAAGTTTTTACAGTTTTAAATAATGGTAATGTTGGCATTGGAGCATCAGCGCCAACAAATATTTTCAGTCTTGGTAATTCGCAGGCGCAAAAAATATGGATTGAAAGAACGGATAATCTAACAGCTGGCAGAGCTCTTACACTTGCGGCTGGCAGCACAATCAATACTGGCGTTGTTGGCGATTTTAGCGCTTTAAGTCAGACAAGCAGAAATTGGCGTCATATGGCAGCTACATCAAATGGCAATATATATGCGGCTGTTTGGGGTGATGATATATATATGCAAACTAGCGGAGCAGGAGATTTTAATGCTTTAAGTCAAACAACTAGAAATTGGTATGGAATAGCAGCAGCGTCAAATGGAAATGTCTACGCTGTTGTTTATGGTGGCGATATATATATGCAAACAAATGGAACTGGTGATTTTAGCGCCTTAAGTCAGACAAGTAGAAATTGGACAGGAATAGCAGCCGCGTCAAATGGAAATATTTACGCAGTTGTTGATAGTGGCGATATATATATGCAAACAAATGGAACTGGCGATTTTGTCGCTTTAAGTCAGACAAGTAGAGCTTGGACAGGAATAACAGTCGCGCCAAATGGAAATGTGTACGCAGTTGTTTTTGGCGGTGATATATATATGCAAACAAATGGAACAGGCGACTTCACTGCTTTAAGTCAGACAAGTAGAAATTGGACAGGAATAACAGCGTCATCAAATAGCAATGTTTACGCGATTGTTTTTGCTGGTGATGTATATATGCAAACTGCCGGCGCTGGCGACTTCAGCGCTTTAAGTCAGGCCACTAGAAATTGGTATGGAATAGTAGCCGCGCCAAATGGCAATGTTTACGCGGCTGTTTTGAGCGACGATATATATATGCAAACTGCCGCAGTCGGAACATCTGATTTAGCTGGCGGTGATTTAATTTTAACTTCTGGTCAAGGTAAAGGCGCGGGGGCTAGCGCGATTTCATTTTTAACAGGCACTACATTATCATCAGGCACAACATTACAGACATTGTCTGAAAAGATGACAATATTGGGGAGTGGGAAAGTCGGAATTGGCACGACCTCCCCGCTAGGACTATTATCTTTAAACGCGCCAGCAGGTCAGAATTCGTTTGTTATTGGATCTTCCACTGCCACAAGTTTTGTGGTTGATGAGTTTGGAAATGTTGGGATTGGGACGACGAGCCCATCGGCGCTGTTATCTGTAAAAGGAGCAGGAACAACAACAGGAAGAGCTTTTGCTATTTCTGATTCTGCTGATGCGGAAAAGTTCACGGTGTTAGATAACGGGAACGTGGGGATTGGTACGGCGGCGCCTGGGGAAGATTTACATATAAGTGGAAGTTCTGGTAGTGTTGGCGAAATAATTACAGTAACTGGTTCTGGTATTAATGATAGATCATTGTTATTTTTTCAGAGAGGAGGTGCAACCAGATGGGATTTTGGCGTGAACTCAATGGCTGCTAATGATAATAATTTTTACATTCGTGAGGATGGGAGTTCTTCGACAGTGAGGTTGACAGTTCAGGATACTACTGGCAACGTCGGCATCGGCACGACCTCCCCGCTTACAAGTTTATCAGTGGAAGGAACAGCTGGCACTCCTTTAATGAATATAGCGTCCTCCACTGGCGAGTCTGCGCTTTATGTTGATGAGTTTGGGAAGGTGGGGATTGGGACGGGGGCGCCTGTGGCGAAACTGCAGATAGGTTCTGACTTTGGCGGAAGCACAGGTGGAGATTTCTATTCTTGGAACTCTGGAGGCAATCCTCGCTTTTTATTTGGTGATTCTTCGAGTGGAGGTGATTATGGCGGTTTACGTTGGGACAGCACTCTTGATGCTATCCAACTTTATACAAGTACTGTTGGTACAAGTCAATTGGTCTTAAGAGAAGACGGCAACGTCGGCATCGGGACGAGCTCCCCGCTTACAAGTTTATCAGTGGAAGGCACAGCTGGAACTCCATTATTTAACATAGCATCCTCCACAGGCGCGTCCGCATTTTATGTTGATGAGTTTGGGAAGGTGGGCATCGGGACTGGGGAGCCGGGGGTTCCTTTGCATGTAATAGGGCAAACAGGAGATGCTGAAGGAGAAGCTGTTTATACAACCAGAGAAGTTGCTATTTTTGCCAATAATAATTCAACAGGTGCCAATGCAGGTATAGCAATAGCAGCTGGAACACAAGCAAATGCAATAATAAGTTTTGGAAATAAAAACGATGGTGATATAGGTATGATTGATTATGATAATAATGACAACAAAATGAGTTTTGTTACCAATACTGCGACTCAAATGGTAATAGACAACTCAGGCAACGTCGGCATCGGGACGACTTCCCCGCTTACAACTTTATCGGTAGAAGGCACAGCTGGCACTCCTTTAATGAATATAGCGTCCTCCACTGGCGAGTCTGCGTTGTATGTTGATGAGTTTGGGAACGTGGGGATTGGGACGGCGGGGCCTATATCTAACCTTACAATTAAATCGTCTACATACCTTGATTTCCTTGTCCTTGATAGAACTGCAGCTGTGGGTGTGAATAAAATATTTGGCATAACTCCTGTTACTTCTCCTAACGATTATGCGAGGTTTTATTTTGCTGACCCGGATGGGATAACCAATTTAGAAGATGTGATGGTTTTAGGTAATGACGGCAACGTCGGCATCGGCACAACCACCCCGCTTACAACTTTATCAGTGGAAGGAACAGCAGGAACACCTTTAATGAATATAGCGTCCTCCACAGGAGAAGCTGTGTTGTATGTAAATGAATATGATGATGTAGGAATAGGTTCATCAACTCCAGAATCTAAATTAGCAGTGCAGGCAAATGATAGTGAAACAGCTTTAACAGTAAGACAAGATGGGGCTGGCAATATTGTGGAATTTAAAGATGGCGGAACAACAGTATTTAGCATAAATAGTTCTGGAAATATCACACTTGGCGAAGGCAGCCGTACTGTTGAAATTGTGTCAGCTAATTGGGAAATAGACACAACAGGAACAGCCACTGGAACAATAGACTTGTCATCAGCCGCATTAACAGTAACATACAAACCAGAATCAGTGTCATTAGCTCCAGAATACGCGAATTCAGTTTATTATGCTGATGGAACAAATAACGCGGGAACTTTGTCATCTGATTATGATGGAACAAATTATCATAATTACTATCGCTGGACAACATCTTCTGATAATCAAGATTATGATATAGTAGTAAGATGGCTTGTGCCAGAAGATTTCAATGGATTTGATACTGGTTATGATTTCAAGATATTTAATAGAGTGAGCGATACTTCGGGCAATACCGCAGTTGATTTTACTATGTTAGACACAGACAACGGAGCTGTTTCATTTACTGGCGAACCTATAACATTGCAAAATGCTTCATGGACAGAAACGAACGTGGCATATTCTGGCTCGCCTACTTTTGACGCCTCAACTTCTTCAGCAAGAAAATGGATAACTTTCCAAATTAAACTAACTGCGGATAATGGGGACACGGCGGATTTGGGTGAAATTACTTTCCGGTATAATCGGGAGCAGTAGAATAGAGAGAGGTTAGAAAAGGGAATCTTAGTTTATAACGGATATACACGGATTAGGAACGGATTTTCACGGATGTGATCAAGATAATTAGTATTAGTATTAAGTTATATGGCATTATTGGAGGAACAATTATCGTATAAAGTAAGGGGATGTATATATAATGTAGCAAATAAGTATGGTAAGGGATTAAAAGAAAAGATTTATCAAAAAGCATTAGCAGAAGAATTAAAACAAGCAGAATTAAAAGTTGAAGAACAGAAAAGAATAAACATATATTCATTTGATACAGGTAAAATACTTGGAACATATATTCCTGATTTTATAATAGAAGATAAAATAATTATAGAAATAAAAGCAACAAATTTTATAACAAAACAAGATATAGACCAGCATAGATCATATTTAAGAGTGAGTATTTATGAAATTGGATATTTAGTAAATTTTTGCACAGAAAAATTATTTATTCAAAGAAATATATACACCAATGATAAAAAATCATTTATCCAAAAAATTAACAAACTTGCTTAAACGCATCCGTGAAAATCCGTTGTCAATCCGTGAGAATCCGTTGCCCCCCGTTTGAGTTAAATCCTAAAATAAGGTAAAATAATATATAGATCCCGTATCAAGCCTCGCCGAATCGGCGGGCAAGTACGGGATGACATTGAAGTTTTTTAATAAAAAATTTTAGAATTATAATTAAGAATTATAATTTTAAAATAAATAATAATACCGTATATGCCGAAATTAAAAATCACAAAGAAAAATGAGGAAAAGGGGGGAACTAACTTAGCAAGTGCCCCCCTCAGTGAGGGGGGACAGGGGGAAGGTTTAGTTAAGAATCCCCCCTGTCTCGACTGGCACGAGCCAAGGCGGACTGACCCCCCTTACAAAGGGGGGAACTATGGAAGCAAATTTACCTCTACAAAAGCGGGCGGTCATCCGTTTATTGTAAAAATATGCGATGCTTTGATTACATTATCTTTTGCTTTAATATTTTTAGGAGTCCCATTGTTTTTCACTGGTTTGACATTGCAGGGAATGGCTTATGAAAAACAAATATTTTTTTATTTTGTAACTTTGATCGGTCTTTTCGCATGGATACTTAAAGCTATTTTACAAGGTAAAATCATTATAAAGAAAACTCCTTTAGATATTCCGATAATTATATTTTTAGTGGTAATGTTGATAAACGGATTCTTCTCTGTCAATCAATGGAACAGCTTTCTTGGAGGATATAATATGCCTGTAAAAAGTTTTTTTGGAGTTCTGTTAATCGCAATGTTCTATTGGCTTTTAGTTTCTAATATAAATAAAAAACGGGTAAAAATTATTTCTTTTTCTTTAATTTTATCAATAGGCATAGTTGTTGTTTTTGCCATTCTGAATTTTTTCTCAATAAATTTAATAGGCAGTATAATGGGAATATTCGGTCTTTCATCGCCTGCATGG
Organism: Patescibacteria group bacterium; assembly: GCA_042568285.1. GTDB lineage: Bacteria > Patescibacteriota > Patescibacteriia > JAZDEU01 > JAZDEU01 > JBHPIX01. Next base: position 2,804 of record JBHPIX010000032.1, on the reverse strand, counting down.
GCTAATGCAATAACTGAACAAGCAGGATTTAACACTATCGGAATGATTAGTAATTTAGAGATGTTTATATGCGCGAGTATATTGATTTTGCTGGGAGTGCTGGGGGGAGGCGACAAATTTCAAATCCCCCCTGTCTCGACTGGCGCGAGCCAAGGCGGACTGACCCCCCTTAAAAAGGGGGGAACTATGGAAGTTGAGTCAGTTAGTGCCCCCCTCTATGAGGGGGGACAGCCCGCTTCGCTAAAGCTCCAGCGAGGCGAGGGGGATATTTCTGCTTCCTCGCGGATAATGCAGTGGCTCAAAAATTCCATTATATACATTTTGCTCGCTGGATGTTTATTCTCAATATTTGTATTAGGCAATTATATTTCTTTAGTAAGTTTAATCATAGGGCTTGGCATACTTTTAATATTATGTATGTCAGGATTAGTTAATGTGCAGAAAAAAATATTTACAATTACTTCTGTATTATTCGCGATAATTTTAGTTTACATCTTTATAGGAAAACCACCGATCAATTTAAGACAATTGCCTACTGAAATAGGGCTTGCTAGAGGCGCTTCATGGACAATATCAAAAGAAACATTTAAAGATAAATATTTTTTAGGAACAGGAATGGGTAATTTTGGATATGCGTTTAATAAATATAGACCTGAAACTTTTAATCAAAACGCGCTTTGGAATACACGTTTTTCTGAAGCGACAGGTCTTTTTTATGAAGCTGTCGGAACAATTGGAATTATCGGGATAGTCGCTTTTATTTTGCTTTTACTGGCTTATGTTGGTGTTGTTGTATATTCTGTTCTGGGGAACACGAATGGGGAAATCCCCCCTCCAATACGGCGGGCAGGCCTGTCCCCCCTTACAAAGGGGGGAACTAGAGGAATTGATTCGTCTAGCGCATTTACAAAAGGAGGAACTAGAGGCATTGGCTCAGTTAGTGCCCCCCTCAGTGAGGCCCGCCCGAACGACGGTTCAGTCGGGCGGGGGGGACAGTCCGCCTTGGCTCGCGCCAGTCGAGACAGGGGGGATTTTTCAAAAGGATCTAATAATTTTCTATACATCGCGTTGTTTTCGGCATCTGTTGCTTTAGGCATTGATATAATGATGTATTTAACATCAGGAACATTAATTGTTTTCTGCGCTATAATCGCATCTTTAGGCATGGCTGTTATCGCTTTAGATAAAAAAGAATATTTTAAAGATTTTGAACTTTCATATAATGTTAAGCCAGAATACGCGCTAGCGCTTTCATTTACTTTTATTTGTTTAAGTTGCGCGATGATTTTGATTTTTATTAATTTAGGAAAAGTGTATATAGCTGATATTTACGCAAAAGACGCTATGACAAGCGAAATAGAAGAGGTGGCTGTTTATAAAATACAAAAAGCAATAAAATTAAATCCGTATCAAGGAATGTATTATCAAAAATTAGGAGATTTAATGGCTCGGCTTGGAGATCAGGAAATGAATAATGAAAATAGGGATTTGAATAAGGCGCAGAATTTTTTGACAAACGCTTTAAGTTTGCATAAAAAAGCGATTGAACTAATGCCATCAAGCGCGTTTAGCTGGGAAAATTTGGGAGTGTTAGCTGAATTTATTGTTAGATATGATCCAACAATGCTTAATGAAGCTGAAGCGGCTTATAAACAAGCAATTGATTTGGATCCGCTTAATCCAGCTTTAAGAATGCGGATGGGAGTAATTAATGAAGCAAAAGCTGATTTAGTTAACGGAGAAGATCAATTGGAGGCTAAAAAGAAATTTTATGATAACGCTAAAACAAATTTTTTAAAGGCTATTGAATTAAAAAGAGATTTAGCCGTTGCTTATGATGCTTTAGGCAGACTTGAAGAAAAATTGGGGAATTTAGATGAAGCTATTCAATATATATCAGTTTCTTATCAATTAAATGCTGATAATGTTGTTTATCCATTTAATTTAGGGCGACTATACTACAATCGGGGAGTTTCTGCTGAAACCACGAATCAACCCGCCGATACGGCGGGCGAGCGCGAATTGGAGGACGAATCTGCACGAATGGGGGAGGATGAGTTAATTAGTTCCCTGCAAGGCGAGGGGGATGTTGAAGAAGGTGAAGATGGAGAGGAAGAGGAGCAAGAAGAGGAGGAACACACCCCTGAACTAGAGCAATCTGCTTCGGCTGAAACAGCGAAAAAGGAGAATGATTTTAAGATGGCGGGATTGTTGTTTCAAAAAGCTCTTGAATTAGATCCAAATTATGCTGACGCGCTTTACTCTTTGGCAATGGTTTATGAGCAATTGGGATATAATCAAGACGCAAAAATTTATTATCAAAAAACTATGGACGCGCTTCCTGAAGACCAAACTGAAGTGAGGGACGCGCTTAGGGGGAAGATAGAGGGGATGTAGGGGCTATAACGGATTTGCACGGATTGGAAACGGATGGACACGGATATAAGAGTAATTACAAATAACATCCGCCAAATCGGCGGATTAAAAAAATAACAAATTTATAAATGACAAATAATAAAACGAATAAAATTGGATTTGATTTAGAAGACAGGACGTCTAAATATGGAGAGGATGTGATAAGATTTTTAAAGAAACTAAAGAGAGATATTTATAACGAGTCACTTATAAAGCAATTAATTAGATCAGCTACTTCAATAGGGGCGAATTATAGAGAGGCTAATTCTGCTAGTTCAAAAAAGGATTTTAGAAATAAGATTTTTATTTGCCAAAAAGAAGCAAAAGAAACAAAGCATTGGCTTCAAATGATCGTGCAAACGAATCCAGAAGCTAAAAGTGAAGCAAGG
>JBHPIX010000031.1:0-10333 GCA_042568285.1 Patescibacteria group bacterium | reverse complement strand
TAGAAAATAGAATGGCAACGAAAGATGATTTGGCTAATTTAGAAAATAGAATGGCAACGAAAGATGATTTGGTTGATTTAGAAAATAGATTAGATATAAAATTGGAAGATATGTTTACTCATCTAAGATCAATGATGACAGGTATAAGGGATGATTTGAAAGAGCTTATTAATACTGTTAAGAATATGTCAACTGAAGATATATTAGCTGTTAATGATGATGTGCAAAAGCTTAAGCAGAAGGTTAATAAATTAGAGGTTAGGATGAATGCTATGCAACCTAAAATTGCATAAAGTTTTTTCTGATAAAATTTAATTTTTATAAATCAGGTCTCTTGCCTGATTTTTTTTTGTAAAAAAAAGCCCCAAATTGCAAATTAAAATAAACTTACAATTTGGGGAGTTGACATTTTATTTTTCTATAAAAATATCTAAAAAATCTTCTGTGTGCTTTATAAAATCTTCAATAATTTTATTAGTGCCTTCATCTGAGTCTATGTCAAGATTAACCTGTTTAGATAAGTATGAAATAATAGAGCTATCTATTGGAGTGTATTTATAGAATAGAACATCGGCATGTATACATGTTGAATTCTTGCTAATAATACATTGATTATTTGTTACTAATTTTTTTAGCTCTTTTAGCAAAGCTGAGCTAAAAGAAAATGAAAATCCATTTATTACATCATCTTTTAATACTAATTTCGTTTGCATTTTTAATTTTGACATCTTTTCTCCTTTTTAAATGTTTAAAGTTATGTTAGTGGTTTTAGTTTTTACAGAACTGTGATTTTTTAGGATAGCAGATTTGTTTATTTTTGTCAATAGTGCGCGTTGAATTTAAGTATGGTAAGATAATATAGTGATCATAATTAAAATTGTAACTACTTGATACAATGTGTCATCCCGCACTTGATGCGGGATCTATGCTGGATTCCGCGTCAAGCGCGGAATGACAAAAGGGGTGCAATTTAAATTAATACCACTATACATATGAGAATACTAGCTATAGAAAGTTCATGTGATGAAACATCAGCTTCTGTTATAGAGGGCAATAGAGGTAAAGTGAAAATATTGTCTAATGTAGTTTCATCGCAGATAGATATACATAAAAAATATGGCGGAGTTGTGCCAGAGGTTGCCGCGCGCAATCATATTTTGAATATTATTCCAGTTATTGACGAGGCGTTGAAAGAGAGCTATTCCTCCCCTTGCCAGAGGGGGCGGTTAGGTGGGGGTGGGAGATTTGATATAGATCTGATAGCAGTAACTGCAGGACCTGGTTTAATGTCTTCTCTTTTGATTGGCTCTCAAACTGCTGAAACTCTTGCTTATGTTTGGAAAAAGCCATTATTGCAAGTTAATCATCTTGAAGGGCACATATACGCGAATTGGTTGACCTCCCCTGACCCCTCCTTAGTAAGGAGGGGGAATCTTAAATTTCCAGCATTGGCGCTGGTGGTTAGCGGAGGGCATACACAACTAATTTTAATGAAAGATCATCTTAAATATAAAACTATCGGGCAGACAAGAGATGACGCTGCTGGCGAGGCGTTTGATAAAGTTGCAAAGCTTTTAGGATTAGGTTATCCCGGTGGACCCATTATTTCAAAAATGGCTGAAAATATCCCCCCCCTTAATCCCCCCCTTATTAAGGGGGGGAGCGATTTGGAATTTAGGGAGAGAGCCTATTCTCCCCCCTTTCGGAGGGGGGAGTTAGAGGGGGGTGTGAAGTATAGTCATCAATTTAATCTGCCTCGTCCAATGATAAATAGCAATGATTTTGATTTTAGTTTTTCTGGATTAAAAACAGCTGTTTTATATCTAGTTAAAGATTTAGAAAAAAAGAAAAAATTAAATAAAGAAGTTATATCAAATATTTGCGCAGAATTCCAGCAATCTGCAATTGATGTATTAGTTGCTAAAACTATAAAAGCTACAAAAAAGTATAAAGTTAACACAGTTTTATTAGCTGGCGGAGTTGCGGCAAATAAAGAATTAAAAAAACAGCTTGCTGAAGCTGTCAAAGAAAAATTAGGGATTCAATTTAAAGTCCCTGAACAAAAATTGTGTACAGACAATGCCGCTATGATCGGAGTAGCCGCATATTATAGATATAAAGCAAAACCTGCTTGCGCGAAGAAGCCACCAGTAGGAATTAAAGTAAATCCCAACTGGGTGATTTGACACGAATTTACACGAATGCCCGCCCGCCTATGACAGCGTTCGGGCGGGTGAACACGAATTAACACGAAACATTAACATGATATGAAATATATTACACACTCTGAAAATGAAACAAAAGCAATCGGAAAGAAAATAGCTTCCAAATTAAAAGGAGGGGAAATTTTAGCTTTACAAGGTGATTTAGGCGCTGGCAAAACTGTTCTAACAAAAGGCATTGCTGAAACGTTGGGGTATAAAAAAATTGTTAATAGCCCTACTTTTGTATTGATGAAAATATACAAAGTAAGTAGAGCTGGTTCCATAGTCCACGACGATAGGAGTGGCTGTGGAACCAATTTGCGTAAAATAAAATACATTTGTCATATAGATGCGTATAGACTAAATAGCGCAAGTGAGCTAAAAGATATAGGAGCATTAGAATATTTTGGCAGACCTGACACAATTTCTATTGTAGAATGGCCAAAGAAAGTAAAGGAAATATTGCCAAAAAATGCTATATGGATAAAGTTAAAATGTGGACAGAGTTCAAAAATTAGGAAAATTGAGTTAGAATAGTTTGCATTGTAAGAACTGGATCCCGCATATCCCACTAAGCGGGATTGCGGGATGACAACCGTATTAAGTGCGAATGACAAAAATATTTTTTGGTGCGTCCTTAATTAGAGCATACCATATCAACTTTTTGCAAAGTTAATGGTAGGTTTGAAGTAGAGACGGATAATTTTGAAGAATATCCGTATGCTTCTATAGATTTTATGGCAATCTGTAGATGTTCAGATATGTCAACGGAATTATTTATATCCACATACATATCAACTGATAGACTTTCGCCTTTTTTAATTTTAATATTTTTATTAAATATATTTATGCTAGGCAAAGGGTTTTTTATTTTTGTTATATCCTTACCTGTAATATTATTTATTAATTTTAGGTTTGAATATCCATTGCTGTAAGATATATTTTTTGATGTTTCAGTCGGCTCTATGCTGATTTTTTTTAATTTTATATCTTCATTGCCAGTATTTATTAATTTAAAACTTGCGATTTTTATATTTTCTCCGCATGATATATTGTTGCCTTGAAAATTAGAATTTTTTTCAATATTTAATTCCAGCGACGAAAAATTAATTGAATTGCTAGTCGCGCAATATCCTTCTATTATTGGAATACAGTTAGATTCAGCTCCATAAGCATTTATCCCAGTTATTGACATAGAAACTTTTTTGCCAGCGACAATTGGATATGTATCACTGTATATTAAAACATTAACTGAACGTCCAGCAGGTAGTCTGTATTTTTTAAATATAAATTCAGCTGGCGTTGCAAGAGGCTGTTCAATTATGGTCGTTCGTCCGCCTAATGATACTTTAAGATTATGAAACCCATTTGTATATGCAAGCATATCATATCCATCTATAGATTTAATACTTATTCCTTCAATATAAATATCTTCGGAATGATTTGATTGTATTGTAAAATTTCCAATTTTTACTTTTTCAGCGCCTGCTGTATAATCATAATTATTTTCATTGGCTGTAATGAATAAAGCAGATGTTTTAGTTGTTAAAATATTGCTTTTTATTGTTTCATTTTTTATTATATATTCGCCATTTGGAATATTTTCAAAGCCAAAGTTGCTTAAAGTAATTAAGATATTATCTGATGGCTTTGTTTCTTTTGATATATTAGATCTAATCTCAAAATTTAAGAATTCGCCCGCTTTAATATATTGAGCAGGAGACAATTGCATTTCAATAACATTATTATTTAAAAGTATATCAGAACCGATACGATAAAATACTTCTTTTGTTTTAGTATTTATAAAATCGATCGCGCCAATTAAAGGAGTCCCAGAGAAATTTATTTCTAATTTTATATTTTTTAATTTTATATCAGCATTGGCCGCTCTTATTTCACCGATAGCCAAAAGCGCATTTTTACTTCCAGATATAATTTCTTTTGGAGAATTATTATTTAAATATGCTAAAACAGTTCCTTTATTAATTATAAATTTATTATAATTATCAGCTCGGATAAATCCAATCGGATAATTTTTATCTTCTTGGGACGCAGTTGGAATCAATTCATATTCTGAAGATTCTCCAATAATTATTATGTCTTCTGATTTTTCAATAAGAAATCTAAATTCTCTTTCGCCTGTTTTAGTGATATCTCCTTGTATCGCCAGTATACGAGAAGAATTTTTATTAATAGTATAAGGATTTTTTTGCAAGTCAAATCTAACTGTTTTGTTTTTTTTAAGCCATGTGGCTGTAGCTAAAATTTTGCCTTTATCACTTACTAAATCAATATTCATTAAGTGTGTATAATCAATATTGCCTTGAACCCGTAATTGAATTTCAGTAATGCTAATATCCTCATTGCCTGACTTTTCAGAGAATTTAAAGCTTCCTAAATTTTGATTTTTAGCTCCTTTATTAATATGGGTCGCAGAGCAATTTATCGGCATTGAGGTTATTTCAGCTTCTCCTAAAATACCTGAAGTATAACGAATTTGTTTTAGATCGCCTTGAATAGGGAAACCGCTTTTAAGTATTGCTTTTGTCCCAATATCAAGAGAAGAACTAATTCCAAAAGAAATACTTTTATAAGAGGAACTTGGATTTGATTTTAATCCAGCTTTTATAGTTAATGTTTTTCTTTCGCCTTGTTTTAAATGTAATTGAGGAGAAAAATGAAAAATTGCTTTTTTATTGTTCAAATATGTTTTATAATTAAATGTTTTATCTTCCTTATCGCTTAAATATACGTTGCTTACATCTTCATTACTTATAATTCCTGTAGCTGAAACTATTATATAGTCAATATAAACATTTCCTTCTTGGCTAAGCAATATTATTTCAGTGAATTCAGAAATAGCTCCAGTTGGAACTATTTTTTCTTGTGAAGAAACATTAGATAAATATAATTTTAAAATACCTGATGAAGGAGTTAATTGAGAGGAAAGCTGAGTAACAGGAGCTTGAACAGGTTCTCCTGTTAAATAATTTTCCATATCTAAATGGCTTATTGTTATAATGTCATCCCATTTATAACCCAATGATAAAAATATTTTTTCAGATTTAATAGGTCGCTTTATTCCATTCTCTAATAAATGCCCGCTCATTTCTCCTGTCATTAAAGCGTCTTCTTCTAACATTTTCGCCTCAATTAAAGAATGGCCTGTTTTCCAAAACATAGGCTTGCCACCATGATTAATAGCATCATCATATAGAGCTTGTGAACATTTAACTTCAATAATAACTTTCTCACCTGGATTCTTCGCAAGTATTTCCCTTTGATACAAAATTTGTAACATATCTCCCCAAATAATATCCCCTTTTTCATCTATTACACCCAATCTATCTCCATCTCCATCAATACCAATCCCAAGATCAGCATTTTCCTTTTTGACAGTAGCAATTAATTCCTGTAAAGCATCTATCTTGGTAGGATCAGGATTATGAACTGGAAATCTACCGTCAGATTCACAATATAAAGGTATAACTTCACATCCCCAATTTTTAAGGACATTTGGCGCAAAAAATCCAGCCGCGCCATTACCACAATCTAATACTACCTTAAATTTTTTATTCAATTTAATTTTTTTCTTTAAAACTTCTTCGTATTGAGAAACTGGATTTTCAGTTTTAATTTTACCAACCAAACCATCCGTAAATTCTCCTTTTTTTATTATTCTAAAAAGTTCTTGAATATTATCTCCAAAAAGAGGATGCCTTTCTGCGGTAAACTTTAAACCATTATATTGCGCTGGAATATGAGAACCTGTTACCATAACAGCTCCTGCTGTTTCATATAATATAGAACTGTAATATAAAATTGGGCTTATTGAAAGACCAATATCAATAACATCTTTGCCTACTGATGTTAATCCTTTAATTAAAGCTTTTTTAATCCTTTCAGAACTTAAACGATTATCCATACCAACAACAATCTCTTTGCCTTTTATATAAGTGCCAAAAGATTTTCCAATCAGTTCAACAACTTCATCTGTTAAATCTTCTTCAGCAAGCCCCCTAATATCATATTCTCTAAAAATGTGCGGATTGATTTTTTTCATATTAGTCATAATTCCCCCTTTAGTAAAGGGGGACAGGCCTGCGCGCCGATTTGGCGTGGGAATTCTTTTTGAAACATCCCCCTATCCCCATCATAGAGGTGGGAAGTTGCTAATTAAGTTTTCCCATTTTATAAAGATGTTATTTCAAATCCATATTCCCTCCAATTTTTACATGTTAATTTTTCTAAATTCACAGCATTTTTTAAATTAAATTCGCCTATTACAGTTCGGCGCAACCCTGACAAATGCGCGCCGCAACCTAATTCTTTTCCAATATCATAAGCCAAACTTCTTATATAAGTTCCTGAGGAACATTCAATTTCTATGCTTAAAATTGGAAAACAATATTTTAAAATTTTAATATTATAAATAGTTATTTTTCTCGGTTCCAATTTTACCTCTTCGCCTTTACGCGCTAATTCATAAGCTTTTTTGCCTTTAATTTTAATGGCGGAAAATTTTGGAGGAAGCTGTGAAATTGCGCCTTTAAATTTATTTAAAAATTTTTCAATGACAGTTATAGACGGTGGCAAAAAATTCTCTATTTCAGAAACTATTTTACCATCAGCATCGTAAGTATCAGTTTCTTTACCTAAAAAAAGTTTTGCCTCATAAATTTTCTTTGTATCTTTTGCAATACTACCTAATTTTTTTGTAGATTCCCTGCCAATTCCAACAACCAAAAGCCCTTCAGCCATTGGATCTAATGTGCCAGCATGCCCAATTTTTTTTATACCCGTAATCTTTCTTAATTCATCAACTACATCATGAGAAGTTATTCCCTTTGGCTTATCTATCAATAATAGCATATATACTCTATATTAACTAATGTTGGGTAAACTATAAGACTGGCGCAACTAAGATAAAAATTGAAAACACTTTATATCAAGTTTATGTCATCCCGCGCTTGACGCGGGATCCAGTCATTAACACTGGATTCCCGCTTTCGCGGGAATGACAGTTTTTGGGTATGCCAAATATGATTTCATATATTTTTTATAGTTTACCACAACTAAAATTAAAAATCTACTTGACAATATGCAATATAACATGATCCTTCAACTGAAACCATACAAGGACCTTGAGGATTATCTGGACTGCATTTATTTCTAAACATTGGACAATTTTTTGGCTCAATATTGCCTTTGATAACTTCTCCGCATAAACAGCCTTTAGAATATTCTACTAGACCAGATCTAACTCTCCCAAGTATGCTACTATGGACTATCTTAGCATCTCTTTCCTTAAATGCTTCTCGCATTTTAAACCCAGTATCTGGGATACTACCAAGCCCGCGCCATTCACTCTCTTCCAATTCAAATACCTCATTTATCAATTTTAACGCTTTTAAATTTCCTTCTGCCAAAACAACTCTTTTATATTCATTTTCTGTTTCTGCCCTTCCTTCTAATATTTGTTCCAATAACATTATTATTCCAATTAAAACATCTTCCAATTCAAATCCTGTTATTACTTGAGAAATATTTTTTCCTTTTTTATTTTTTAAACATCTAAAAGAATCTGATCCGGTTATTGTCGCTACATGCCCGGGAGAAATTAATCCATCAACTTCCATTTCTCCATTGCCTAAAAGAGCTTTCATAGCAGGAACAAAAGATTTATGCGCTGAATAAAGACAAATACCTCTTTTAACCGCTGAAGAGCTCATTGGTGTTGTTGTTTCAAATCCAATGCCAAAAAATACTGTTTTTTTATCTAATTTAAAAATCTCTTCAATCCCATAAACTGCTTTAACATTAACTCCCTGCTCTTTTGCTTCTGCTAAACTCATATCGCTTCCTCTAACCCTAATCACATCTCCATAAGTGGCAATTGGAATTCCAGAGATAGCTAAAGCAACAACAGCATCTATATCTTTTTGAGATGTTACGCATACAGGACATCCTGGACCTGAAATTAACTTAATATTCTCTGGCAAAACTGCCTTTATTCCGTACTGCGCTATAACTTGCGTATGAGTTCCGCAAACTTCCATCAATTTAACATTTTTCTCTATATTTTTAGCTAATTGTTTAATTTTTTCTAAATATTTTAATTCTATGCCCATATAATCTATTATATCACATCTATTGACAAAATAAAAAAATGCGCTATAATTAAATTGATAAGGCTATCATCCTTTTTCAGTCAAATTGCCTTGGGTTGATAAACAACATTTGTTATTTGTTATTTATTCAAAATATCAACTCAAGGCAAAAAAAATCGCACATTTAAAAAGTATCCCTAACGTAGGAAAGAAGTAATAAAAAGTTTTAACAAACATCAAAAAAAACTTCTTTCCTACGTTTCTTTTTTTAACAGAGATTTCTCTGTTTTTTTATTAAAAAAGGAGCTGATAATTATAAATTTATATAAATTTACAAAATCAGCCCCATATTATTTAATGAACTAGCCAGAAGATATAATCTGCTTTGTGACTTTAAAAAAATGATGCCCCATAATAGCTTGACGAACTGCCTCTGGAAATAGCTTAGGGTTTATACTTATAGCATCTTTTAGATATTTTAAATAATATTGCCAATAACTTGAACCTGGGTTGCCTTGCCGAAGAAGCGATGTAACAAAAGAGTATATCTCTTCCAAACGTACTTTGCGGACAGAATTTTGATGAGGATTTACTCTTTCTAAAAAAGTCCTGCATCGTTCAAAATACTTTTTAGGCTCATATATATTAGCTAATATCTCCTTATATCCATTTACTAAAACTTTTGGATCCATAATAGGCGTAAAATTTAAACCCAACTGCGTATTATTACCGCTCGCGCAACTTGGCAATAACCTACCTTCATTTTTTAACCGCTTCCAAAGTTTAGTATTAGGCAATGCCTGTAACAATCCTACCATTGCCATAACAATTCCTGAATTCTGAATAAATTCAATTTGTTGTTGAAAAATATTAGAAGAGTCACTATCAGAACCAACTATAAAACCGCCTGAAACTTCAATTCCATAACTCTGAATTTTCCAAATGGATTCTAAAATATCCATTTTTAAATTTTGAGTTTTACCCATTGATATTAAAGTTTTTTCTTCTGGCGTTTCTATACCAATAAATACCATATTAATTCCAGCTAAAGCCATTAATTTTAACAATTCATCATCAGTCGCCATATTAATTGAAGCTTCTGTAAAAAAATCAAATGGATATCCACGCGCCGTCTGCCAATTTGCTATTATAGCCAATAATTTTTTAATCTTAGATTTATGCCCGATTAAATTATCATCAACTATAAAAACTGCTCCACGCCATCCTAAATCATATAAAGCATTTAATTCAGCGATAACCTGTTGAGATGTTTTCATGCGCATCTCATTACCGAACATCTCTATCACATCGCAGAACTCGCAAGGATATGGGCAGCCACGCGAAATCTGTAATGCGGCGCTTCCATATTTAGAAAGATTAAGTAAATCAAATCTTGGCAAAGGACTTTTGGTCATATCAGCTAATGCAGGATCATTATAATATTTTTTTAGAATTCTACCGTTATTAAAATCTTCTAAAAATGGAGGAAAATTAACTTCCGCCTCGCCTAAAATAAAAGTATCTACATTTAGAATCTCCTGATGAGAAGACATAACATAAGGACCTCCTGCTATTACTTTTTTGCCTAATTTTTTAGCCTCGCTTACGACCTCCGTAAATGATTCTTTTTGAATAAGCATTCCAGAAATTATTACTAAATCAGCCTCACCAATTATCAGTCTAGTTAAATTGTCAATATTCATATCAACTATTTTCACTTGATATCTATCTCTTGGAAACATAGCAGCGACCGTGGCTAATCCGATTGGAGGGATAGCCGCTTTTTTGGGTCTTATTAATGGCAAACTTATAAATTTAAGCGCATAAGTTAAGCTCCAATATGTTATTGGTATTTTCGGCCAAATTCCTAAAACTTTTAATCTTTCATCTTTCTTAAAAAACATAACATTTCTCCTCTTATAAAATATTCAAAGCCAAATTATTTTTCTTCTTTAAAGTAAAAAGAACAATTTAAAAAACAGAAGCAATTATGCCACTGCTTATAAATAATTTTACTAC
>JBHPIX010000030.1:0-10523 GCA_042568285.1 Patescibacteria group bacterium | reverse complement strand
ATGCTAAAATCATTACTAAAACAATACTACGGATTTGCCAGTTTCCTGCCTGGTCAAGAAGAAATTATCAATGACATTTTGGAGAAAAAAAATGTAATTGGAGTTATGCCCACTGGCGGAGGTAAATCATTATGCTTTCAACTCCCAGCCCTAATGATGGATGGAGTAACTATTGTAATATCGCCTCTAATAGCTTTAATGAAAGACCAGGTTGATAAATTACAAAAAAATAATATTCCAGCTACCTTCATTAACAGTTCAATCGTTCCAAATGAAATTCAGCGAAGATTAGAACTTGTAAAAAATGGCGATACTAAACTATTATATATTGCGCCTGAAAGATTTTATAGCCGTGAATTTACTGAACAGCTAAAAACTATTAAAGTATCATTATTTGCGATTGACGAAGCTCATTGTATTTCAGAATGGGGTCATGATTTCAGACCAAGCTATCTATGGCTAAAAAATGCTATTAAAATGTTAGGCAATCCTCCTGTGCTAGCATTAACTGCAACTGCCACAAAAGAAGTAAGAGATGACATACAAAAACAGTTAGAATTAGATGCTCCTTCTATTTATGTTACTGGATTTGATCGTCCAAACTTAAAATATCATGTTAAAAAATGTTCTGATTCAGAAAAGATGGAACACATATTGGATTTTACTAAAAAAAATCTCGGTACTGGTATTATATATATGGGCACAAGAAAAAAAGTAGATAACATGGCAAACTTTTTAGAAGACTATGGCATACAAGCTTATGGATATCACGCTGGTATGGATAATCAGATAAGAAAACAAATTCAAGAAGATTTTATGAACGAAAAAAAGAAAATTATAGTGGCAACAAACGCTTTCGGGCTTGGGATTGATAAATCTAATATTAGATTTGTAATACATTTTGACATTCCAGGAACAGTAGAATCATACTATCAAGAATCAGGCCGAGCAGGGCGAGATGGACTTCCAGCTGACTGCCTTTTATTTTATAATTTTCAAGATAGATTTTTAAGAGAATTCTTTTTAAAAGGAGAAAATCCAAATCAAAAAATAATAATAGAAATTTACTCAATTTTAAAATCTCAAATAAATGACCCTATATTATTCACTTATAAAGAAATCACTGAACAGTTAAGCGAGAGTGTTCCTGAAATGACGGTTAGCACTGTTTTAAAAATATTTGAAAAACACGGTATCATAGAGAGACCGCAAGAAAGAAAAATAACAGCTTACTTAAAATTCATTAAACCTGAGAGAGAAGTTCAAGAAATCATAAGTGGCAGATCAAAAATACAAAAAAAACTAATGGATTATTTAATTTTAAAATATACAGGAGAATTAGAACAAGGACTTAATCTTAACATAGAAGAATTACTAATAGAGTTAGATATAAAACGGGACAGTGTCGCCAGAATGATGAAAAAATTGCAAGATGAAAGAGCTATTAATTATGAACCTCCATTTAGAGGAAGCGAGGTTAAACTTTTAGAAAGAGTATCAGATAATGAACTTCATAAAATTATTGGATTTGACGCTCTTCAAGAAAAGAAAAAAAGAAGCTACTCAAAGCTTGATATGATGGAAAATTTTATTTATCATCTTGGATGCAGACGAAAATATATTTTAGACTATTTTGGAGAAGACCATTCAGGTAATTGCAATAATTGCGATAACTGTTTAAGGCATAAAAAATATTCTCATTCCAGCGAGGGGCAACCTAAAGAATATTTGCCTAGTATTAATATTTAAAAAACATAACAATAATTATAATGAGCTGTGTCTATATTCATATCTGTTCCGCTAGATGTATCTCGCCCTCCATAATCATCAAGCGCCGCTTGTGTTTCAAATCTATTAATAGAAATAACAAAATTGCAAGTCGCATGAGATGGATCATAAGCGTAATAAAAATCGTCATCCGACGTGCCACCATCCCAAAGAGGATCACCTGGGACAATAGACATATAAGGCGCTAATGCCGTTTCTATTGGTCCGTTATTATCCCCTATTACCTCGCCACTGCTACTTACTCCGTCATCCGCACTATTTGGGAAACGATCATTATCATTAAAAAATAAATTAAAAACAGTTTTTAATTGTTTCATGTCAGCTACCCTTTTAGTATCCCTGGATTTTCTTCTAGCTATATCTACTCCAATAATAACAAAGGTGCTTAAAAGAGAGATGACAGCTATAACCACCAACAATTCAATTAAAGTAAACCCATTTTTTTGGGATTTTATATTTTCCATATTTTTTTAATTTTTAAATTATTTATATTACTAATTTAATAATAACATATATCACTAATTTTGACAATAAAAATAGAGCAAACTGAGATCCTCAATCTAGGTTAATCTATTAAGAGTTCACTAAATTCATTCGGAATTTTTGCCTCAAACTCTTTCCATTGTCCATTCAAATCCATGAAGCCCAGCTTCCGCGCGTGCAAAAATAATTTGCCTCCAAATTTTTTAGTTGACTTCAATTTTTTTGGCTTATATATATTATCCCCTACAACAGGGTGACCATAAGCATTCAAATGAACACGAATCTGATGTGTTCGCCCTGTTTTTATTTTCACAGTTAGGACTGTCCAGTGAGACAACTGTTTTAAAACAGTAAATTCAGTTATAGCTTCTCTGCCTCCTTGTTGGACAGAGCGAGCCGCCATCTTAATTCCATTTTGTTCACTGCGGGCAATAGGAAAATTTATAACACCCTCTGGCTTTTGAAGAATCCCATAAACCAGCGCTATATATTCTTTATTTATTTTTCTCTCTTTAAATTGATTTTTTAAATGCTCAAACATTTTCTGTGTTTTAGCTATCACCATAATTCCTGACACATCTTTATCTAATCTATGGACAATTCCAGGTCTTTGTTTGTCTTCTCCGACTTTCAGGATTGCAGGATATTTTCTTTTCAAAATATCAGCTAAAGTCCAAACTGATTCCCCTCCTTTAGAAGGCATAGCCCCGTCGAATGACTGGGGAGGGGTTAGGGGAGGTTTGCCAGCATGTACAATCAATCCGCATGGCTTATTTATAACTAAATATTCATCTGTTTCACTTATTATATCTAATTTAAAATTTCTTAATTTCTCTTCCCCCTCTTTTCCATCTTCACCCTCTATTCGTGTTAATTCGTTTTCAATTCGTGCAGATTCGCGTGTTTCAGCAAAAACAAAATCACCTTCCTTTAAAAACCGATGCACTGTGGAAATTTCGTTGTTCACTTTAACTTCGCCATTTTTTATTTGCTTCTGTAAAAAACTACGCGACAAATCAGGATATTTTTCCTTCAAAAAAACATCTAACCGCTTTTTCTCATCTTCTTTTGCTATTTTAAACTTATTCATAAATTATCATTTAAACGATCTTTAATAATTTTAATCAATTCATTTTCACTTTTATATATGCCATGTCTAGAAAAAAATAAAATTTTGCATTTACTTACTTCATATATCTGAAAAACCACTCTATATCCATTAGATTTTCCGCATCTTTCTTTCAAAGGTATAACTCTCGCTTTATAAATCTTAATGCCACCGAATCCCGGAAACAATTTAATTCCATGAGTTTCATTTAATCCCTTTAAACAAAAAAGACGCTCCCATGCTTCTAATGAATCCTGTGGCGCTGGGAAACGTCTTAAATTTTTAAAATCCTTTTTAATTGCTTGATGCCGAATAATTTCCATATTTATACATCATTATTCATTTCACCATATTTATTGCGATAATATGCTAAATTATAATCAATAATGTCATTCGGTTTAGTAGCAATCCATGGTGCTTCGCCGTGGCTGGCATTTTTCATATCCGCGCCTGAAAATTTTTCCCACTTATCAGCTATTTCCTCCATCATTAAAAGCTCTTCTTTTGTAAACAATTTAAGATCAAATTCTTGCAAAGGAGATATATGATGCTGGTCATTATACCCTGCGCCAATTTTCCTTTTAGTTATTTTTATTTCATTACCAGCCATTTCTTTTAGAATTTTTTCTGCCATGCGAGGGACTGGCCCATTCTCAAAACGTAAATACTCATCTCCAGTTACTGATTTTTCATATTTTTCAAAAAAATCAAAATCAAGAAAATACAATAATTTCATCATTTTTAACTTGCCTAAAGTATTATTCTGCACCTTATTAGCAAAGAATAAAACAACATTCTTATATTTTTCTTCATTTATCTTAGCCATATATTTTATTATACTACAAAAAACAATTTTTGGCAATCACCGAAGGTGCTCCAACTGCTCTCGTATCTTCGCCAGATCACTCTCCCACGTCGCAAGTTTATCTTTCTCGCCTTTAACCACCGCTTCCGGCGCTCTTTGAACAAAATTTGTGTTCGTTAACTTATTTTTTTGGTTGTCCACTAATTTCTCCTGCTTCATAATTTCTTTCTCCAATCGTTCTGTCTCAGCTTTAAAATCAAAGTCAGGAATGACTAAATATATTTCAATTCCAGCTTCGGCAATATAAATTGCATTACGAATTTTAGGTCCTTTCTCTTTAATTTCCAATTCGCTAATTCCAGTCCTTAATTTTTTTATCAACTCAGCCTGCGATTCTAATAATTCTTTTTTATCACCCGCATAAATTATAGCCTTAATCTTCTGAGACATCTGAATTTTATCTTGAGCACGCCCATTAGCGATAGTTATATACGGCTTAATATTATATTTCGCCCTCACATTTCGGATAGAAATAATTATATCCTTTACCAACTCAAAGTCATAATCTATGTTTTTATTTTTTTGTTTTATTATTTTTTTGTTTTCTTGTTTTGGCCATTCTTCAACTATTAACATTTTTTCATTTCCCATCTCTTCCCAAATTTTTTCCGTAACAAATGGCATAAAAGGATGCCAAAGTTTTAACAAATCTTGCATAATCATTTTTAATATTCGTTCTTTTTCTTCTCCCTTTTCAAACTTGCTAATTTCTATATACCAATCAGCAAAATCATTCCAAGTAAATTCTCGTAACATTTCACCTGCCTGCGAAAATTCATAATTTTCTATCGCCTGTGTAACATTTTCTAAAATACGCTCTAATTTCCCTAAAATCCACGTATCCGATACGGTAAATTCGTATTCCTCCCATGCAGTATCACCCTCAACAGTATGACATTTGTCATAACAATTCTGCACGTATCGCGCAATATTCCATAATTTATTCGTAAAATTTCTAAAACCAGCTATTTTTTCCTCGCTCAAATTCATATCATTACCTGGAGTTGTGCCAATTACTAAAGCGAGCCGAACAGCGTCTGTTCCGTACTTTTCAATCATATCTAAAGGATCAATTACATTGCCTAAAGACTTACTCATCTTTTTTCCATTCTCGTCGCGAATAAGTCCATGAAGATATACATCCTTAAAAGGAATATCACCTATTGCGTATGTAGTCATAATAATCATTCGCGCTACCCAAAAAAATAAAATATCATAACCAGTTTCCAGCACAGCGGTCGGATGAAAATTCTTAAAATCTTCACTGTCAATTATTAATTTTCCATTTTCCAGACGAATTTGCTCCGCATTTTTTGCCATTGTCGTAAATGTCCACATTCCAGAAGAAAACCATGTATCCAATGTATCGGTATCCTGCGTCCATTCATAATCCTCGCCAGAATCAATTTCTTTAGTTCCCCCCTCTGTGAGGGGGGACAGGGGGATTTTCTCTGGCGGTTCCACTCCAACATAAATATCTTCTCCGTTATACCAAACTGGTATCTGATGTCCAAACCAAATTTGACGAGAAATACACCAATCATGAAGATTGTCCATCCAGTTAAAATAACTTTTTTCAAACCTTTCTGGTATAATTCTAATCTTATCCTTACCTGACACACCCCCTACCCCCTCTCCAGAGGGGAATCCAGTTTTTACTGCCTCTACTGAAAGCTCCTTAATTGATTTTTTATATTTTGAAATTTTTTTATCAACATTGATAAACCATTGCAAAGATGGTAATGGCTCAATCGGAGTATTGCAACGATAACATAAAGATAAATTATTTTCTAACTCTTCTTCTTTTTCAATTAGCCCTTGAACACATAATTTGTTCACTAAAAGCTTTCTTGCTTCTTCTACTGATTTGCCAGAAAACTCGTTAAACCCATCTTTAATATTCCCATTTTCATCAATGACTTTAATAATATCCAAATCGTTCTCTTCCGCCATTTTCCAATCAACCATTGAATGAGCTGGCGTAACACCTAAAGCGCCTGTCCCAAATTCCATGTCTACATTTCTGTCAGCTATAATTTTTAATTTCAGCTGAATACCGCAAAAATCAACTTCATAAGTTTTTCCAATATATTTTTTATATCGCTTGTCTTTTGGATTAACAGCTACGGCAGTATCGCCTAATTTTGTTTCAGGACGAGTAGTAGCGATTGCAAATGGAAAATCTTTACTATATTTGAAAGTATATAACTTCGCTTTTTGAGATTTATATTCCACCTCATCATCAGCCAAAGTTGAGTGGCATCTTGGACACCAATTAACAACTCTTTCCCCGCGGTAAATCAATCCGTCATCATACATCATCTTAAAAACTGTTCGCACTGCCTTAGTTCTTATTTTATCTAAAGTATATGCTTCTCTTGACCAATCACAACTTGATCCCATCTTTCTTATCTGTTTCCTAATTATATCTCTTGAATTATCAACATATTCATTAACTCTCTTTAAAAAATTATCGCGACCTAAATCATGCCGTGTCTTTCCTTCTTCTTTTAATATTTTTTCTACTTTAGTTTGTGTTGCGATTGAAGCATGGTCAGTCCCAGGTATCCATACTGTTTTATCGCCTTTCATTCTATGATAACGGATTAAAATATCTTCTAAAGCAAGCATTGCCGCATGCCCAAGATGAAGTGTTCCAGTAGCGTTAGGCGGAGGCATAATAATAGAATATGCATTTGCCCCCCCCCTTGAGAAGGGTTTGCCCGCCAATTCAGCGGGAGGGGTATTGTCAGGCTGGAAATACCCCCCATCTTCCCATTTTTTATAAATTTTATCCTCAACTTCTTTAGGATTATATGTTTTAGAAATTTCCTTATTCATATTTTTTTCTAGTTAATGTGTATATATTGGCATTACTTTAAATTGTAACCAACTAATTAGATTTGTCATCCCGCACTTGATGCGGGATCTAACATTGAATTAAACACTGGTTTCCGCGTCAAGCGCGGAATGACAAAAAGGACACAATTCAAAATAATACAACTATAGATACTATGTTAAGCTTAACAAAAAACAATCAAATAGTAAAGCAAATAAAAAAAGGGATTGTCGCTATGTTGACAATCCCATAAATCAGCTAATAAAGCTGATGTTAAAAATTAAAAACAATCTCTCCTCCATAAGAATATAAATTTTGATCACGCCAATAATCGTAATCTCCTTTATCCTTAAAATTAACATATTCGGCGCTTAAAACTGGAGCCCTCAATGTAAAAAATTTATAACTAAATTCGCTAAAAATTTTATACAATAAGCTCCATGCAGGCTCATAGCCAAATGAACCATTGTCATATCCTGCTCCAGCCTCTTGGAAGAGGCTAAACGTATCTAAAGGCTTTATTTCATAAATAAATCCTCCATACACATTAATCCCGCTCAAATTTTCTATTCCTTTTTGAATTGGTGTTATTGCTTCCGCCCGCAACAAAGAAGATACAAAATTCACATTCCCACTGCTATGCCATAATAAATCTTCGGTTTCCGCATGGAGTTTTACAATGTCATTTTCAACTTTCTTATCAAAAAAGTCAGGAAAATCCCACTTAGTCACACCAATATCCAATCGTGAAAATTGGATTTCATCTATGACAGTAAAATGCCTCCACCCTACATTTAAGATACAAATCTCCGAAAATCGATTATCGTTTTCTATATCCAATTCCCCAAAATGAGACAAAAATCCAGCGCTTGCATAAACCCCTAATGGCTTCAAAATTAGTTCTATCCCAACATCTCCGCCATATTTTTCATAATATGGAATTCCTACAGCTGAAGAAAATTTGGAATAAACCCCGCTACTCCTAAATTCTCCGCCTAAATAATCACTGAATTCCCCATTTGCAATTCCAAAAAAACAAATAAAAGCTACTAAACTTAAAACTACAATTCTTGCCTTTTTCATTTTCCATTCCTTTCTTTTCTTAAAAATCAGTTTCAGTTAATGTTTATCCTAAAATTATCGTTTCTTTCCTCCTTCCTTCCTCGCCATGCCATAGCTTCAGCAGAAGCGACGGCTGGTCACAGCATTACGTAATAATATCGTTTTTAAAATTATTCTTTATTATAAAGATCAATCCAATATACCAATATACTATTTAAACACATAAAATAAAAAATGTCAATACAAAAGCGGTCCAACTTATTGAACCGCTTTTATTCGTCTATATTATCTATCTATAAAACTATCAACATATTTTATAACATCGGCGCTATAATAAGAGCTATAATCGCCAAAAGTTTAATCAATATATTAAGAGATGGACCAGATGTATCTTTAAAAGGATCTCCAACAGTATCGCCTGTAACAGCCGCTTTGTGAGCGTCTGATCCCTTTCCGCCTAAATGACCTTCTTCAATATACTTTTTAGCATTATCCCAAGCTCCGCCAGCGTTAGCCATCATAACAGCCAATAAAAATCCAGTGACAGTAGAACCAGCTAAAAGTCCGCCCAAACTTTCCGCTCCAAGAAAAAAACCAACTAAAACAGGCGCAACAACAACAATAATTCCTGGTAGCATCATTTCCTTTAATGCTCCATTTGTTGATATGCTTACACATCTTTCATAATCTGGTTTTGCTTTATATTCCATAATTCCAGGTATTTCTCTAAACTGTCGTCTCACTTCTTCTACCATTTTCTGCGCGGCGCGCCCAACTGCTTCCATTGTCATAGCAGAAAATAAAAATGCTAAAACTGCTCCTATAAACATTCCGACAATAACCGTAGGTTGAGTAACATCTATTGAGGAAATACCTGCGACTTCGCCAAAACTGACGAATAATACTAAAGCGGTTAAAGCGGCAGAACCAATAGCAAATCCCTTGCCTATCGCAGCTGTTGTATTCCCTACTGCGTCTAATCCTTCAGCTCTTTTTCTAACTTCTTCTCCCATACCAGCCATTTCTGCAATTCCAGCCGCATTGTCAGCAATAGGACCATAAGTATCAGTAGCTAAAGTTATGCCTAAAGTAGAAAGCATACCAATAGCTGAAATAGCTATCCCATAAAGTCCAGCAAAATTATAAGATGCTAAAATAGCTATACAAATCGCAATTACAGGAACAACTGTACTCATCATACCTAAGCCCAAACCTGAAATCAAATTTGTTCCAGCCCCAGTTTGTGACGCTTTAGCAACCCTTTTAACAGGATTATTTTTACTTGAAGTATAATATTCTGTTATCAATCCGATAACAACGCCTGCGATCAATCCAGTTATAACACTTAGAAAAACTTTCATTGCATTTATGTCATTATAAACTCCTGTTCCTAAAACATATCTAATAGTAAAATAAGAAGCAATTATCATAATTCCAGAAGCGCCAAAAATTCCTCTATTCAATGCTTTATCAGCAGAAACATTTTTAGCGGTTGTAACAAAAAAATTTCCGAATAATGATGCTATTATACCAACAGCCGCTAAAACTAAAGGCAAAATTATGGCTTTTTCTCCAAATCCAGCCATCACAGGCAGTGTTCCTAAAACCATCGCGGCAATAATTGATTCTACATAACTTTCAAATAAATCAGCTCCCATACCAGCTACATCGCCTACATTATCTCCTACATTATCAGCTATTGTAGCTGGATTTCTAGGATCATCTTCTGGAATATTCGCTTCAACTTTTCCAACGAGATCAGCTCCTACATCAGCGGCTTTTGTATAAATTCCTCCGCCAACACGAGCGAACAAAGCTACAAAACTTGCTCCAAATCCAAACGCGTATATTACCTGCGGATCATGAAAAATTTTATAAAATATTGCTACTCCCAAAACTCCTAAACCTACAACTGTTAATCCCATAACACTTCCTGAAGAAAAAGCTATATTTAATCCTTCCTTTTCTCCTTTCCTGCAAGCATTTGCTGTTCTTACATTAGCGATTGTAGCTATTTGCATTCCGACATAACCAGCTCCGACAGAGAATAACGCTCCAAAAACAAAAAGAATGGAAGATTTCCATCCTAAAGATGGCACAAAAAACATTACAATAGTAATAACTGCTACAAAGATTGACAAAACCTTATACTCACTCTTAAGAAAAGCCATTGACCCTTTTCGTATAGCAGAAGCTATTTCTTTCATCTTTTCATCTCCTGCATCTTGTTTTTTTATTCCAATAGCAAGATACCAAGCATAAACTAATGCGATAATCGCGCCTAAAATAGAAATGATTATTAGTGTCATAACAGAAAACCAATTTATAATTTCTTCAGCTATAAAATTTTCTGTTTGTCTATAAACGAAATAAAATCC
>JBHPIX010000003.1:0-46495 GCA_042568285.1 Patescibacteria group bacterium | reverse complement strand
GAGGACATGGACAAATTTTTTACTGATTTTATGCCAGCTGTTTCAAAAGGTTTCGCTCCAGCCGTTGATATTTATCAAGATAAGGATAATGTAATAGTAGAAGTCCCTTTAGCTGGTATTGATCCTAATAAGGTTGATGTTTCTATTGATAATGATGTTTTAACAATTAAAGGAGATATGGAAAAAAAGACAGAAATTGATGAAAAAGATTATTACAGAAAAGAAGTTAAAAGAGGAAGTTTTTACCGCGCGGTTCCGTTGCCTACACATGTTATTGGAGAAAATACAAAAGCAAATTATCATGATGGAATATTAAAAGTTCAGATTCCAAAGGCGTCTGAATCAAAGCCAAAGAGTATAAAGGTTAACATAACATAAATTATATGAATAATAAAAATGTATCAAAAAATAATAGCCCCCCTTATCCCCCCCTTGTAAAGGGGGGGGAGCGTTGCGAAGATTTTTTACGGGACAGTAGCGGTTATCATTCTGGGATGCGCGTTTTATGTTTATAAAAATCAAGACAGAAACGCAGAAGATGAAAATTGGACAACATATACAAATGAAGAGTTAAATTTTGAAACAAAAATTCCTGAGGGAGTGGAGGTGGAAATAGAGGGGGAGACGGATTAACACGGATTAGGAACGGATTTGTACGGATATTCATTTAATTTCAAAAATAAAGTAATTTGTCATTCCGCGCTTGACGCGGAATCCAGATAGATCCCGCATCAAGCGCGGGATGACAAAAATATAATTAGAAATTAGTAATTATTAATAATATAATTTTCACTAATTTTAGTAAATTCTGAAATAGTGGGAATATACAAATAAAATATGTCAAAGATATTAGGTATCGATCTCGGTACAACAAATTCATGTATGGCTGTTATGGAGGGAGGAGAGCCAAAAGTTTTAGAGAATAAAGAAGGCGCTAGAACTACTCCTTCTATGGTAGCAATTTCAAAAACTGGTGAAAGATTTGCAGGACAAGTCGCTAAAAGACAGGCGGTTACTAATCCTGAAAATACACTTTTTTCCATCAAAAGATTAATTGGTAGAAGGTTTGACGACGATGAAGTACAAGAAGATGTTAAGACAATGTCTTATAAAATAGTTAAAGCGGGTGATGGGGTAAAAATAAAAATGGGAGATAAAGAACATACTCCTCAAGAAGTTTCTGCTATGATTTTGCAGAAATTAAAAGCAGACGCTGAAGAAAAATTAGGAGAAAAAATTGAAGAAGCGGTCATAACTGTCCCTGCTTATTTTGATGACGCGCAAAGACAGGCGACTAAAGACGCTGGTGAAATTGCTGGACTTAAAGTAAAACGGATTATAAATGAGCCGACTGCGGCTGCCTTGGCTTATGGTTTTGATAAAAAGAAAGACCAGCAAATAGTTGTTTATGATTTAGGCGGAGGCACTTTTGATGTGTCAGTTCTAGATATTACAGCAGATACAGTTGAGGTCAAAGCCACTAATGGCGACACTCATTTGGGCGGAGATGATTTTGATAAAAAAGTCATTGATTATATTGTTTCTGAATTTAAAAAAGATCAAGGAATTGATTTGAGTAAAGATCAGATGGCTTTGCAGAGGATAAAAGAATCAGCTGAAAAAGCGAAAATTGAGCTTTCAACATCATCTGAAACAGAAATTAATCAGCCATTTATTACATCTGACGCGAATGGACCTAAGCATATGGTGATGAAATTGACAAGAGCTAAATTAGAAGAATTGGTTGGAGAGTTAGTGCAAGGCACATTAGAACCATGCAAAAAAGCATTAAATGATGCTGGGTATAAAGTTGAAGATATAGAAGAAATTATTTTAGTTGGCGGACAGACAAGAATGCCTTTAGTTCAAAAAACAGTAGAAGATTTCTTTAAAAAGAAACCGCATTTGGGAGTTAATCCTGATGAAGTCGTTGCCATTGGCGCGGCTGTTCAAGCGGGAGTTTTGCAAGGCGAAGTTAAAGATGTGCTTTTATTGGATGTTACGCCATTAACATTAGGGCTTGAAACATTAGGAGGTATTAGAACTCCTTTGATTGATAGAAATACTACAATACCTACATCAAAATCACAAATTTTCTCAACAGCGGCTGACAGCCAAACATCAGTTGAAATAAATGTTTTGCAGGGAGAAAGAGAAATGGCGCAAGATAATAAAACACTTGGCAGATTTATTTTATCAGGACTTCCACCTGCTCCTAGAGGCGTACCACAAGTTGAAGTTGTTTTTGATATTGACGCTAATGGAATTTTAAATGTAAGCGCTAAAGATAAGGCAAGCGGGAAAGAACAGAAAATTACTATTCAGGCGTCAACTGGTTTAAGCAAGGAAGAAATTGAAAAAATGAAAAAGGATGCTGAGATACATGCTGATGAAGATAAAAAGAAAAAAGAAGTCGTAGAATTAAAGAATACTGCTGAAACATTAATTTTTTCAACTGAAAAGTCAATAAAAGATTTAGGCGAAAAAGTTCCAGCTGATATAAAGAAAACTGTTGAAGAAAAAATTGAAGCGTTAAAAAAAGTTAAAGATGGTGAAGATAAAGATGCTATTAAAAATAGTGTTGATGAATTGATGAAAGAGGCGCAAAAGATAGGCGAAATTATGTATAAAGAACAACAAGATAAAGCTACTGCTGAAAAAGATGGGAAAGATGATAAACCTGCTGACGGTTCTAATGAAGCTAAGGCAGGAGAGGAAGGGAAAGATCAGTCAGGAACTTCTTCTGACCAGTCTGGCGCTGATAAAAAGGAACCAGTTGAGGGGGAATTTGAGGAAAATAAATAACGCGAAACACGCGAATTAGAACACCCGTTTCGACGGGCCCGTCTCGCACTCGGCGAGCCGAGGCGGAGTCGAGCCGAGGCGGACGAAAAACGCGAATTATGTAAGGACACGTGTAAGGACATGTGTCCTTACATAATGTTCGGATGTAGCACATACCCCGCCAATACGGCGGGCAGGCATGGTCTGTGCTATAGTCGGTGCTATTTGCGAATGGCATTTCGTAAAGTGTGGGATTATGGAAGCGAATAACCTCCCCCCTGCCAAGGGGGGATCCGCCATCCGCCAACTGGCGGAGGCGGAAGGGGGGTATTTAGTACAATAACAAATTTTAAATTTTAAAACTAAAAAATCCTACATTGAAAATGTAAGATCGTTTAGTGTGGAGCCAAGGGGAATCGAACCCCTTCGTCCGAATGCCAAGTCCAGAAGACCCCACCAGAGGTAGCCCCTCATTGGCTCCACAAAAGTATTATATCATAAACTAAAACAAAACAAAATCCGAGAAATAAATCTCGGATTTAGAGGTTCGATTGTCTTCTGGATTGGCATTCTTATAAATATTATAGCACAGTATAAAAATATGTCAAGGGTAAGTGAAAATTTTTATAAAAGAATTTACACACCCCCCGTCTCGACGAGGTCAAGCCGAGGCGGACTGACCCCTCTCATAGAGGCCTGCGCGCCGTATTGGCGTGGGAACTAATAAACACTAAACAATATGAATCAACAAAATCAACAACAGCAAAAGAAAATTAATATTGCCGATAATATTCCAGGAGCGGAATATTCAAATATGATTCAGGTAGGGCATAACAGAGATGAGATCCAGATGGTATTTTTTACGCTTATGCCTCCTTCAGGAAGAGTGACTGGAAAAATAATAACAACTCCGGGGCATTTTAAAAGAATGGCTAAGTTAATGAGTGATACGATTAAAAAGTATGAGGAAAAATTTGGGGAGATAAAAGAGGCCGAAAACGTTAGCGAGGAGATTGGATTTAAGGATAAGGGGCGGGGATAGGGGCAAATGTCAAAGTTCAAATTATTCCAAATTGTTCCAAATAAATTTTAAATATCAAAGCCCAAATGTCAAAGCAATTTCAAAATTCAAAGATCAAAACGATTTTTATTTTTGACATTTGGATTTTTGATTCCCGCCTGAACGAGCCATTCGGGCAGGTGATTTGGCATAATTTGGATTTTGGAATAATTATATAAATATATCCGCGTTAGGGCGGATTTTGTAGGATTGATCTTTTAAAACCTTTAAAAAAGGAGAAATGTTATGGCTGGAGGGGTAATTGGCGTTTCAGTAAATAAAGAATTAAGCGCTTTTAAAGATTTCTCAATGCAGATGTTTTATGCCACACATTTAGGTTCAAAATTTAGCGGTCTAAGCTGTATTGATACAAATGGAGAATTTATAACGGAACATAACAAAGGGCGATTTAGGAAGAATCAAAAGGATGGAAAATTTAATGTTTGCCATGGCGAATTGATAATTGGGCATACCGCGTTAAAGGAAAAACAACCATTAGAAGTGGATTGCCAATGGGGAAAATTTGCGTTAACCTTTTCCGGAAATATAAGCAATATTAATGATTTAAGGAAACAGTTTTCCACTAATGGAAGTTTATTTATAACCAATAGAGATGTGGAGATAATGGCAAAAATAGTCGCAAAAGGTAAAAATTCATTAGATGGTTTAAAATTGCTTTACAAACAAGTTCAAGGGGCTTTTTCTTTGTTAGTGCTTACTAAAGATGGAATTTATTGCGCGAGATCTTCTGAAGGTCAGACAGCATTAGTTCTTGGAAAAAAAAAGAATAATATTGTTGTATCTTCCACAACAACTGGTTTTAGCAATGGAGAATATGGCATAGATAGAGACATAAAACCAGGAGAGGTGGTTTTATTAAAAAACGGAGATATAGAAAAAGAATATCAAATTACAGAATCATCTAAAATTCAATGCCCGACTTTTAGGTGGATTTATAGCGATGATCCTTCTTCCACAATAGAAGGTGTTAATGTCGCGGAAGCGAGGATATCTATTGGCAGGGAATTAGCCAAATTAAAACCAGTAAAAGCTGATTATGTGATGGCCGTTCCCAATTCAGGCATTTATCATGCGACAGGATATTGTTTGGAATCTAAAATTCCTTATATGCCCGGGCTTCAGAAATATCAGTTTGCGGATAGAAGTTATAGCCAAACCACACAGGAAGAAAGGGATGAGGAAGCTTATTTAAAAATTCTTGTTATTGAGAGATTAGTGAAAGGAAAAAGTGTAATAGTTGTTGATGATTCTATTGTTCGCGCTACACAGATGAAAATGAACTTAATTAAAAAGTTACGAAATGCTGGAGTAAAAGAGATACACTTGAGAATTGCTTGTCCGCCTATTACAAAACCATGCCGTTATGATTTCGCAACAAGATCTTTAGAGGAATTAGCTACTTATAAATACGGAGGTCCTGATAAAATAAAGGAGTTTTTAGAAGTTGATTCTTTAGTTTTTGCCACTAAGGAAATTTTAGCTAAAGCAATAGGGAAACCTTTAGATAATTTGTGTTTGTATTGCTGGAGTTAGTTTTCAAAAGGGGATTCTTTCGCGAGAATCCCCAATTTTTACAAATTAGTTTATTTATATACCAGTTTTGTATTTATTAAAAGCATTTGAGGTCTCACAGCCCGCCGAATCGGCGGGACTATGAGACCTTCATAAGGATTATAGTTTATGTCAAAAGATTATTATAAAATTTTAGGAGTTGATAAAACCGCTTCAAAAGATGAGATAAAAAAAGCGTTTAGAAAATTAGCGCATCAGCATCATCCAGATAAAGGAAATGGGAATGCTGATAAATTTAAAGAAGCGAATGAAGCGTATCAAGTTTTATCAAATGATGAAAAAAGAGCCCAATATGATCAATTTGGGTCTGCTTTTAGCAGTGGACAAAATGGCGGAGGTTTTTCAGGCGCTGAAGGATTTTCAGGATTTGGCGGAGGCGGATTTTCTTCCCAAGGCGGTTTTTCTTCCCAAGGCGGATTCAATATAAATATGGATGATTTAGGTGATATAGTTGGAGACATGTTTGGGTTTAGAAATAGAGGAAGCGCTGGTTCGTATGGACCTCAAAGAGGCAGAGATATGGAAGTGGTTTTAGAAATAGATTTTAAAGAAGCTGTTTTTGGTGTTGAAAAAGAAATTAAATTAAATAAATTAGTATCATGCGAAAAATGTCATGGCAATGGCGCAGAACCTGGAACTAAAATAAAAACTTGTTCAGATTGCAATGGCGCAGGACAGGTAAAGAGAACTCAAAGAACCATACTTGGGACAATTCAAACAGCCACAGTTTGCCCAGCATGTAAAGGACAAGGCAAGAAACCAGAAAAATTATGCTCGCAATGCAACGGATCTGGAGTTGTTTCAGGAACAAAAAATATTAAAGTTAAAATTCCAGCTGGGATTGATAATAATGAAATCATAAAATTGAGCGGGGAAGGTGAAGCTGGAAGGAACGGCGGACCTACTGGGGATTTATACATGCACACTAAAGTTAAAGCGAGCCATAAATTTAAAAGGCAAGGATATGATATATATACTAAAGAAGATATTTCATTTAAGCAGGCTGGATTAGGAGATAAAATAAATGTAGAGACAGTAGATGGAGATGTAAAATTAAAAATTCCAGCTGGAACTCAGACTGGAACGATGTTTAAATTAAAAAGCAAGGGCATACAGAAATTGCGAGGGTTTGGCAAAGGTGATCATTTTGTAGAAGCGATTGTGCGAACTCCTGAGAATTTGACGCGCTCTCAGAGGAAAGTGCTTGAGGAATTTAACTGATTTGCGCGGATTAGGAACGCCTGCCCGCCTGCCTGCCGGTAGGCATGGCCGTATTGGCGGGGATACACACAGATGGAAGAATTTTAAATTTTAAATTTTAAATTTTAAAAAAATATCAAATAATAAATTTTAAATATCCAAACAATTTTGTCATTCCGTGCTTGACCTTGACACGGAATCTAGTATCATAAAGATAATTTCTGGATCCCGCATCAAGTGCGGGATGACATAGTATTAAAATTTTAGCATAATAAAAGAACAGGTGTTTGCCTGTTTTTTTTGTAAAAAAATACTCCATCTAAAACATTAAATTAATAATTGTGTTTTAGATGGAGCTAATATGATTTTGTCATTCCGCCTGCCCGCCGTTTTGGCGGGACCGTAGTGGAGGAATCACTTTTTTAATCCTTTTCGTCTGGTAAGACAAATTTAGAGTAGTCTTTATCTGAAATTAGCTCATTGCCTTTTCTAAAGAATTCTGGATTTTCTTTTATCCAATCTGCAAGATCCTTATCTTTGGCAAAAAAGATTTTTACTCCTTTTGGAGTTGCGATTAGCAAATGCCTTGAAGATATGTTAGGCACATGATTATAATTTTTTCCTTCTTTAACCTCACTAATGGTGAGTTTGATAGGATTGCCTAAATATTTTTTGCCAGTCTCGTCGCCTATTATAATGCCTAGACCAAATACTACAAGTAATATAATAGCCAAAATGAAGCATAATTCTATATTTTTTTTGGGGCTGTCTGATCTTTTATTATTATTTTTTACCATTTTTTTCTCCTTTTTTAAATGGATTTGTTAAAGTGCAGTTAGCTTAATTGTTTTTCTTGCAAAACAGAAAAAGATAGGTTAATATTAAAATAATATACATAGATGTATATTTTATATAGATTAGCATATTTTATGAATTATGTCAATAGTTGAGAATCCCCCTCGCCTCGCTGTTGCTTTAGCGAAGCGGGCTGTCCCCCCTCACAGAGGGGGGAACTAATAGACTTATTTCTAGCTAAAAATCAGAATTAGCGGAAGAGACTTACTTAGATATGTCGAAAAATTTTTGGGAAAAATTTAAAAAGCCTTTAGGTTTGTTGCCGAATACCTATTTGTCCTAAATTCCCATATTTTGGTCAAATTTTCCAAAAATTTTTTCAGCTTAGCTTGAGCTAAACCTTAAAAATTGTTTGAAAAATTATGCCTCAAAATCTGGAAATTTATGACTAAAAGAGTATTCGGTAACAAACCTATATTAGCGCTTGCGCCGATGGCTGGGATTACAGATTCTGCTTTTCGGCAGATTTGTCGTGAGTTGGGAGCGGATGTCGTGTATTCAGAAATGATTTGCGTTGACGCTTTATATTATGATAGTAAAAAAACCATGAAGATGCTGGCTATTAGCAAAAAAGAGCACCCTGTTGTAGTTCAGTTATTTGGAAAAAGACCAGAATTATTTGGTAAAGCAGCGAAGATAGTTGAAAAAGCAGGGGCTGATGGGATTGATATAAATTTTGGTTGTCCAGCTAAAAAAGTGGTGAGACACAATGGAGGCGTTGCCTTGATGAGAGATTTTAAATTGAGCAGGGAAATTGTCCAAGCTGTAACTGACGTTGTTGATATTCCTGTGAGTGTTAAGATTAGGGCTGGAATACGGGGGAAGGAGAGAATCCCCCTGACCCCCCTTAAAAAGGGGGGAACTAAAGAAATTAATTCAGCGGGTGCCCCCCTCTGTGCCTGCTCGCCGAATTGGAGGGAGGGGGGACAGCCCGCTTCGCTAAAGCAACAGCGAGGCGAGGGGGATTCTTTGGGACAAATAACCGCCATAGATTTTGTGAAAAATATTTTAGATTTGCCAATATCAGCTATAATGATTCATGGTAGAACTTATGAGCAGGGGTTTAGTGGCGAACCTGATTATGAGATGATTAAAAATGTTGTTGAGCTGGTTCGTGGTAAAATTGTGGTCTTGGCAAATGGTGGAATAAAGTCTGCTGAAGACGCGAAAAAAATGTTTGATTTAACTGGCGCTGATGGAATTGGCATAGCGCAGGGTGTTTTGGGCAAGCCGTGGTTGTTTGCTGAAATAGAACGGATTTACACGGATAAGAAACGAATAGACACGGATTCTAAGGATGATATAAAAAAAATCGCATTGAGGCATGCGAAATTTGCTTATGAAATGAAAGGAGATCATGGAATTATTGAAATGAGAAAACACTTGTTATGGTATGTGAAGGGCTGGGAAAATGCGAAAGAATTAAGGGCAAAGCTGGTAAAAGTTCAGAGCGTGGATGATATAGAGGATGTTTTTAAAAGTTGTCATCCCGCGCTTGACGCGGGATCTAAATTTTTGGATCCCGCCAGTCTCGACTAGGTCGAGCCTAGGCGGACTCGTCTCGTCTACGGCAAGCCGAAGCGGACATAATCGTTGCTACAATTTGCGGGATGACAAAAAGGATATAATTTTAAGTTTGAAATTTGTAATTTCTTTTTTAAAATTTGATATTTAATATTTGTTATTGTTTTAAAATTTAAAATTTAAAATTATTCCCATCCCCCCCTACATCCACCCTCTCCTCTTAAAGTGTCGTAGCATAAGAGCGGCGATGGTAAGCATAATAGTAACAACTATCCAGAAGCCATATCTAGAATTAGTAAAGGGGATACCGGGTGTATTCATTCCAAAAATACCTGCTATTAGAGTAATTGGGAATGTGATTACTGAAATAATAGTAAGAATTTTCATTATGTCGTTTAATTTGTATGTAATAAGCGACTCATTTGTTTCCTGCAATGCCTCAATTCTTTCTTTATAGTTTTCTAAAGCGTCCCAAATTTCTTTTATGCAATCAATTAAATTATCAAAATAAATGTCATTTTTTTGAATTTTAAAAAGCGAGCTTTTTTTAAGGGAAGTTATTAATTTTTTTAGAACATTTTTTTGCGGCTGCATTATTTTTCTAAAATCTGTAATGTTTCTTCTGATAACTGAAATTTCATGCACCATATTTTTTTCATTTCCTGAGAATATTTGTTTCTCAATATGATCAATGTCAGAGCTTATATGGTCAAGCATAGGGAAGCAGTATAAATATAGTTTATTTAATATTTCATATAATAGTCTTTCAGAAGGCATATTTAAAAATTTATTTTTCGTGTATTCATCGTTATTGCAAATTTCAAAAAAATCAGAAAAGATTTTTAAATTATTGTCGCGATGAACTGTTACTAAATAATCTTTACTTATAAAGAAATCTAGCTCTGTTGATTTTATTTCGCGAGTTTTTTTGTTATATGTAGGAAAAAGTAGAATTAAAAAAGAATATAAAGGATACTGATCGCATTTTGACCTATGTGTTATAGAAAGGCAGTCGTCTAAATCCAATGGATGGAAATCAAAATTTTTAATTAAATAATCCATCCTTTTTTTCTTTCCATTATGAATGTCTGTCCATTTAAAATTACGATGTTCAATTGTTTTTATGTGGTTTGCTGACATAGGTAAATTGTGGATTATGGAATTAACTGGAACTAAAAAAATAAAGAAAATCTCCGAAAATAATAGCAAGTTTTTTATGTCATTCCGTGCTTGACACAAATGTAGATTGTCATTCCGTGCTTGACACGGAATCCAGAAATTATCTTACTATCACTGGATTCCCGCTTTCGCGGGAATGACAAAAACGGAGAAACTTAATATGAACTTTAACTATAATTTATTATACAATAAATTTAATACACTTGCAAATATTTTCAAAGTGTGCTAATATATTTAGTCAATGGGGAGAAGTAAAATTTAATAAAATTTTATTAAAAGGAGGGTTTTATAATGAAAGGTTTAGTAAAAGTATGTGTTTGTTGTTCTTTATTTGTTATTTTTATCTTTTCTGGGTGCACTAATTTTCAAGCTTCTAATAGAGAAGAAACTGAAAATGTAGTAAAAGTATTGGAAGATTTTAAAGAAATTATTCAATATATTTCTATTTCTTCTGGCAATGCATTAGTGTTTTTTTGTAAGGACCCATATGTTTATGAAAGTTTTCCTTTAATTTTTAGAAAATCATTAAATGAAACTGAAAAAAGGTTTGTACATTTAATAGTATATAGAAGCAAGGATGATAGTATTTCTATTTTATTTCTTAATGATAAGCATCCGCCCAAAATTATCGCAAGAATAGATCTTTAAATTCTAATTTAAAATTTAGTAAATGGCTAATTGATATTTAATTAGCCATTTTTTTTGTAATACAGGATATACACACCCCCGCCGACTTGGCGAGGCAAGCCTGTCCCCTCTCAAAGAGGGGAACTATAGGAATTTAGTTTGTTAGCCTATGGTAATTTTGGGGAATGTTTGGTAGAATAAGAATAGGATTTTAGATTTATGATTTTAGATTTTAGATTTGTCAGCTACAAATATTATGGAAAATAAACTATTTATATTGAATTAGTAAATTTGTGGGAGAGCAATCTAAAATCTGCAATCTGCAATCTAAAATGTATAGTATATGATATACATAAAAACACCGCAGGAAATAGAAATAATGGCTGAAGGAGGGCATATTTTGTCTGGGATTTTAGATAAAGTGGGCAAAGAAATTAAGCCCGGGGTAACAACTGGTTTTTTAGATGAATTCGCTGAGAATTTGATTATTGAAAAAAATGGAATTTCAGCTTTTAAGAATTATCGCGATAGAGCTGATGAACAGCCATTTCCTACAACATTATGCGCGTCTATCAATGAAGAAATCGTGCATGCGCCAGCAAAACCTTCTAGAAGATTAAAAACAGGAGATATTATAGGTGTTGATATAGGTATGCAGTATAAAGGATATTTTACTGATATGGCTAGAACTTTTCCAGTTGGTAAGATTAGTAGAGATGCAAGTAGATTGTTAAAGATTACTAAAAAAGCTTTGGAGTTGGGCATAAAACAAGTTAAACCAGGTAATTATATTAGTGATATTTCTAAAACTATTCAAAATTTTGTTGAAAAAAATGGATATTCAGTAGTAAGAGCATTAGTAGGGCATGGGGTAGGGAAATATGTTCATGAACCGCCTGCTGTGCCTAATTTTATTCTTAAAAAAAATCATACGGAAATGGTAATGTTAAAGCAGGGTATGACAATAGCTATTGAACCAATGGTAAATATTGGAGAGTATCAAGTAGATGTTTTAGATGATGGATGGACAGCTGTTACTAAAGATGGTTCATTGTCAGCTCATTTTGAGCATTCTGTGGCGGTGACTGATAAAGGAAATTTGGTGTTGACTAAATAAAATTAATTATGAAATTATTATCAATAGATTATGGAACAAAGAGAATAGGATTAGCAATAGGCGATACGGCAGATAATGTCGTGGTGCCGTATGGAATGATAGAAAATGAAGGCAAAAAATCATCAGTAGTGGCGGCAATAGAAAAAGTTTGTGAAGAAGAAGAGATAGATAAAATAATCGTAGGAATTCCTTTTCAAAAAGAAATGGATAGCAAACAGGCGAAAATAACACAGACATTTGTGGATTTTTTAAAGAACAGCATTATTCTGGACATTGATATATATGATGAAACATTTAGCACTAAAATGGCTGAACAGAATGATATTTACAGAGATTTATATAAAGATAGAGAGCAAGGTTGGAAAGACGCTGTGGCCGCTGGAGAGATTTTGAGGGGGTATATGGAAAGTTTAAAGTGAAAGTAAACTAATCAACAAAAAAACCACCTCTTGCGAGATGGCTTTAGAGAGTCCGAACACAGTGTGTTGTTCCGGCTTATCATCTAAAATAAGTATAGCATATATTATTGATTTGTCAATAGGTATATTGTGATAAAATCCTGAGGGCGGTGGAGGTGAGGGGATTCGCACCCCCAGATAAGCCGGAGTCCACACTATGCCACCCCCACCGCAGAATTATTATAACATATTTATGCACGATATACATCTGGCAAACCAAATAGTAAAATTAGCTAAAGAAAATGCGAAAAAACATAATATTAAGGATATAAAAAAAATAAAAGTAGCATTGGGATATGTTAGCGAGCATGGGGAGGTTGTGCATCCTGAGAATTTAGAATTTAATATTAAGCTTTTATTGAGCGATGTTGCAGTGGAAATTGATAGAATAGACGATGATAGATGGGAATTGATTGAAATTGATGGGGATTAGAATTTAATAACAAATTTAGATCCCGCATATCCCGCTGAGCGGGATTGCGGGATGACAAAGAAACGATGTTTGTCATTCCGCAAACCTGCCATGCAGGTTATGCGGAATCCATTAAAAAACTTGTAAGTTATTAGATATGCTAAAAAATATAAAACAAATAAAAAATTTAAAAAATAAAACCGTACTGTTGCGCGGAGATTTAGATGCGCCTATAAAAAATGGCAGAGTTGTTGATAATTTTAGGTTAATGCGATTATTGCCAACTATTAAATATTTAGTTAAAAATGGATCTAAAGTAATTATAATTGGGCATTTGGGAAGACCTGGCGGGAAGATTATGGAAAAATTTAGTATGAAGCCGGTAGCAGAAGAGTTAAGAAAATTATTGCGTGTAGATAAGTTATGTAAAAAGTCAATAAAAAGCACTTTTGTCATTCCGTGCTTGACACGGAATCCAGTTTTTAATAATGGATCCCGCATCAAGTGCGGGATGACAAAAAAAGAATTTAATGGTTTTAAAATTTATATTATATCTCCAAATATTTGTCTCCTAGAAAATTTGAGATTTTATAAAGGAGAAGAAAAAAATGATTTAAAATTTTCTAAAAAATTGGCTGGGTTTGCTGATATTTATGTTAACGATGCTTTTGCGAATTCGCACAGAGAGCATTCATCCATAGTGGGAATATCTAAATTATTGCCATCTTATGCTGGGTTGAATTTTGAAATAGAAATAAAAAATTTAGAAAAAGTTATAAAGAATCCTAAAAAACCAGCAGTAGCTATTATTGGCGGAATGAAATTAAAAACTAAATTGCCTCTTATTAAAAAATTAAGTGATAATTTTGATTATATTTTAGTTGGCGGGAGATTGGGGATTGAAATGGAGAAATTACCCAATCCAAGCTGTCAACAATCTGTCATCCCGCGCTTGACGCGGGATCCAGAAACTTCGGGATTTAGCTTAAATAAATGGATTCCGCCCGTCTCGCACTCGGCTCGCCGAGGCGGACATCAAGCGCCGTGCCTACCCTGCCTACAGGACAGGCAGGCGGCAGGCAGGCGGAATGACAAAAAGAATTTTGATTGCGTTTCTGGATATTTGGGAAATATAATTGTTCCATTAGATTATATTGGAGCTGGAAAATTTGATATAGGCAAGAAGACAATAAAATTATACACGGAAATATTAGAAAAGGCTAAAACAGTAGTGTGGAATGGACCTATGGGAAAATTTGAAGATAAAAAATATATGAATGGCACACGATCAATAGCTAATGCTATTAAAAAAAGTAAAGCGTATTCTGTCGTTGGAGGTGGAGATATAATCTCTGCATTGCATAAATTGAAAATGTTAGATGAATTTGATTTTGTGTCAACTGGCGGCGGAGCTATGCTAGAATTTTTAGAAAAGGGTGATTTGGTTGGGTTGGAGGCATTGTCCTTCAAGAGCTGTGGAGATTAGTGCCCCCCTCTGGGAGGGGGGACAGGGGGATGTTTTATTATAAAGAATCCCCCTATCCCCCTTTATAAAAGGGGGAACTAAGAAAGATAGCATTTTTAAATTTATGAATCAAATATACATTCTCGGTGTAAAAGCGCATAAAATAAAAAAAAAAGAAGCTTTAGGAAAAGTGGAGGAATTTTTGAGCGAAAATAAATTTCATTATATAACAACTGTTAATCCAGAATTTGTAATGCAGGCGCAAAAAGATAAACAGTTTATGGAAATATTAAATGATTCTGATTTAGCTGTCGCAGATGGCATAGGATTGAAATTCGCTTCATGGGTATTAGGATCAAATGTTTATCGTATTGCTGGTTGCGAATTAGCTAATGATATTTTGGAAATTGCTAGAAAAAAGGAGAAAAAAGTGTATTTTTTTGTTTGGAAAAATGGATTGTCGGGAGTGGAAGATGTGAAAAGTGTGTTAAGAGATTTAAAAATAGAAGGTCAATCAATAGAGAGAGATGGATCTGATATTAACTGGGAAAAGTTAAATAGCTTTAAACCAAATATTTTATTAATTGGATTAGGCGCTCCGTATCAGGAAAAAATTATATCTAAAATGAAAGAAAAGACTGGAATTAAACTGGCGATTGGGGTAGGCGGAACATTTGATTTTTTGACTGGTAAAATTAAAAGAGCGCCAAAAATTTTTCGTTTAATGGGTTTAGAATGGTTATATAGATTATTACAACCGTCTAAACCTCCGCATAAATATTTTTATCGTTTTAAAAGGATTTTACGAGCTGTTGTTGTTTTTCCTTGGAATGTGGTTAAGTGGAAAGTTGTAAAGTCCATAAAGTAGGGGCAGGTCCCTGTGCCTGCCCGAAAGTCTAAAAATAATGTCCCCCTCCTGTCCGAGGAGGGGGTTAGGCCTGCCCGCCGTGTTGGCGGGGGGTGGTGTGTAATGTTGTGTAAAGCGCACCCCCTCCTAACCTCCCCCTCTGAAAGGGGGAGGAAAATGTTGAAATATGAAAAATAAAAATAAAATAAAACCAGTTGTTCTGCTGATTTTAGATGGGTGGGGAATTGCGCCTGCTTCAAAAGGCAATGCTATTTCGTTAGCTAAGACCCCAGTTATTACTGCGTTACAAAAAAAATATCTGAATACAAAATTGATCGCCCATGGCATAAAAGCAGGTTTGCCAAAAGGTCAAGATGGTAATTCTGAAGCAGGGCATATGAATTTAGGCGCTGGCAGGATAGTAGTTCAAGATTCTATAAAAATCACAAAATCTATAAAAAATGGAAGTTTTTTTAATAATCCCGCTTTTATTGATGCTATAAGGCATGCGAAACAATATAAATCAAGTATGCATTTGATGGGTTTATTTTCAGGTTGTCAAAGTCCTCATAGCTCGCCTGAACATTTATACGGTTTATTAAAATTAATGAGAGAAAAATTTAAAGGAAAAGTATATCTGCATTTATTTACTGATGGCAGAGACGCTCCTCAATATGAGAGTATAAAGTTAATAAATAGATTATTAAAAAAGTTAAGATATAACGAAAAAATTGCAACTATATCAGGACGTTTTTATATGGATAGGAATAAAAAATGGGAACGAACTAAAAAAATTTATAATGCGTTAACTCTTGGGAAAGGGTTTATTGATAGTGATCCTATTTCCGCTATTAGCCATGCTTATAATAGAGGCGAGAGTGATGAATTTATACAGCCAAATATCATAAGCTCAAAGAACAAAAAGATAGATCCAAAGAGTTTAATTGCTGATAATGATGCTGTGATTTTTTTTAATTTAAGATCAGATAGGGCAAGACAGCTTGCGAAACCATTTGTTCAAGAAGATTTTAATAAACTTAATAAAGGTTCATTTAAGAGAAAAAAGGTTTT
The DNA here is from genome assembly GCA_042568285.1 of Patescibacteria group bacterium. Lineage (GTDB taxonomy): Bacteria > Patescibacteriota > Patescibacteriia > JAZDEU01 > JAZDEU01 > JBHPIX01. The sequence continues at coordinate 30,303 of JBHPIX010000003.1, read as the reverse complement.
AAAGAATTTAAAATTTATCGCAATGACAGATTTTGGACCTGATTTAGGAAATATATTTACTGCTTTTCCAACACAAGATTTAAAAAATACATTGCCTATAATTCTTTCGCATTTACGACAATTATATATTACAGAGAGTGAGAAATACGCTCATATGACATACTTTTTTAATGGAGGTTATTCAAATTCAGTAGGTGGAGAAAAACGGATAAGGGTGCCATCTCCAGATGTTAAAATATATTCTGAAAAACCAGAAATGAGCGTTTATAAGATAGTTAAAATTATTAACAATGGAATTAAAAATAATAAATATGATTTTATAGCTGTTAATTTTGCTAATCCAGATATGATCGCGCATACTGGCAATCTTGAAGCAGGCATAAAAGCAATGGAGATAGTAGATGATGCTGTTGGCAAGGTTGTTAATCAGGTATTAAAAAAAGACGGTACTATTATTATTGTCGCTGATCATGGTAATATTGAAGAAATGGTAGATTTAAAAACAGGCGCAATAGATACTAAACATTCAATAAATCCAGTCCCATTTATTTTAGTGAATAATTCTTTGAAGAAATCAAAATTAAAGAAGAAAGGAATTTTAGGCGATATTGCTCCTACGATATTAGATATTTTGGAAATAAAAAAACCTGTTGAAATGACAGGGCGGAGCCTTTTGATTTAAGATTTTTGATTGAAGATTTTGGATTTTTTTGTCACCCAGTTTGATGTTGAAAAACCGTGTTGTCACCACACCATAAATAGTAACTTTGTTTTGTCATCCCGACCGAGTAGCAACGAGTGGAGGGATCTTTTTTTAAAAAGAGGCGTTAAATTTGGGCGAAGCCAGATTACGCCGTGTTATCGGATGTAATAAAATTTTATTTTATTTTTTTACTAATTTTTTCTAAACTTTCCTCTATTTTTATAATGCTATTCAAAGATAATTGTTCATCTATTTTAGTCAAGGTATGGCTGAGTGGTTTACGAAGATATTCATTTACGTCTTTTACTTCTCGCAAGATTAAAATGAGCAAAATGATCATAATTGCAATACCTATAATTATGTATTCCATATTTTTTTAAATTAAGAAATTAATTAATAAAAATTATTATTTCGCCTAACCCCTTTTTATACAAACTTTTTGCAGATAATATACAGAAAGTTGTATATTATTTGAATTTATAGGAGGATATAATAGGGCTGTGGAGTTATTTGTTTCACACACTTGGCTTCACAGGGCTAACGCCACTATGGAGCCACCGAAAGAATTATACCAAAAATACTCCAATAACAGCAATAATTATTCCGATTACACATCCTATAAATATTTCTACGCTAGTATGACCTAATCTTTCTTTTAGATTCACTTTATTATTGCTTAGTTTATTTATTTCTTGGTTTGCTTTACTTATATCATTTCTAATTCCTTTTGCGTTACGGATAACAATTATCGCAAGAAATAGAGTTATTGCAAATAGAGGAGATTTTATACCTCCATGTTGAGTTAATGCAATTTCTGTAGCTATTGCTGAAACAAAAGCGCTGTGGCTTGATGGCATTCCTCCATAATCATTTATTAAATGATACCAAGTAAAATTTCCTTTTATGGAGTCAACTGATAATTTTATCGCTTGTGTTATAAACAGCGCTGAGATTGGTATAAAGATTAGATAGTATTGGGACATAACAGATTTTATCCGCCTCGGCTCGCCGAGTGCGAGACGGGGATTGAAGATTTTAGATTGAAGATTTGTGCTACAATAAAGAATACATTATAACATTAGTATATCACACTTTTTTATATAACACAAAAAACCGCCGGAAATCATGGCGGTTTTTGTTTATTGTATTGTTTCCACATATATTGTTCTGATAATTATATTTTTATAAAAATAGCAAAGCTAAATGAGACAGATGCAGTATAATAGCAGAGCTGTGGACTGTTATTGGTTTTATAGAATTGATTATAGTAAAAGGGTTCATATTAATTAGATATGCGAATGTTGCTTTTTATCTCTAAATAAAGATTCTTTTATTTTTTCCACTGCGCTTCCATAAATGCTTATAAGTATAATGCAGATCATAATAAGTGTAAGTATATCAAAAGCGCTAAATACTGAATTGAAAGAAGTTATTTTATCTGTAATATCAGAATTAGATGACAGTGGCATATATATTTTATTTTTATCTTCATTTGTTTCTGGAATTATTGTTTCAGGAGTTATAGGCGTGGTTAGATAAGAATCATTTAAAGGATATATCTCAGGAAGTTTAAACATTTCTTCATCCATTAGTAAGTTGTTATTTGAATTAAAGCTATCGCCAGAGTTAATCGCCATAATTGGTTTTTTATTTGTAATGCCTTCTATTAAAGTATTATAAGTGCTCTTTTCTAAAGATTCAGGATTTACGCGATTAATTTTCAGAAAAGGTTTCCCAAAAATTTGCGCGACAACTATTGAAAAGTTATTTTTGAAAGATCCGCTCATTATACCTATGCCAATTTCTTCATAATTTGGGTTTAGTATATTTTCACGATGAAGTTTGCTGTCCATCCATGCTTTTACCGCATCTTCGCTTTCTGTGAAATTAATAGCTAAATTTTCACCTGCATATATATAATTATAGCCAGATTCATCTATCCATTTATAAAATGGTTTGCCATCAGGATTAGTATGAGCGAAATATTGTTTATCTAAAATGTCTTTTGCTTTGTTTATACCAACATTGTTTAAAACAGAGTTTTCTCTTAAAACAGCAAAATTATTTAATTGTCTTTGCTCGTTTGTAAGTTGAATTAACGAGTCTTTTGATATAGGTGTAGCGTATACAATAAAAGGCATTAAAAAAAACAGGAAAAATAGTCCTGCTTTGCATATATTTGAAGCATTGTTTGATTTAAAAATAGTATTGTTAATTTTTGTTTTTGTTTTTGCCATTTTTTTGTTTTACTGCTAATTTTGGCAGTAAATTTTGTTTTTTGGCTAATTTGTCTATTTTTAGGCTTTTTCTTCTGTATTAAGAGCTTTTTAAAGGTTTTATGATTTACTGTGGATATCTTTTTATTTATACTACCATTATAGCATACTTTACCAAAAAAATCAATAGTAGGTTTGATATTTGGCTAAAATTAGCGGGTTTTTATTCGTATTCCGACTCAGGTGGGTTTGTCATTCCGCATTTAATGCGGAATCCAGTTTCATAAAGATTATTTTTGGATCCCGTGTCAAGCACGGGATGACAAAAAGATAATGCATATATGAATATTGAAAAAATAATAAATTAATAAAAAATGGGAAGATTATATTTCAAATCTCCCCTTTTAATGTTCAATTAGTTATTTTTCCCCTTTTTATAAATTTAATTTTTTGTACATTTTGCGCATAGAGCTTTATGCAACGTTGTATAAATACCCTTTTCATAAAGAAATCTTTCGTCGAAAAGAACCATCGTTTATAAGCTTTAATTTGTTGCAGTTTCTGTGCCTTTTCAGCCTCTTCAATTAGCTTATATTTAATACCATCAACAAGAGCATTTAGACTGGCTTCAATTATATTCTCTGAAACTCCTACTGTACCCCAAGTTTTTGTAGAATCACTGGATTCTATTAAAACACGGGTTTTATCCTGTGAGCCTTCTTTTTCTCCGAGTATTCGTACTTTGAAATCTGTCAAATGAATTTTATCAACTATTTCATAATGTTCCCTTAGTGTTTTTTTAAGCACATTATCAAGCGCATTAACTGGTCCATCTCCATAAGCCACAGCATGTTTTTCTCCTCCATTTTGCAGTTTAATTTTAACCGTAGCTTCAGAAGTAGTATCTTTTTCTCCCTCTTTTTTTTCTATAATAATTCTAAAACTTTTTACATCAAAAAAATTGCCATTAACTCCCATTGCTTTTTTAAGAAGTAATAAGAATGATCCGTCCGCGCCTTCAAATTTATAGCCAGAATGTGCCAAATTTTTTAATTGTTTAACAACATCAGATACTACAGGATTTTTTGGGTCAAGCTTGATTCCATATTCTTCTGCTTTAGAAATAATATTAGCTTTCCCTGAAAGACCAGAAATTAAAATTCTTCTATTATTACCTACTAATTCTGGATCAATGTGTTCATAACTTGAAGAATCTTTAAGAACTGCATCTCCATGTACTCCACCTTTATGGGCAGCTGCGCTCTCTCCTACAAATGGTTGATGTCTCCAAGGTTTAATATTGGCTATCTCACTTACAAATCTGGAAGTTTCTTTAAGATGTTTTAATTGTTCTAATGATATACAATTAAAACATTTTTTAATTTGAAGAATAGGTATTACTGAACAGAGATTAGCATTCCCAGCCCTTTCTCCATAGCCATTGACTGTGCACTGAACTTGGGTGATCCCATTCTCAACTGCTGTAATACTATTAGCAACAGCCACATCAGAATCATTATGAGCATGGATTCCTAATTGAACAGTTATTTCATTTTTGATTTTTTGAAGCATCTCAGTTATTTCTGAAGTTATAGTTCCTCCATTAGTGTCGCATAGAATTATGCAATCCGCTCCTGCTTCCTCCGCTGTCTTAATAGTTTTTAAAGCGTATTCAGGATTATTTTTATATCCGTCAAAAAAGTGTTCAGCATCATAAAATACTTCGTCAGCATACTTTTTTAGAAAAACTGTTGAATTATAAATCAATTCTAAATTTTTTTCCATTGAAATTTTTAGCACTTTTAAAACATGCAAATCCCAGCTTTTCCCAAAAATAGTAAAGATTTCTGGTTCAGCGTCTAGCAAAGCTAAGATATTAGGATCATTTTCTACAGAATATTTAGCATTGTGAGTACTTCCGAAAGCAGCGATTTTAGCATGTTGCAATTGATGTTTCTTAATTTCCTGAAAAAATGTTTTGTCTGTTTTATTTGACCCTGGAAAACCTCCTTCAATATAATCTATTCCTAATTCGTCTAATTTCTTAGCAATTAGTATTTTATCTTCTGTAGAAAAACTTATCTCTTCTGCCTGTGAACCGTCCCTTAGTGTAGTATCATAAATAGTTATTTCTTGTTGCCCCCCTGGTTTTTCCATAATAAATATCCTTTCGTTGTTATTTGCTATGATTTTTTTCTTCTCCCCATAGCATGGTTAATAAATATTTAGTTGACAATGAACATATCATCATACTAAAGAACAAAAAATCGCCTCCTTTGAGACGACATTTTTACTTTTTGTTTTTTTTCTTTACTATTGTTGTCTCAAGGGATAATTAAAATTCAGGCTAATAATAGCCCCAATGATAATGCTTATAATAAATGTCCCTTGAGATATATTCATATTGTTTATAGTATATTCTTTAGAATAATATTTGTCAAGGGCTGGTGTGCGAAGGTGTCAAGGCTATCATAAAAAAAAGAGCCAAGAAATTATATTTATTGAATACTTATAATTTGTTGGCTCTATATATATGAAGCAAGGTAGAGTTTTTAGTATATTACCTTGCTCATCCTTTATGTTGTTTATTATACACTAATGATTTTTTTTGTCAACCCCCCTTGTTTATGCGATAGAATGTTAACATTTAGTGAAATTTTTACCTTAATTCCAAATAGTTATTCTTTGGATGTAGCAAAAGTTTTTAGCTAAATTTCGCAATGTTGTTTTTTCCATTTCAGGTTTTATAGCTTTTTGTGATAATTCCCATATTTTTTTTGGATCAGCTTGTATTTTTTTGCCGTTTGAAATGAGAATTTTTTTAGGAGATGTCGCTTCATCTTGACAAAAAGTAACTATCATTACTTTAAAAGGTTTTTTGTAAAGTTTTTTGTAAAGTTCAAGCAATAGATTAATTTGTTTTAAAATATTTTGTTTCATTGTTTCCCCCAAAGATTATGGTTGATGTTAAGTTTTAAAGAACATTAAATTGTTTATAAATTTTTCTATATTTTAGAATCCCCCCGCCCTCTTTTTTAAAGATGGAACTATTTTATCTGTTAAATAAAAAAACCGATCTTTGCGATCGGATTTGGTTTTGTTTGTTTTTATGTTTTTATGTTTGCTCTAAACCAAAACCGATCGTGTTTGATACTACGACTTCCACGACCACTAACATATTGGTTTTGGTTTGAGATATATTCATATTATTATTAATAATAGCATAATAAGCTATTATGTCAACTGTGGATAACTTGGCGTTACATAGTGCTATTGACAAATATTTTTTTTATGTTATACTATCTTTTAATATGAAACAAAATTTTTGGTCAACAAATTGGTTTAACTTTTATTTTTTCTTTACTGGTCTTGGAGATCGGGAATTTTGTATAGAATAAAAAATATTTATTCAAAACAAAAAACTGGTCTCCTAAATAGAGATCAGTTTTTTGTTTGTTCATTAATGTTCATTGACAAATAAAATTTAATTTTTTAGATTTCGCGTTTTTCGCGCCTAAGGAAAGGAGGGTGATGGGGGAACACTAATTTTTACGAATGTATGACTAATTTACACGGATTAGAGACAGATTGAAGATTTTTGCGTTTTGATTCTGGATCCCGCATAATCGTTTCTACGATTTACGGGATGACAAAAAAAATAACAAAAACAAAATTGGGGAGGACAAAATGTCTGAAATAGGGAAAAACATAAGACTTGAAAGAATTATGAATCGTATATCTGGAAAAACAGTTATTATTCCAATGGATCATGGGACATCTATGGGACCAATTAAAGGTCTTATAAATATTAAAAAGACTATCAATGAAGTAGTTCAAGGAGGAGCCAATGCCATTATTATTCATAAAGGAATAGTGTCTTCCGGACATAGGGAAGGAGGGAAAGATGTAGGGCTTATAATTCATCTTTCAGTAAGCACAAGTCTCGCGCCTGATCCAAACGCTAAAGTTTTGGTATGCTCTGTTGAAGAAGCGATAAGATTAGGAGCTGACGCAGTTTCAATTCATGTGAATATTGGGTCTGATGATGAAAAAGAGATGCTTAGGGATTTAGGTAATGTTAGTAAAACCTGCCAAGAATGGGGCATGCCACTGCTTGCTATGATGTATACTCGCGGAGCTAAAATTGAAAAGGAATATGATGTTAAATATGTAAAACATGCCGCAAGAATTGCCACTGAACTGGGAGCTGATATAGTGAAAGTTGTTTATACTGGATCATCTGAAACTTTTAGAGAGGTCGTAGAAGGATGCGCAGTCCCGGTTGTAATAGCAGGAGGCGAGAAGATGGGAACTGAGAAAGAGATTTTTGAGATGATAAAAGGTTCTTTAGACGCTGGCGGAGCAGGAGTTTCAATTGGCAGGAATGTTTTTCAGCATAAGAATCCTAGAAAATTAGTTCAGGTGATTAGTGGTATTGTTCATGATAATTGGACAGTTGATGTGGCGGCAACTTATTTAACAAAATTTGAAGATGAAAAATCTGACAAATTTACGTTTTTACGTTTAAGAGTTTAAGTCCAATCACTCAAAAGAGTGGACTCGCTGAAAAATACAAAAATATTGAAAATTTAAAAAATCAAAATGATCGGCCACAAGGGTTTGGCATGGCATAATTTTGTGGGGCAAACGAATTTATATATTTTCGTTTGCCCTGCGCGTTTTTCTATTTTTTAAAAATGAGGAGGGAATTTTAAAATGCGAATTGCAACATTAGGACCAAAGGGAAGTTTTAGCCATCAGGCAACCTTAGAATATTTTAAGAGTCATGGTATGAATTCTGAAAATCATGAAATTATTTTCACATCAACCATTATGGATATTTTTGAACTTGTTCAAAAGAGAAAGGCGTCTTTAGGCATAACTCCTATTGAAAATTCTATGGGAGGTTCAGTTAGGGATTCATTGAATGCCTTGCTTAAATTAAATTTATTTATTATAGAAGAGCTTGTGATAAGTGTTAAGCATCATTTAGCAGGGTGGGGGAATATTGGCGATATTAAAATAATATATAGTCATCCTCAAACCAGAGCTCAATGCCGCAATTTTTTAAAGGAACATTTGAATGAAGCGGAGATTATTGAAACAAGCAGCAATTCTAAATCAGCAGAACTTTTGGCTCGCTATCCTAATGATAAAACACAAGGAGCAATTGTGCCTAAATTGGCAAGAGAACTGTATTCTTTAAAACTTGTAGATTCATACATTCAGGATAGTAAAAATAACATGACTAGATTTATAATAATTAGTAAAGCTACGAGTCAAATTAAAGGTAAACATAATAAGACAAGTATCTTACTTTATCCTAAAAATAATAAATCAGGAGTGTTATATAATATTTTAGATCCGTTTGCAAAAAAGGGTATTGATTTGACAAAGATAGAATCTTGGATAAATGGGCAGATAGGACAATATATCTTTTTTGTTGATTGCCTAGCACATTATCAAGATGAATCTTTTTTGAAGTGCATAAGCCATTTAACAGATAATGGCTTAGCGAAAGTAAAGTTTCTTGGATCTTATCTGAGAAGCTGTTGATCTTTTTTCAATAAGAAAGCCCAGAAAGTTAGTTAGTATTTTAACTTTTCTGGGCTTATTTTTTGCTTAATTTTTTTTTATTTATGATAATAAAGAAATCTATTAAGAGCGTTGATATATGCGAGCGCGCTTGATTCAATGACGTCAGGATGAGATGCTCTGCCCTGAATGATCTTTCCATTGAATTTAACTTGAATATGCGTAACAGCCTGGGCGTCTTTGCCTTCAGTTACTGAATTCACATTGTATCCCATCAGTTTGCTTTGAATGCCTGTGATTCTATCAATCGCATTATAGATAGCATCAACTGTCCCATCACCAGTATTAGACCTTTTGTCTGTATAATAAGGTGTGGATTTTTGGTGAATTTGTTTTACCAGTAGTGTAACTTGATAATTTGTTTTATCATTAACACTATTTAATCGTTTGCAATTTTTAAAGATATAAATTTTTGGTATAGTATTAGTCACTTCCTCTACAATGAGCTGTAAATCCTCATCAAATACTGTTTTTTTCTTGTCGCAAAGTGCTTTAAATTTTTCAAATACAGCATCTACTTGATCATTAGTCAGCTTATATCCCATTTTTTTAAGTTTGTCATTAAGTGCGTGTCGTCCTGAATGTTTTCCTAAAACAATACTGCTTTCTTTAAGCCCGATTGATTCAGGAGTTATTATCTCGTAAGTAGTTTTTTCATTTAAAACTCCGTGAGCGTGGATGCCAGACTCATGACGCAAAGCATTTTTGCCTACTATCGCTTTGTTTGGCTGGACAGGAATTCCTGTCAAATGGCTGACAAGTTGGCTAGTGCGCATAATTTCATCAGTTTTTATTTTCGTACTAGTAGTAAAAATATCTTTTCTAGTAAGTATAGCCATAACAATTTCTTCTAACGCAGCATTGCCAGCTCTTTCTCCAAGTCCATTGATGGCGCATTCAACTTGTCTAACGCCTACTTTCAGAGCCGCCAAAGAATTAGCCACTGCTAAACCAAGATCATTATGGCAGTGAACGCTTAATGTTATATCTGGCAGATTAGGAACACGAGAAATTATATAAAGAAGAAGCTTTATAAATTTATCGGGCATAGCGTATCCTACCGTGTCAGGAATATTTATAGTAGTTGCGCCAGCCATAATAGCAGTTTTAATTATTTGACAGAGATAGTCTGGGGCGCTACGTGTTGCATCTTCTGCTGAAAATTCTATATCGTCGCATAATGTTTTCGCGTATGATATGGCATCTTTTGCTTTTTGTAATACTGCATCTCTAGTAAGTTTTAATCTATGTTTAAGATGAATATCAGAAGTAGCAATAAAAGTATGAATGCGAGGTTTTTCAGCATCTTTAATCGCCTGCCAAGCTGTCTGAATATCTTTTTTTGTCGTCCTTGCCAATGCCGCGATAACATGTCCTTTAACATTTTTCGCTATTTTTTGTACTGCGTTAAAATCACCTTTTGAAGATATTGGAAATCCAGCTTCAATAATGTCAACATTTAGCTTCGCAAGCTGTTGAGCAATTGTTAGTTTTTCGTCCGGCGTTAAGCTCACTCCAGGAGATTGTTCTCCATCCCTTAAAGTAGTATCAAAAATTAATATTCTATCTTGAGACATTTTTTTCTCCTTTTTTGTTTAATGGTTTATAGTGTTTATGGCTAAAATTTTTTATTTTTCAAAGAGCATTCCCCTTTCTGGCGCAATTAAAAAAACTGTCCTTTTGGGACAGCTATTTTTGTTTAATTGCTTTTTGTTTTAATTTCGCAATAAACTCAATTTAGCTATCCCATAAGGCAATAATAATAAAGCCAATAATAATAGACCTAAATTGAGAGCTAAATTTTTTGTCGCGATTATTTTCATATTGTTAATTATTATACTCTATCATTTAAAATTGTCAAGTAGAGTAAGATGTGGTAATATATATTTATATGAAATCAAATTGAGTTTTCATTTATGTCATTCCCGCGAAAGCGGGAATCCAGTATTAGAGAGTGGATCCCGTGTCAAGCACGGGATGACAAAAGTATGTCAATTTTGGGATAACAATTCTAAAATAGTTTTAATATATCTAAATTAAATATATTCTTATGAATAATAGAAAATTAAAAAATTTTTTAAAATATTTACAAAAAGATAATAGAATTATTGCTCCAAGCAGGGAAGGGAACGAATTGGTTTTAAAACAAGTTGAAAATTTTGATGACATAGAGTTGACTAATGAAATTCCTTTACATTCTTTTAAGAAATTTTTAGTTCCTGATAAGGAAGTGTTAGAGGGAGGTTGTTTCAAAAGTAAAAAAAACATCCCCCTGACCCCCCTCAAGGGGGGAACTAATCAAGAAAGGGAAGAGCGTAATCATTTAGTTCCCCTCTATAAGAGGGGACAGGGGTGTGTTTCTGCAAAGCAGCGAATGGTGTTGTTTGGCGTGAACGCCCCTGATTTAAAAGCAATTACTATTTTAAATCATATTTTTGAAAAGGATCCGTCTTATCAGAAGAGAATAAAAAATTTTTTAACAGTTGGTTATGCTTCTTTTCCAAGTGAGTATAAAGGACCATTAGCAGTTTGTTATGAAGAACATAATTTAGAACATTTTCAGTTTGATATATTTATTATTGAGGATAAAGGGGGAATTAAGATTTTTACTGGTTCAGAGGATGGACAGAGAATTTTAGATAATTTTGGTTATTCTAATTATGAAAACGTTCAGTTTGCTGGTTTAGTAAAAGAGGAAGGACCCAGTGAAATTATGAAAAAAATTAAATCAGCAATACAAAAATTGTCTCCCAATAGTAAAATTTTTCAGGATTTGGGCAAAAAGTGCATTGAATGTGGAAGATGTTCACTTATATGCCCATTATGTTATTGTTTTTGTTTAGAGGATGGGATAGATAGGGAGAGAATATTGACATCTTGTTTTTATAGCGAATTTAGCGAGGTTGCTGGGGGGCAAAAATTTTTAAAAAATCCAGCGGAGAGAATATATAATTGGTATGAGCATAAGTTTGTTAGATTTCCAGATGAATTATCTGTACCCGGCTGTGTTAGTTGTGGCAGATGCGCGAAAGTATGTCCAGTTGGAATTGATATTAAAGAGGTTATTAAAAGCATTTTATCTTATTCTTAGTAAATTAAATCAAGATGGTAGTATTGTAGTGAAATTTAAAATCACACCCCCTCTGTATCTCCCCCTCTGGGAGGGGGAGAACAAATATGATAAATCCATATAAAACAACAACAGTAAAGATAAAAGATATTAAACAGGAAACTGATAATATAAAGCTTTTTACTTTAGTTTTTGATGATAAAAAAGAACAGAATAAATTTAAGCCATTGCCCGGGCAGATTGTGGAAATTGGTGTGCCTGGTTTTGGAGAAGCGCCTTTTGCTCCTTGTTCTTGCAGTTCAGAGAATAAATATTTTCAAATTTGCGTTAGACGAGCCGGTAGCTTGACAAATAAGATGAGTATGCTAAAAAAAGGAGATAGGATGACTTTTCGCGGACCTTATGGTTTAGGCGTTTTTCCTAAAACAGAGAGAAATTTATTGCTTATTGCTGGCGGGATTGGCTTAATTCCATTAAGACCTCTGATAAATAGGGAAAGAATCCCCCCTGTCTCGACTGGCACGAGCCAAGGCGGACTTACCCCCTTTATAAAAGGGGGAACTAAAAAAATACAATTATTTTATGGAGTGAAGTCGCAGAAAGATATGATTTTTAAGGATGAATATCCAGAATGGAAGAAATATATTGATATGCGCATTACCTTAGATCAAAAAGAGCAAGGCTGGAAAGGGCATATTGGAATGATAACTACTTTATGTAAAGACACTAAAATTTGCGGAAACCCAGTTGTTATTTTATGCGGACCTCCGATAATGTATAAATTTGTTTTAAAAGAGTTGAAAAAATTACAAATTAAAGAAGAAGATATTTATATATCTTTGGAACGGAGAATGCATTGCGGTATAGGAGTTTGCCAACATTGCGCTATTGGTTCAAAGTATGTATGCAAAGACGGACCTGTGTTTAAGTGGTCTGATGTAAAGCATATTAATGGAGTTATTTAGTATATAATAACGGATGAACACGGATAAGAAACTGATTTTCACGGATAATGGATCAGTGAAAATCAGTTTTAAATCAGTGTGAATTAGTATATAAGGTATGACTAAAAAACAAAAAATATTAAATGTATTAACAGTTTTTCTAATAATGATAATTAGTTTATCATTAGGCTATTACATTGGAAGCACGAAAGAGGTTGTGTTTAATTCTAATGTATCTTCTGTAAATGGAACAAGTACAAAGAAAGTTATTGTTAAAGACAGGACATCCCCTTTTAGTCTTAATGAAAATATAGATTTTTCTTTATTTTGGGATGTTTGGGATTTATTAAAAAAAGATTATGTAAATAAACCAATCAATGAGGAAGAATTATTGTATGGAGCGTTGGAAGGAATGGTTGCGTCATTAAAGGATCCTTATTCTGTTTTTTTTAGACCTGTAATATCAAAAGAATTTACTGATGAATTGTCTGGCGAGTTTCAGGGTATTGGAGCTGAAATAGGAATGAAAAATGATCGTTTGACAGTAATTTCGCCTCTTCCTAATACTCCAGCTGAAAAATCTGGGTTAAAGGCAGGGGATGAAATTTTTGCCATTGATGGAGAAGATACTTATGGAATGTATACAGATGAAGCGGTAAGCAAAATAAGGGGAGAAAAAGGAACAGAAGTAGTTTTGCTTATATCTAGAAAAGGAAGAGATGAATTGTTTGATATAAATATTATAAGGGATGCCATTAAATTTGACAGTGTTCGTTGGGAATTTAAAGAAGATGGCACAGCTTACATAAGGATATTACATTTTAATACTGATACAAAAAGCAAATTTGCTGAAGCTGTAAAAGATATTATGAAAGAAAATCCTTCTGGTATAATTCTAGATTTACGAGGAAATCCTGGTGGATATTTAGATGCTGCAGTAGAGGTGGCTAGCTCATGGATAGAAGAGGGACCTGTTGTTGTGGAATATTATTCTGATGATAAGCAAAGCGATCATAATGCTGTTGGCAGAGCTCGGCTTAAAGATTTTAAAACAGTTGTTTTAATAAATGGTGGTAGCGCTTCCGGGTCTGAAATTGTTGCTGGCGCTTTACAGGATTATAATAAGGCAACTTTAATTGGGACAACTACTTTTGGTAAAGGGTCTGTTCAAAGTTTATCTGAATTTGATGGAGGTTCATCTGTGAAATTGACAGTTGCTAAGTGGCTTACGCCTAATGGAAATTGCATTAGCGAAAAAGGAATTATCCCTGATATGGAAATTGAATTTACAGCTGAGAATGTAAATAACGACATAGATCCGCAGATGGATGAGGCTATTAAGATTTTATTGGGGGAGTAATATTTTGTTTATGTCATTCCCGCGGAGGCGGGAATCCAGTTTTGAAGTCAATGTTCAATAATACTGGATCCCGCATAAATGCTCCGCTTGGTATTATGAGCTTTGCACATAACATAATTTTGAGAATTGTTTGAAATTTCGCTGATGTTCTGGGTTCCGCATTTTGCGGGATGACAATTTCCTAATAATTTAGTAATCCATTATTTTTATTTTTTGTTTTGATATGAAAATAAATATACCACAAAAAGTTTTAGAGCCGACTAAAGCTGTAATGCAAAAGCTTGGCTTTTTTGAGAATTATGACAGGCATACTGGAAAAATTAGTTATATTAAACGTTTGAGCAGACAGAATTTTTATCCAAGGTATCATGTTTACATTGATGAAAAAGGGAATGATCGTATTATTAATTTGCATATAGATCAAAAAAAACCGTCTTATGGTGGTTCTAATATGCATAGCGCTGAATATGATGGTGATGTTGTGAGTAGGGAAATAGATAGGATGAGTGGGATATTGGAGGGGATGTGGACGGAGACTGTTGTTCCTGTTAAAACTGGGGAAAAAGAAAAGCGGGGGATATTTAAGAGGATTTTTAGTATATTTAAAAGATGATTATTTATTTTGTCATTCCGCACTTGATGCGGAATCCAGAAAATAGATCCCGCATCAAGTGCGGGATGACATTTTATGACAATAGGAATAGATGCTTCAAGAGCTGATAAACTGAATAAGACAGGCACGGAGTGGTATTCTTTTTTTTTGATAGAAGAATTAAAAAAAATTACTAAAAATTCTGAACATAAAATTATTTTGTATTCTAAAAAGCCATTGTCTGGCGACTTGGCGAAACTGCCAGATAATTGGGAGAACAAAATTTTAAAATGGCCATTTAAGTATCTTTGGACACAAGGAAGATTATCATTAGAAATGCTTTTTAATCAGCCAGATGTTTTATTTATACCAGCCCATTCTATTCCATTGATTTACGCAAGAAATACAGTGGTAACATGGCATGACGTAGGATTTGAAAGATTTAAAAAATTATATTCATTGCCTGCATATTTGTATCATAAATGGACAGTCAGGTATTCATTAAAACATGCTAAAAAAATTATTGTTATTTCTGAATTTACAAAAAATGAGATAATTGATTTGTTTAAAGTCTCATCTGACAAATTAAAAGTTGTTTATAATGGATATGATGATAAAAAATATAATATCCAGCTGGAAAAAAATAAAGTTAAGCAGGTTTTAGATAAGTATAAAATAGATAGTCCGTACATTTTTTACATTGGCAGATTGGAAGAGAAGAAGAATATTAAGGGGCTGGTGGAAGCGTTTGGGTTGTTAAAGAGATCAAAAAACACTTCCGATAAGAAAGTGTTTTCTGAAAGCGGCGGAGAGAAGGGGAGTCGAACCCCATCCGCTGTAAAGCAGACCGTCTGTGTATCAAACAGCGGCGCCTCCGAGGCGCTTTACTCTCCGCACCGCCACATAAATTATTATAACATAAAAATTGAAGATGCCAAAAATAAAAACATCCCCACTGAATGTGAAGATGTTTTAGTTGGTCCGCGAAACACGGATGAGGTTTCACTGTTTGATACACAAATACAGTATAGCATATCACAAGAATTTGTCAATAGAATTAAATTAGTTTTAGCAGGCAGGCGGGGATATGGATATGAAAAAGTTAAAAAAATTATTAAGGAGAAAGGGCTTGAAAATGATATAATTGAATTAGGGTGGACAGATCAGGAAGATTTGCCGTATTTATTAGCAGGCGCGGAGTTGTTCACTTTTCTTAGTTTTTACGAAGGATTTGGAATACCTGTATTAGAAGCAATGGCTTGTGGCGTTCCAGTTTTAGCTTCGGATATTCCAGCTTTGCGAGAGGTGGCTTCTGACGTTGCGCTGTTTGTAAATCCTAATGAGCCAAAAGAGATTGCTGACGGTATATTGAAGCTATTAAGTGATGAAAAATTAAGATGTGCGATGGTGAAGGGTGGATTAGAGCAGGCACAAAAATTTAGTTGGGAGAAGTGCGGGAGGGAGAGTTTGGAGGTGTTGGTTTGTAAATAGTCATATAATCCAAATATACGAATAGATATTTAATAATTTTCAATTTTCAATTTTTAATTTTCAATCAATTTTCAATGTATCAAATTTTCAAACAATTCCCAATGAATTAATTTTCAAACGAAGAGCAAAATAGTTAAAGTTTAAAAATTGAAAATTAGAAATTCAATGAAAATTAGAAATTAGAAATTTAAAATTAGTTACTATATATGTTAAACATAAAAAATATAAAAAGAAGTTTTAAGTATGCTATAAGAGGTGTAGTTGATGTTTTTAAAAAAGAACAAAATTTTCGCATAGAAATTTTTTCTGCTTTGTGTGTGATTTTAATGTCCATTTATTTTAAAATTACAGCTAATCAGACAATAGCTCTAATTTTAGTTATAATGTTTGTATTGGTTTTAGAGCTTATCAATAGCGCGTTTGAAAGAATGGTTGATGTTTTATTGCCGAGAATACATGAATACGCAAAAGAAATTAAGGATATTATGGCGGCTATGGTTTTAATTGCTTCTATCGCGGCTGTGATAATTGGAATTTTGATTTTTTGGGGGTATATTATAAAAAATTAAAATGCAAAGTTCAAAATGTAAAATTTATTTTTAGCTGTATAAAAATGCAATAAAATTTACTTTTGTCATTCCGTGCTTGACACGGAATCCAGTATTAAAATAAAAATAGATCCCGCATAATCGTTGCTACGATTTGCGGGATGACAAATAAATAAAATTTGTCATTACATAAATTTACCACTTAAATTTTTATGGGCATACAAGTAGAATACAATCCAGATCTTGCTTTAAGGAGTATTTCTGAATATAAAAATGGTAATCGTAAATTAGAGGAGTGCATTCCTGAAAATATTGAAGCTGGTGAAATTTATCCTTTTCTAAAAAAAGACCAAAGGAATTTTTGGCTTTTTGGAGAAATTCCTCTAATCCAAACAAAAGGAAATCAGATTTTGTCGCGTCCAAAAGCAAGTATTCTAATTTTAGAAGCAACGCATTTTTTGGATGGAGAAAAAATATATACCAAAGGCAAATATAAAGTTGTGGAAGTATTTAATGATGATAAAATTTATTTTGAGGGGTTTTGGAGGGTTTAAAATATGATAGCTTATCAATCAAAGTCAGGAAAAATAAGTGGGACGAATTTAAAAGAGGTTAGTAAAAATGCAAAAATAATTTATAAGGATATTGTTTCTAAAACAAAAAGAAATCCTTATATCCGTTCAGCATATTTTAAAAAGAATAAAGTTTTTTTTACCTATTTTTGGGAGCATTTACGACAAAAGAGTCCTAAAAAAAGATTTTATAGGTTGCAATATTTTAAAGTAGCGATAGAATTAATAAAGAGTTCAAGAAATCAACCTACAATTGAAAAGCGATCTACAAATAAAAAAGAGATACTCTATCGTTTTATAGGATTAACAAAAGATAAAGAATTATTTTATGTTCAAATTAAAGAAGATAGAAAAATTGGGAAAAAGTATTTTATGTCTTGTTTCCCTGACAAATAGAGGGTATTGATTTTTTTTCGTCGCTGGATAATAAAAAATCCTCCGCCGATGTGGAGCGAAACTCTTAATATAGAGCGAGACTCCTGGCCGAGAACTTTTTATATAACTATTTTATAACTATTTTAAAAAAATGTCAATGGATTTATCAAAAATAAAAAAAATACATTTTATAGGAATAGGCGGTATTGGTATGAGCGCTATTGCTAAGTTAATGCTGGCGATGGGGAAACAGGTGAGCGGCTCTGACGCTTTTGATTCAGAAATTGTAAAAGAGGTAAAAAAGAAAGGCGCCAAAATTTATATTGGGCATAAAGCAGAAAATGTTCATGCCGATCTGGATTTAGCGATTTATTCAAATGCTGTGCCAGAAGATAATGTGGAAAGAATAAAAAGTCAGAAATTGGGTATAAAAGTGGTAAGTTATCCACAGTTGCTTGGAATATTAAGCAGGGAAATGAGAACAATCGCTGTTTCTGGAACAAATGGAAAGTCAACTACAACCGCGATGCTCGGATGGATTTTGGAAAAAGCTGGGCTTGACCCCACTGTAATAGTTGGAAGCAAGTGGGGGGACACGAATCAACCCGCCGATACGGCGGGCGAGCACGAATTTAATAACGAATCTACACGAATGGGGGAGCTAAAAAAAGAAGGATTGTTTGTGGTGGAGGCGTGCGAGTATAGGGAAGCGATGTTGAAGTTAAAAGCAGAGACAATTGTTTTAACCAATATTGAAGCTGATCATTTAGATTATTATAAAAATTTAGATCATATAAAAAGAACATTTAAAAAGTATATTAGTCAAGTGTCGCAAAATAATGGAGTGTTGATTTTTAATAATGATGATAAAAATATAACTGAAATAGTTAAAACTTATAATGGAAAGAAGATTAGTTACGGAATAGAAAAAAAAGCTAATTTAATCGCAAAAAATTTAAAAATTCAAAAAAAATGTCAAATTTTTGATTTAATTTTTAAAAATAAAAAAATTGGAGAAATAAAATTAAAAATTCCTGGGAAATTTAATGTTTACAATGCTTTAGCGGCAATTGCAACAGCTTTATCTGAAGACGCTGAATTTAAAAAAATTCAAAAGGCGATAGGGGAGTTCAAGGGAATATGGCGAAGATTTGAAATTGTGGGAAATTATAAAGGCGCTATAATTGTTTCAGATTACGCTCATCATCCTACCGCAATAAAACAAACAATAAAAGCCGCGAAAGAATTTTATCCAAAGCGACGGATTGTAGCGGTTTTTCAGTCGCATTCGTGGAATAGGACAAAAATGCTTTTTAATGAATTTGTAGAAAGTTTTGATCAAGCTGATTTAGTGATTTTGTCAGAAGTTTATCATGTTGAGGGTAGAGAGGATATAAAAGATCGTGTGAGCAGTAAGGAATTGGTAGAAGCTATAAGGGAGAGGAAGTTTCCTGAAAATAGAAAAAAGTTATTGACATGTCATTCCCGCGGAAGCGGGAATCTAGAATTGGATAGTGCTGGATCCCGTGTCAAGCACGGGATGACAAAAACGCATCAAGCGCGGGATGACAAGAGATTCCTTGGCAAGCTCCCTCCAAATCGGCGCTTGCCCGCCGAATCGGAGGGGGCAGGCGGAATGACAAATAAGGTTATATATGCCAGTAATTTATCCAAGTGTCGCAAAATAATTTTAGAGAATATTAGAAAGAACGATGTAGTGTTGTTGATGGGAGCTGGGGATATATATACAATATCAAATTTTAAATTTTAAATTTTAAATAAATTTTTAATTTTTAATTTTCAATCAATTCCCAATTTTCAATTTTTAAATTTTCAATTTTTTAGATAGCAAAGTAGACGAAAAATATAACATTCTTTCTTTAGATATTTGTAAGAGAGAATTAGAAGAAAATTATAGGTTGTTAAAGGAGTTGATTGATAGAGCGAGGGGGTGAAGAATAATTTAGATATTAGTTCCCCCTTTTAGGGGGATTCTCTTTTAAAACATCCCCCTGTCCCCCCTCATAGAGGGGGGCACTAACTGACTAAATTTTAGATATATAAGATATGCCAAAAACAGCTGTTGTAATTTTAAATTGGAATGGGATGAAATATTTGCCTGATTGTCTGGGAACTCTTGTAAAACAGGATTATCCTAAAAATGACTGCAAATTTATTTTGGTTGATAATGGTTCAACTGATGATTCAGTTAAGTATTGCGAAGATAATTTTCCAGAAATTAAAATAATAAAAAATGATAAGAATGACGGATTTTGCAAGGGAAATAATATAGGAATGAGATATGCGTTAGATAATGGATATGATTATGTTGTTTTATTAAATCAGGATACTGCTGTTGAGCAAAATTGGCTTTCTGAATTAGTTAAAGTGGCGGAGTCTGATAAACGGATAGGGGCAGTTCAGTCGTTGATGTTGCAATATTTAGCGCACCACCCCCTAACCCCCTCCTCAGAAAGGAGGGGGGCATGCAAAACGACTGGAAATGTATCTTTAAAGAATGGTGATTTTATAGTTAATAGCGAAGGTAATGAATTGCATTTTTTAGGATTTGGTTTTTGTAAGGGGAATGGGAAAAAATTCGAAATTCGAAATTCGAAATTCGAAATTCCATCAATAACATACGCAAGTTGCGCGAGCGCGCTGTTTAGGGCGAATGTTTTACGACAAACTGGTTTATTAGATGAAGAATATTTTTTGTATCATGAAGATACTGATTTAAGTTTTAAGGTAAAAATGGCAGGATATAAAGTGGTTATCGCAAAGCAGTCCATAATGTATCATAAATATGAATTTTCGCGAAGCATTAAGAAATTCTATTATATGGAGCGGAATAGATATAGAATATTGATGACATATTATAAATGGCGAACTTTGCTTTTAATCTTCCCTGCCTGCCTCGCTATGGAAATCGGAATGTGGCTGTTTGCTTTTAAATCTGGCTGGGCTAAAGAAAAATTGAGGGCTTATGGATATATAATTAACCCGAAAAATTTAGCTGACATTTTAAAAAAACGGCGACAAATACAGAAAACAAGAAAAATTTCTGATAGGGAATTCACTAATAGTTTTGTGGGCAAAATTATGTATCAGGAAATTGATAATCCATTATTGCGATATGTGGCGAATCCAATTTTTAATTTATATTGGTTTTTAGTTAAAAATTTAATATTTTGGTAAATTTTAGGGGTTTCTATCCTCCAAAGGCGGACGCGGTAGAAACCCCCATAGAGTACTCTATAGAGGTATCTATTTTTTAAACTGGATCCCGTATCAAGTACGGGATGACAGCTAGGTTTTGGTAAAGAAAAAAGACCTTCGCGATTTCATTTTTTTATGAAATCGGAAGGTCTTTGTTAGTTTAAGGAGTAGATTATTTTAATTTATCCTCTATTTTTTGATTCAGATCATTTATTTGTTTCATGAATTCTTTGTGGTTCTTATCCCACCTTTCTTTTCTTTCCTCATTACTTTTTTTCATTTCCTCACTATCTTTTCTTAATTTTGTTCTGAATCCTGTTAGAAAATTAACAGCTTTATCAAATAATTTATTAACATCATTAGAAAAAACATTAATAATGTCGTTATCCTCCTCATCTTTTACTTCAGTTAGCTCCTCCTCGCCATCTTCCCCTAATTCTTCAGACAAAATTTTAAGAATTCCTTCTTTCATGTTTTTCCATATGGCCAGTTCTCCTTTTATTATAAGAATATTATCGAAATCAACAGATATACTTTTAATTAGTTGATATTTGATAAATATATTTTTTATATATTCTTTGTCTTTTGGGATTTGCATTATATCTGTATAAAATGTTTGTGATTCTTTTGAATATGAAAGTTTTTTATCAAAATAAATTTTTATTTGATTTGGATCATTTTTAAAGTTTAATTTTATTTTATACTTCATTTTTTCTCCTTTTTTGTTTATTTTTGTGTGGATTATCAAAAATCTTCCCCTCCCTATTCGCGTTAATTCGTCCGCCTCGGCTCGGCCTAGTCGAGACGGGTGTTCCAATTCGCGTCAATTCGCGTGTTCCAGCAGGAACTTAAAATCTAAAATCACTCTCCCTCCTTTCTTTTTAGGATTTATAAAATATGTTGTTATAAAAGGACAAAATTGGGCGCTATGGATTTTTTACACACCCCTGACCCCTCTAAAAGAGGGGAACTAACAGACCAATACCTATCATTGAATCGGCAGGCAGGATGTATGATAATTTTTAGATAGCCACAGGAAACTACGTGATAACATCCAATTTTGTCCTTTTATAAATTTTGTCAAAGTGCGTATATTATATGTAAACATATTTTTTGATAGTTGTAAAGATGCCCTTGTAATTTTGTTTATTTTTTTTGACATAATTATATAGTATGGTATAATAATTTTATGATTTATGATAGTTTTTACTAAACATTCTTTGGATAAATTTGATATTTTAAGAAATCATAATTTTGTTATTTCTAAGAGCGACGTTTTAGAAACATTAGAAAAATCAGATTTTATTGATTATTCTCGCTTACCTCTTTTAATTGCTCAACGAAAGATTGATGAAACCCATGTTTTGCGTGTAGTATATAAGAAGGAAAATAGAAATATAAAAATAATTACATTCTATCCAGGTAGAATAAAAAAATATGAAAATTAAAAATACAAACAGGGCAAAAATTTCGTATGAACCAGAAGCAGATGTTTTAATGTGGGAAATTTCTAATAAATCAATTGATTACGCTAAAGAAATTGATAATGTTGTTGTCCATTTTACCGCAAATAATGTTCCTGTTTTGATAGAAATTTTAGAAGCCAGTAAATTCTTAGACAAGGCGAAGCATCTTATCGGAAAAAAAGAAATTTTGCTTCATAAACATGCTTTAGAAACTGTCTAAAAATCCATCCATATTATCTTATACATTATTTTTTAAAATAATAAACTTAATTATATGCTACAAAAAACTTTAAACAAAACAGTTCGTACTCGCGATAAAATCAGCGAAATCAAAATTCTTAAGCAAGAAGTTGGACTTCTCCGTTCTTGTCTTATTAGTATGCTCGGTGAAGATAATGAAGGCAAATACAATCCGAAATTTGTTCAAGAAATGTTAAAAGCTACAAAAGAAAATCCAACTAATTCATTTGGTAATGGCAAATCTTTTTTAGAAGAACTTAATAGAATATGACTCAAATTGCCTTTCATCGTGATTTTCTTAAGTCAGCTAAGCAATTGCCAAAATTTCAACAAGTGAAATTATCTCAATTACTTGAACGGATGCAAGAAAATCCATTTCATCCACTTTTACATACTAAACGGTTAACAGGAGAAATTTCTGGTCTTCTTTCTTTTCGTATTACCCGTGATTGGAGGGTGATTTTTCAGTTTATTCATACTGATAAAATTCAACTTTTGCGTGTGAAGCATCGCAAGGATGTTTATAGATAATATTTTTTTAATGTAGGGAACAAAAATTTTTGTTCCTTTTATTTTCTCGTCTTCAGCCCGCTAATAATTTTTAGCTATAATTTAAACTGTCTTTTGTCATCCCGCGCTTGATACATTCTTGTCATCCCGTGCTTGACACGGGATCCAGTTAATTTTTGGATTCCGCATCAAGTGCGGAATGACAAAAAGGATGTTTATTTCATTTTAGACAGTCTGTGAATTTGCTATCTTAGTGAGCTAAAGGAAGAAGAGAGGGCTTTGGATGAAAAATAATTTTTCCAAAGCCCTACTCGTTTATTTGCTTGTCTTTTTGCTTTTTACAATAAAGACAATGCTTAATATTACAAAAAAGATCGTCAACACAAGAACTATTTCGCTGAAACCGAACATTTTTGGACCTCCATTAATTTGTCAATCGCCTCCTCAAATTTTTTGCGATTTATAATATAATAACAGTCAGAATTTATTTGTAGGCTAATTATAATCCCCATGTATTCTAAAAAGCCAGACGGGTTTAATTCAATTTCATGATTCTTTTTTTGAAAACATATAGTATTAGCATGACATGTGTTATGTAGCTTTAACATAGCTACTGAATAAAACATAAGAAAAATTTGCTGTCCTATTCGCAATATAACTAATTTTGCGTCGTCCTGCGTTTCATGTAGAGATTCATCGCAGTCAAGCCAAATACAATCAATTTTTTTTCTTTCCATCATCTTTTTCTCCTTTGTTGTTAATCAACCGCTCCAAGGGACGCGGTCTTTGTTAGGTGGCATCCATGTGCCTTTAATGTTTTTCCATTTTTGGTGCCTGCATATAATACCTTGGCAATTACAGGAAATTAACTGGCGATTGTCTTTACAAAGAGGACATTTTTCTAAATCGCATCCTTGGTTATGAAGCTCTCCTGGCGCGACTCCGCATGTTCCGCAGTTTTCCTTGGTTTCAAAAATAATTTGAAACGCATTTTTTAGTTCCTCCTTGTATATAGCAATTGTGCTATAACGTTGAACATTTGCATATTCTCCTTCAAAAGAAATTTTTCCGCATCCACATTCAATAGTTTGCTCATTAGGTATTGCGTTTTTGAAAGTTTCCATAGAACCCATAAAAATTTCACTGATTTTACTAAGTTCTGCATTCATTATAACAATAATGCTATTTTGATACTTTATAAATGCTACTTTTCCATTAGTTCCCTCTATTTCTACACCTGTGTATTTTCTTTCTTTCATTTGCTTACCCCCATTAGTTGGTTAATCGCTTCTTCAAAATTTTGGCGATTTATAATATATGCGCAACTTTCAGTCGCTTTAATGGCGACATTCTCAGCTGAACATTCTAATGCCTTAATGGCAACCTGATCAGCTGAAAATTCTAAAATTGCGTCTTTATTAATCTTGCCTTCATTTAAATATATCTTTTTTTCATTTCTAGAGAAATGAACTATATGCTTATGACATGAGGCATACAAGTTTATCATATCTACTGAATAAAACGACATAAAGACCTCATTCCCTATTCGCAAGAGAATTATTTTTGCATCATACGGCACTCCCAAAATATTCTGCTCGCAATCAAGCCAAATTCCATCAAATTTTGTTATTTCCACTTTTCCCCCCTTTTTTGTTAAAAAGTTTTGATATCTGCGCGCCTTAATTTAGCGCGAGTTAGGGTGAAAATCCAGTAGATTTTCTAATGCATTGATAAATTCTTGATAATTAACATATAAATTAATATAATTAATATATGGACTATCTTCTCTATGCGGAAATATAATACACACATGTTGTTTTTGTTTATTAAATGCTACTCCTACTTTTTGCATAGCAAGACCAATTTTCATTTTCCATATTAGATATGTTATTTCCTGCGCAGTATCATTTTTTGTTAAAGCATTTTTTACTTGTTCACAATTTTTCTGAATACTACTGTCGTTAGACTCATGAAAATGACCAGTAAAGATAATTTTGTCGTCTTTTCTGCTGATTTCTAAAGATAAAGGAATTCCTTTTTCTTTTTTTGTTATTCCTTGTGCATTTAAGGAAATTAGCCTGTGGTTCATTTTTTTTCTCCTTTTTGTTAAAAGTTTATAAAAAATACTAAAATACTGTAAAAACAGCTTTTTTTTGTTAAATTGTCAAAGAAACACACCCCTAACCCCTCTCAAAGAGGGGAACTGGGAAATCACACCACCCCCCGCCAACACGGCGGGCAGGCCTAACCCCCTCCTCAGGGAGGAGGGGGGCGTATATGATAAGCCCCCATAACCCCAAAAATTTGTGGATATAGCTATTTATAGCAAAGAAATAGCGGTTTGTCAAGCATTAAATAGGCATTGTTCTTGACTTTTATAAAAGAATATGCCATACTGGGGATATAGTGGAATTTTCTGAATATACGAAAGCACCACCCCAGCTAATGAGTAATATCCATCCGCTAACTTCGACACACCCCTGTCCCCTCTATTAGAGGGGAACTTGCTAAGCTAATTTCCCTTGTTTATTATCTTAAATACAGTGCCCAGCTTGTCAACACTGTTTTCTATATATTCTATGAATGATCAAAAAAAACAAAATGAAAAATTATACCCTGCGGAGGTGGTTTCTTTGTTATTGAGAAAATTGTTAAAAAGGGAGCAGGAGGTTGTTCGCAGGAGATTTGCCCTTGATGGCAAGCCAAGGGAAACATTGGAAAGTATAGGTAGAAAATATGGGATTACAAGGGAAAGAATTCGTCAAATAGAATTGAGCGGAATTAAAAAGATAGAAGCAATGGCAAAGGAATCTATTCTAGGTAACTTAAGTGAAACAGAAGTAGCAATTACTGAAATGTTACAGAAATATGGTGGATTAATGAGGGAAGATTTGCTTTTAGAGAGCATTTTGAATTTTTTTGATTATGAAAATAGCGAAGTTATTTTTGAAACCAAGGAAAACTGCGAAGTTAATAAAAATAATTTGCTTTTTATAATGATTTTTTTGTTAAAAGATAAATGGCATAAATTATGTAATAATGGATCATTTGAACCATTTTGGCATTTAAAAGAAATAAATTCTGAGAATATAAGATTATCCATAGATCATATAACAAATTTTTTGAATAATCATGGCAAACCAATTCAGTTAGATGAATTATCAACTCAGATAGAAAAAATAAAAGTAGAAGAAGATAAAATTTTTAAAGATTATATTTTATCGGCTTTTTATGTTCCTGAAGATGATAATAACAAATCAGATAAAATTAAAAAAATTATCGCGTCTCATTTAAATATTAGTAAAAGCACAGCTGAAAATATTTTATCTCAATGGGGATTAAAAGAATGGGTTCAAATTATTCCTAAAAGAATGAATGATAAAATTTATTTAGTGCTTGAACAACATCAAAAGCCACTTCATTTTACAGAAATTGCTGAAAAAATTAATGAAGTATCATTTGATAAAAAAGTAGCATATCCAGCGACTATACATAATGAGCTAATTCTAGACAATAAATATATTTTAGTTGGCAGGGGTGTTTACGCTTTGCGTAATTGGGGGTATAATGATGGTACAGTGATTCAAGTTATTAAAGAAATACTTAAAAAAGAAAATAGACCTCTTAGCAAAAATGAAATTATTGATAAAGTCTTCTCTCAGAGAATGGTTAGAAAAGCAACTATTCTTTTATCCTTAACTAATCGTAATATTTTTAGCAAGGATGATAAAAATAAATATAGCTTGGTGTAGAAACTGATTTATTGTTAGCTAACTCAATCACACCTCCCCCCGCCAATACGGCGGGCAGGCCTACCCCCCTCCAATTCGGCGGGCAGGCCTCCTCCGAAAGGAGGGGGGCGACACTTATCTGCCTCTTGTTAAGGTGGGGAAGTTTAAATTTTACATAATTTTTTGTATTTAAAATGAATATTGTAATTGATCCAACTATATTATATACATTAGGTAGCAAGCACCCTTTTATTATTGCTTTACATCTTTTCAGGATGTTTGGATGGGTGCCTATAGTTTTTGTGCTTATTTGGGGTTTATGGAAAGTTTGGATGAATTTTATTCAGGATCAATTTGTTGATCAAATTAAATTTGTTTTATTAGCTATTGATGTTCCTAAAAATAATCTGCAAACCCCTAAAGCGGTTGAGCAGATTTTTGCGCAATTGGCTGGCGCTCATTCAACTCCTAATTTTCTTGAAAAATATTGGGATGGATATGTCCAGCCATGGTTTAGTTTAGAAATAATTAGCATTGGCGGATATGTGCAATTTTTAATATATACGCCAGAAGTTTTTAGAGATTTAGTAGAGGCAGCAATATACGCTCAGTATCATGACGCTGAAATAACTGAAATTGAGGATTATGTTGATAAATTACCACAAAAATATCCAAATGAAGAATATGATTTTTGGGGAACAGAGCTAATTTTAGTTAAGCCAAATTGTTATCCAATTAGAATGTATGATGAGTTTGAACATAGCATAAGCAAAGAGATGAAGGATCCTATGGCGGCGCTTTTAGAAATGATGAGTAAATTGCAGAATGGCGAACAGGCATGGTTGCAGATACTTATCAATCCAATAAATCAGGATTGGACAGCCAAATCTGATAAAGAAGTTAGATCTCTCATTAAAGAAGTTGCGCCATCAAGCAAGGCATTGCCTACTAAAGCAATTGATAGTTTATTAGGTGGCTTGCATTCAGTGGCTGATTCTATGGGGCAAATTATTGTGCCTGAATCAGGGGTTGACGGTTCTGAAGATAAGAAAAAAAATGAAATGTATAATATAGTTATGAATTTGACTGAAGGAGATAAGGAAATTATTTCTGGTATTCAAAAAAAGGCTGCTAAAATAGGCTATGAAACTAAAATTAGGCAAATGTATATTGGTAAAAAAGAGGTTTTTTCAAAACAAAGAGGAGTTTCTGGAATTTTTGGCGCTATAAAACAATTTAATACAAATGATAAAAATTCTATTAAACCAGAACAGCAAAGAATTATTACAAAAGTCAATTATTTTTTTAAGAAGACTAGAGTGGCTATAAGGCAGACTAAATTGATGGCTGCTTATAAATTAAGAAGTTTTGGAAGAGGAACAGCTAAAATAGGGATTTTAAATATAGAAGAATTAGCTACTTTATGGCATTTTCCTATGGAGCAAGTTAAGACGCCTTTGATTAGAAAAACAGAGGTTAGAAAAGCTGAACCGCCTTATAATTTACCTAAACACGAAAAGCGCGAAATAGATGAGGATGATAGTAAAAAAAATGGAGAAGAGGAGGAGGTAAAAGGCGCTCCTCCCGCTAATTTGCCATTTGAATAGGGGGGGGGCAACAATTTCAAATTTTAAATTTTATCCGCCTCGGCTCGGACAGCCAAGTCGAGACGGGAATTTTAAAAAAATAACCAATAATCAATAACAAATTACAAAGCATATAGCGTCATTCTGAGTAGCAACGACCGCGTGTCGCCTTAGCTTTAGCGGTGGCACAAGAATCCCGAGAATTGACGCAATGGACAGAGAGATCCTTCGGCAAGCCTCGCCGAATCGGCGGGCAAGCTCAGGATGACGCGATGGAAGCAGGATGATGCGGGGAGGAAATAGCTCAATAGGAATTAATTTGTAGGTTCGGATTATATACATTATGAATAATAACAACGATATAACACTTTTCGCAGAAACAAACTTCCGCAATGAGCAGAAACGTTTTGGAATTAAAAGAGATGACAGAAGACGTCATATGTATTTAATTGGTAAAACTGGAATGGGTAAGTCAACAATGTTAGAAAATATGATTATTTCTGATATTAAAGCAGGGAATGGCGTTGCTGTTGTTGATCCTCATGGGGATTTAGTTGAAAAAGTGCTTGAATATATACCTTCAAATAGGCTTGATGATGTCATTTATTTTAATCCAGCTGATATGGAATATCCAATTGGATTTAATCCTTTGGAGAGTCTGGATATAGGGCATAAACATTTAGTGGCTTCAGGATTGATTGGTATATTTAAAAAATTATGGGCTGATACTTGGGGGCCGAGATTAGAATATGTTTTAAGAAATGCTGTTTTAGCTTTAATGGATAATGAAGGAACGACTTTATTAGGGATAATGAGGATATTAGTTGATAAAAGTTATAGAAAAAAAATGATAAGCAATATTAAAGATCCTGTTGTTAAATCGTTTTGGGTTGATGAATATTCTAAATATCCTGATAAATTTCAGGCAGAAGCAATTAATCCAATTCAGAATAAAGTAGGTCAATTTTTATCTAATTTTTTGATCCGTAATGTTGTAGGTCAAGTTAAATCTACTTTTGATATGAGAGATATTATGGATAATCAGAAAATTTTGCTGATGAATTTATCAAAAGGAAGAATAGGCGAAGATACTTCAAGTTTGCTTGGAGCTATGATGATTACTAAAATTCAATTGGCTGTTATGGATAGAATTGATATGAAAGAAGATAAGAGGAAAGATTTTTATTTATATGTAGATGAATTTCAAAATTTCGCCACAGAAAGTTTCGCGAATATTTTATCAGAGGCAAGAAAATATAGGTTGAATTTAATTGTCGCGCATCAATATATTGAACAGTTAGATGAAACAGTTCAAGCAGCTGTTTTTGGCAATGTAGGCACAATTGTAACATTTAGAATTGGCGCTCAAGACGCAGAAGAGTTAGTTAAGGAATTTACCCCAACTTTTTTAGAAGAAGATTTAGTGAACATTAAAAAATGGGATTGCTATATGAAGTTGATGGTTGATGGGATTTCAACTGATCCGTTTTCAGCTACTGGATTACCACCATTAATGCAGAATGAAATTACAAATAATAAAGAAAATATTATCAATCTTTCTCGTGAAAGATATGCTACTAAAAGGGAGGATATGGAGGCAAAAATAGCTGAATGGAGTGGGATGGATATGAATGAAAATAAAATTGTGAATAATAGAAAACTTACAGAAGTTGATAATACTTCTACTAAAAAAGTAAATAAAGATAATGATAAGATAGATTCTGAAGAATCTGCAGATGATAAGGAACCATTAGCTGAAGGAGAATTTTTAGCAGTTTGCGCTAATTGCGAAGAAAAAATTCGTTTAAATTTTGAACCTGATGGAAAAAGACCCGTTTTTTGTAAAAAATGTTTGAAAAAAATTAGAAAAGGAACAATAGTTTTTAATCCTCTCCTTGCGTCATCTAAAGCTGATAAAGAAGTTATTAGTACTAAAAATGAATTAAATGATACTAATTTGGAAGAAAAAGAGATAAGCCTGAGTGATATTAAAGTAGAAAAAAAAGAAGAAAATGAAGTATCTATTTTTCAAGCAATGAAGAATGGACCTGTAAATTTTAGAGGACAGAAAATGCGCGAGGAAGA
>JBHPIX010000029.1:0-11018 GCA_042568285.1 Patescibacteria group bacterium | reverse complement strand
AGGAAAATTAGTTTTGTAAGTAAAGAAATATAATAAAAATTTTAAATTTTAAATTTTAAATTTAAAAAAAATATTCAATAATAAATTTTAAATAACAAAACGAGGAGATTCTCCGTCATTCTGATTGGTGATTAAGAATGAATAAATTAAAATCATAAAAAGCATGTCGCAACATAAAATTTTTAAAAATATACAAACTAAGGGTATATTTTGTATAATTATAATTTTTATAATGATATTTTTATTTTCTTTTATTAAGGAAAGTTATAGAAGCTATAAAATTAATAAAGAAATAGATGAGTTAAAAAGTCAAGTAGTTTCGTTGAAAAATGAGAATGAGGAACTAACAGTTTTAATTAATTATTTAGAAATGGATAATTTTGCTGAAAAAGAAGCGAGGGTTAAATTTGGGATGAGTATGCCAGGTGAAAATACGGTGATTATTGAAAAAAAAGATAATAAAACAAATATTACAAAAAGTTCACATGAAAAAGAATCAGACATGAAAATAAGTAATTTTAAAAAATGGCAAATATATTTTTTTGGAACTTAGAAACTATATGACAGAAAAAATAAAAAAAGATAAAGATGTAAAAAAACAAAATGTTGGCAAGTCGCAAAAAGAGCTTAGTGTCTCTGAGATGAGAGATATAGTTTTGTCATATATAGGACAAAACACAAAACACAATACTGAAAAATATAAGAAAAAAGATATGATTGATAAAAAGCAGTTAGAAAGAATTATTTCTAGAACTATAAAATCAGAGATGTCTCAAAAGGCTGTAAATATTAAAGATAAGGATAAGTTATTAGTTAAAAAAATAGTTAATAGTTATAAAAACAAGAAAACCCCGCGCCATAAAAAGTTCGCTCCTAGAGAAAATTCGTTACAGGGCAAGCTTGCTATTGGGGGGAGGAATGTTGTTTCTGCGCAAGTAAAAAAACAAGAAATTAAATCCAGAAAATTTTTTTC
Source organism: Patescibacteria group bacterium (assembly GCA_042568285.1). GTDB lineage: Bacteria > Patescibacteriota > Patescibacteriia > JAZDEU01 > JAZDEU01 > JBHPIX01. Next base: position 10,045 of record JBHPIX010000029.1, on the reverse strand, counting down.
CAAAAAACGGGTTTTTATTATAATTGTATTGTTTTTTTTGTTAGCATTATTTTTTATTTTAGTATTTTGTAAAAAAGATATAAATAATAAACATATAAAAAAGTTTTCACCTGAATTGTCTAAAACTAAGATGAGAGTTAATGACGTAACAATTGAAATCAGTGAATATAATAATAATTTAAACGGTTTTAGCAGATTATACAAAAATTATAATTTTGACGCTAATATGTTTGAAAAATACATAGCTGATATGTTAGCGCGAAATAAAATTTTAGAAGAGATTATTAAAGAAAAAAATATAGAAGTTGATTTAAGTAAAATAGACTATATAATGCAGGAAGAAATTTATAAAAGAGATTCTTCTTTTGAAGATGCTAATATGTTAATTGAAAAATTGTTTGGATGGGATATGGAAGAATATAAAAAAAATATCATAAGACCTTTAGTTTTAAGGGACGCGCTTCAATGCTGGATAGCATCAAATACAGATATAAATGGCATAGTTTTAAAAAAGGCAAAGGCAATTAATGAAAAACTTAAAGAAATAATTTCAACCGAAGGTAATTCCTCAGAAGTATTTGGTAAATTAGCAAATTATTATAATGAAGATAAAAGTGTCGCATTTGATGGGAGTTTAGGATTTATTAAAAAAGGTGATATAGTTAAAGAAGTTGAGGCTAAGATGTTTAATATGGGGATAGGCGAAGTTAGCAATTTAGTAAAATCAAAATATGGATATCATATTATTAGAATAAATGATAAAATAGAGGACGAAGAAATAGGAGAAGATGTCATTAACGGACAGCATATACTTGTTAAATTTAAGAGCGCTGACCAATATATAGAAGAAAAAATAGTTAAATCTGATATTAGATATATTATGCAATAAATTACATTTTTGGAGCCAGTAAACGGAGTCGGACAGTTGACCTTTCCCTTACGAAGGGATTGCCCCGCCTGCCAAAGCCAGAGCCCGTGACCGGAATTGAACCGATAACCTTTCCCTTACGAAGGGACTGCTCTACCTATTGAGCTACACGGGCTTTCGCTATGGCGGGCAGGTCTACCAACTGAGCTATACTGGCATCAACAAGGAGCGGGATACGAGAATCGAACTCGCGTCTCCTGCTTGGGAAGCAGACATACTACCACTATACTAATCCCGCATTATTATTTTATAGTATAATGAAATTATAAAAAAAGCAAATATTACTTATGTTATATAAAAGAATTAAACCAATAATTATTTTGTTTGTTTGCGGAACATTGTTTTTAGCATCCGCGCAAAATGTCGTAGCTGAAACTGAAAATATTTCAGAAGCCATTTTTTCCAGATATATTGATGACGCGACAATAAAAAAGGGATATGAAGTTAAAGGTTTTGAAGATAGATTCCAAGTTGCTATTTTTCCATCAGTGTTTAATGTTCCAACAAGAGTTGAGTTGAAAAATCGTAGTCAAATTATAGCCATAGAAAATAATAGGTTATTAGCTAAAGCTGGATTTGACCCAATTATGCCTACAGTCGCAGGAGTGTCTATTTTTGATGAATTAGTTTTTGCGCCAGATGGATGGAAAGTTAATAGCGAAATTTATGAATTTGATGTTCTTAAAAAAGAAGCTTTTTTAGGAGATGATCCATTAGTTATTACATTAACATTTAATAAAGATACTAATAATAGGCAGAAAGTTTTTTATTTTGATAAAGGCAAGGAGCAATGGATATCATTGCCATCAACTGTTAATTATGAGGATAAAACAGTTAGGTCAATAATACATTTGCCTTATGCTAAATTAGCGATTTTTGAGCATAATGAAACGCCATGCAAAGGCGGAGCAAGTTGGTATAAATATAAAGATTGCAACTGCGCGGCTTCACCAGATTATCCTAAAGGAACAAAATTAAAGGTTACTGCTTTACATAATAATAAATCAGTTATAGTTACTGTTAATGATTATGGTCCTGATAGAAGTATATTCCCAGAACGTGTTATTGATTTAGATGTAGAAGCATTTAAAGTGTTAGCCAATAAACGAGCTGGAGTTATAGATGTTAAAGTAGAGCCATTAGATGAAATTTGTTCTTATGCTTTTGAAAAAGCTAAGCATCCTATTTCGCCACCTCCACAAATTAGTTCAAAGTATGCTATAATAATAGATGAGCCAACAGGAGAAATTTTTTATCAGAAAGAAGCAAAAAAACAGGTTTCTATCGCAAGTATAACAAAACTTATTACAGCAGATATTTTTATAGGACTCGTACACACCCCTAACCCCCTCCAATACGGCGGGCAGGCCTCTCAAGAGGGGAACTATTCTCTAAGTTGGGATAAAGTAATAACATATAATGATAAAGATGATTTAGCAGGCGCGCGATTGTATGTTGATAATGGAGAAACAATGACTATAGATAATTTATTTTATTCTACTTTGGTTGGATCAGCAAATAACGGAGCAAAATCATTAGTTAGAAATTCTGGATTATCTGAAGAAGAATTTATAAAAGAAATGAATGATAAAGCTAAGAAATGGAAATTAGAGGATACTGTTTTTAAAGATATAACTGGCTTGAATACAGGAAATGTAAGCACTGCTTTTGATGTAGCTATGATGGCGAGAAAGATTTTTAAAAATCTTAAAATGTTAGAAGCTACTACATTATCGCAATATTCGTTTAAGACTATAAACACTAAATCTTCTCACATAATAAAATCAACAAATCAATTATTATTAGATAAAGATTTATATATAACTGGCGCTAAAACAGGTTTTCTAAATGAAGCAGGATATTGTTTAGTTTTAAAGGCTAAAAATAGAGATGATGGAAGGGAATTTATAGGTGTTATACTTGGAGCGGAAACTAGCGCAGAAAGGTTTGATGATATGAAAAAACTTATAATGTGGGGATTGGGGGGCTAATTTTCAATTTCTAATTTCTAATTTCTAATTTTCAATAAAATGTCAAATGTTAAATTTAAAATAAGTTTAAGTATAGCATAGGAATACTATGATAATTTTTAAAAACATATCAAAATTTTACCATCCTGATGTAAATGCGGTTAAGGATTTGAGTGTTCATATAAAGCCAAAAGAATTTATTTCCATTGTAGGACAAAGTGGCACTGGAAAAACTACTTTAGTCAAAATGATGATTGCTGATGAAAGACCGACAAAGGGCAGAGTTATGATAGGAGGTTGGGATATAACTGGAATAAAAATGAGTGAAATTTCTACTTTACGAAAGCAAATAGGAGTCGTTTTTCAGGATTTTAAATTATTGCCATATAAGACAGTATTTGAAAATGTAGCTTTTGCTTTGCAAGTTTGTGGCGCTCCGAATAATAAAATAAACAATATTATCCCGCAGGTATTAAGAATAGTTGGTTTGAAAGAAAAATTTAATCGGTATCCTCATCAATTATCAGGAGGTGAACAGCAAAGGGTAGCTATTGCTAGATCATTAGTTCATAAACCAAAAATTTTAATAGCTGATGAGCCAACTGGTAATCTTGATTTAATTAATACAAAAGAAATTATTGAATTATTAAAGAAAATTAATAGTTATGGAACAACGATAGTATTAGTAACTCATAATAGGGAAGTTGTTAATTTATTACGGAAGCGAGTTATCACTATGGATGCAGGTAGAATAATAGCTGATCAAGAGGTTGGAAAATATATCTTGTAGAGTGATGGGTGTAGTAAAGCGATAACCTTTCTTAATGTCATTCCCGCGGAGGCGGGAATCCAGAAAGTTTGTTTTGATTAAACTGGATCCCGCGTCAAGCGCGGGATGACAATTATTATATAAGTTCAAATTTATGTTTATATCAATTTATAGAGTAATAAAGTTCGCTTTACAGAATTTTATCCGTAATTTTTGGCTGTCTTTTGTGACAATTATAATTTTATCTTTGACATTTATTACTATTACTTTTTTAATAATATTTAATGTAATTACAAGAGAGTCAATTAACGCAATACAGAATAAAATTGATATTAGCGTATATTTTAAGCAAGAAGTTACAGAAGAAGAAGTCTATCAAAAAGAATTCCAACTTTTAGCTTTGCCATGGACTAAAAATATAAAGTATATTTCAAAAGAGCAGGCATTAGAAAATTTTAAAATAAAACATTTTGATAATCCTGACTTGTTATCATCTTTGGAGCAATTAGATGAAAATCCGCTTGGCGCTACTTTAATTATTACCGCTAAAGATGTTAATAATTACACTGATATCATAAGTGTTTTAAATAGCGATAATTTTAAAGATATAATTCAGAATAAAAATTTTAATGATTATAAAAAAGCAGTGGATCAGACTACAATGATAACTTATAAGGTAAAAAAAGTTGGAATAATAGCTAGTATTATATTTGCAATGGTGGCGCTTTTAATTCTTTTTTACACTATTAAAATTGCTATTTATACTCATAAGGATGAAATTGGTATTATGAAATTGGTTGGCGCTGGTAATTTTTTTATTAAAGCTCCATTTTTAATTGAGACTATTTTTTATTCAATTACAGCTTGTTTATTATCTATATTAGTTATTTATCCTTTATTAAAGTTTTTAAATCCTCATATTTCAGCATTTTTTGCAGGGACTGAGTTTGATTTATTAAATTATTTTAGAACCCATATTTTTAGTCTTATGGGATGGCAGTTAGTAGGAGCAATTATGTTAAATTTGGTTTCATCCACCGTCGCATTGAGTAAGTATCTAAAAGTATGATTATAAATATCCTTTTGTCGTTATTTTTAAATTTTAGAAAGCCTATATTAAAAAGTTTTAATGTAATCAACGAGTATAAAATAGAAGAAACAATTAATTTTAAAGAAAATATAGGTATTAAATTAAATGCTAAAAGTGGAATAGCGGTAGATTCTCTAAGCGGAAAAATGTTATTTGAAAAAAATGTTAATGAAATTTTGCCTATCGCAAGCATTACAAAATTAATGACTGTTTTAGTATTTTTGGAGAATAATCCAGGCTGGGAAAAAGAAATAAGTATTATAAAAGATGATTACAGAATAGGAGGAAAATTATATGTTGTAAGCGGGGAAGTGATAACAGTAAAAGATTTATTTTATACTAGTTTAGTTGGTTCTGCGAATAATGCAGCAATAGCCTTAACAAGATCAACAGGGATGAGTTTAGATGAATTTGTTCAAGCAATGAATGAAAAAGCAAAAGAATTAGAAATGAATAATACTAATTTTGAAGAACCAACTGGATTGAGCGAAAATAATGTATCTACAGCATCAGACATAGCTATATTAGTAAGCTCTGTTTTAAAATACAAGGATATTACAAATGCGTTAAAAGTCAGTGAACACATTTTTTATACAGTGGATAGACATAGAATACATAAAATAAAAAATACAAATATATTATTGGATAGTTTTTTAAATTTAGATGATTATAGTATAGTAGGAGCTAAAACAGGATATACTGATGAAGCGGGATATTGCCTTGCTGTAGCCGTGTCAGATAATTCAGGTAATAATATTGTTACAGTAATTTTAGGAAGTGATACTTCTGAAAATAGATTTCAAGACGGGAAGAGTTTGTCATTTTGGGCATTGAGTCAAAAGTTTTTAAAGTCTATAAAGTTGCACTCCCCTCCTGCCCGAGGAGGGGGTAGGGGGAGGTGGGAGTTTTAATCACACCCCCTCTGTATCTCCCCCTCTGGGAGGGGGAGAGCGATAAACTTAATGTTATTTTCTTGAGAAGTATGTTTAACATAAATTATATACAGTTATTTAAGAGTCTTCCTCCGCAGATAGCAACTATGCTGATTGCAATGTTACCAATCGCTGAACTACGAGTTTCAATTCCAGTGGCATTAGGTGGATTTAAAATGTCTGTTGTATCGGCGTATGTTTGGTCAATTATAGGAAATATAATTCCATGTATTATTATTTTAAAATATATAGATCCTGTCGCGCGCTGGATGAGCGAAAAATCTAAAATAATGAGAAAATTTTTTGAATGGTTGTTTGCGCGAACTCGTTATAAATTTAAAGGAAAATATTTAAAATATGGTGAATTAGCGTTAGTTTTATTTGTAGCTATACCTTTGCCAATAACAGGATGTTGGACAGGTTCATTAGCTGCTTTTTTATTTGGAATTCCTCCAAAAAGGGCGTTTTGGCTGATCTTCACTGGCGTTGCAATAGCTGGCGTGATAGTTACTATTTTGAGCAAGTTTGGGATGTATGGGATGAGTATGATATAGTCCGCTTGTCCATTCTTTTATTTGAGATTTGTTTTATTGCTATAAATTATAAGTATGATATAGTCCGCTTGTCCATTCTTTTATTTGAGGGGTGGATTTGGGAGGTGAAATGAGGATATGTTTTGTGTGGAAAATTAAATTATTGACAAAATATACTTAATAAGGTATATTTTATAATGTGTGAAATATGGGAATTGATATCCGTTATCACGAATCAAATTCAGGTAAAGTTTTTGTTAAAGAATATATTGGTTTATTAGATAAAAAAACGCAATATGAGCTTTATTCTTTTTTGCAAAAATTTAAAAATGATGAACGTTTTAGGCAAAGCCCTTACTGCAAAAAAATTGGTAAAAATATTTTTGAGATTAGAATTAAAATAAAAGATTGTTATCGGATATTGTACGGTTTTTTGTTTAAAGATACTATAATTTTGCTCCATATTTTTAAGAAAAAGAGTAATAAAATACCTAAAAAAGAATTAGAATTAGCTATTAATAGATTAAAAATATATGAAGACTAAAAAATACAATTTTAAAAAGATAAAAAGTTTACCTAGTTTTGACGAGGACTTAAAAGAAAAATTAAAAAATACTGAATTTAAGGAAGGTTTTGCTTTAGCGTCAAAACGTTTGGAGTTGGCTTATGAAATTATGGCGGCAAGAAAAAAAGCTAAGATGTCTCAAATTGAGTTTGCCAAAAAACTGAGAACCAGCCAAAGTTTTGTGGCTAGAGTTGAGAATGGCAACCAGAATTTAACGATTGATGTTTTAATCAGAATGGCTGATGTCTTGTCAATGGAGCAAAAAAAACAGGTTAAATTTCACATAATCGGTTCGGTTTAAAATCCATTAATCTAAAAGCGGGCTTCTGATCGGCGATAGGTGAGGTGGTTTTTGGTTGAAGAAGTTGAAGAAAAAATTGTATCCCTAAATTTTGATATAAAAGCAAATTTATGTTAAAATATAACTATAAATAAAATAATATGAAACCAATAATTATAGCAAATTGGAAAATGAAATTAGGGCATAAAGAGAGTATAGATTTAGCAAACAAATTACAAAACGGTTTGATTAAAGAATATGGAAATTTATATGATAGAATTGTAGCTATTAAAAATAGATGGGCAGAAAATTTAGATTTGGTTTTATGCCCTTCTTTTATATCAGTTAACGCCGTTCATAAAAGAATTATAGGAAGCGGAATAAAACTGGGAGCGCAGGATGTTTTCTGGGAAGAAAAAGGCGCTTACACAGGAGAAATCGCAGTTTCAATGTTAAAAGAAGTAAAAGTAGAATATGTGATTGTAGGACATTCAGAAAGACGGAGATATCTAAATGAAACTGATGAAATGATACATAAAAAATTAAAATTGTTGGCAGAAGAAAAAATTACTCCTATCTTATGTATTGGAGAAACTTTTGACGAACGGACTGCGAATCAAAAAGATTATGTAATTGTTCGGCAGTTGATAAAAGCATTAGAAGGAATTAAATTTTTAGATGATCAGAAATTAATTATAGCGTATGAACCTATATGGGTTATAGGAACAGGTCAAGCAGTTGAACCTGAAGAAGCTAATTTGTCCGCTAAAATGATTAAAACAGCTTTATTAGATATATTTTCTCAAAAATTTATAGATAATAATATTAAAGTTATTTATGGAGGAAGTGTTAGCAGTAAAGATGCTAAAGATTTTTTATCACAAGAAAATATAGATGGAGCTTTAATTGGAACAGCTAGCTGGAATGCTGAAGAGTTCTTGCGTATTATAAATCAATGTAAATAGATATAATTAATAATTTTAGATTTTAGATTGAAGATTTTAGATTGCTATAAATCTAAAATCTAAAATCTTCAATCTAAAATCGTATGCTAGTTCACACAAAAGAATTAATTACAAAAATAAAAACTAAATCATTCGCTGTAGGTTCTTTTAATACTTGTAATTTAGAAATGACATTAGGTATAATCCAAGCTGCGCAAGAAAGTAATTCGCCTGTTATTGTTCAAGTGTCTGAAAATGAAATAAAATATGCTGGATTAAAACCTATTACGCATATTGTTGAAACAATTGCTAAAAATGAAGCAATTAATGTGCCAATATCTTTGCATTTAGACCATGGAAAAAGTTTTCATTCAGTAGCTGAATGTATACATGCCGGATTTTCGTCCATTCAAATTGATGCTTCTGACTTGCCATTTGATGAAAATGTTGTTTTAACTAAGCAGGTAGTTGATTATGCTCATAAGTTTGGAGTTTGGGTGCAAGGAGAATTAGGCGCAATGACAGGTAAGGAAGGGGTAATAGCTTTAAAGATGGGAAAAAAATTTAAAGCGGAAGAACATTTGACTAATCCTGAAGAAGTGGTAGAATTTGTAGAAAAGACAAAGATAGATACGTTAGCTGTTTCAGTAGGAACAATTCATGGTTTGTTCCCAGGTTTAGAGAAAGTTGATCATAAACGGTTAAAAAAAATTAACGATTTACTTAAAGGGTTTCCTTTAGTTCTTCATGGCGCTTCAGGCACATCTGACAGTGATATAAAACAATCGTTAAAAGAAGGAATACGGATAATAAATGTAGGAACTAGACTTAGAATGGAGTTTACTCAGGCATTGAGGAATTTTTTTGCTAATAATTATGAGGAACAGGATCCAAGAAAGATTTTGATACATTCAGTATCTGCTGTTAAAGAAGCAGTTAAGGAAAAAATGGAATTATTTGGGAGCGCTGGCAAGGCGTAGGGGAAAATTGAAAATTAGATTTTGGATTTTGTTTGGTATAATTTGAGCTTTGGTATAATTTATATTGATATATGATATATATAATTCCAATTAGTATAATTATTCTATGTTTTGCAGGCATACTTTTTGTCATTGGAAAAAATTATAATTATTTAATTATTATTGATCCTGAAACTATCGCATCAGAAAAGGAGTCAAAAGTAAAAAATAAAATTATTACAGATAGAATTAAAAGGAAAACATCACATGAATTTGCTAAATTGGAAGGCAGACTTTTGCCAGTAATTGATAATATAAAATTATTTTTTGCGAGGATATATGAAAAATTTTTAGAATTAGAAAAAAAATATCAAGAAAAAGGAAAAATTAAATTCGTAGATGTTGATAATAGCGCTAAAGAAAAGATTAGGTTAATGCATGAAACCGCGAAAGACTGTTTAATTAAAAATGAATTAAGTGACGCTGAGAATAAATATATTGAAATTATTAGCTTAGATGGTAAAAATATAGAAGCTTATAAATCTTTAGCTGAAATATATTTAAAACAAAAAGATTATAAGCATGCTAAAGAAATATTGTCGCATACTTTAAAGATCAATAATAAAGATGCTAGAGTTTATAGTAAATTAGGTGATTTATTTAAGGAAATAGGAAGCCTTGAAGAAGCTAAGAAAAATTATTTAAAGGCATTAGATTTGAATAGCAAGAATCCATTGAATTATGTTGATTTATATTTTATTTATAAAGAAATGGAGGATTATAGTCACGCGTTAAATGCGATTAAGCAGGCAGTAGAATTAGATTCTCAGAATAGTAATTTTTTTGAATTATTAATAGAAATTAATATAATAATGAAAAATTATAAACAAGCTGAGCAGGCTTATGAGAATTTAAAATCTTTGGATCCAGAGAACGAGCAATTAGAAGAATTAAAAAGGAAAATAGATAAGATTGCGTAACAGATAGTAGCTGAAAGGGGGAAATGCCGTTGTAGCTCAGTTGGTAGAGCATTTGCATGGTAAGCAAAAGGTCCGCGGTTCAAATCCGCGCAACG
>JBHPIX010000028.1:0-12067 GCA_042568285.1 Patescibacteria group bacterium | reverse complement strand
CGAGCATGAGTGATCCTGAAGAATGGAGTGAAAAAAGGGTAGATATTTTTTGTCCTTGCGGAGAAATTTGTGAGCAATATGTTCCGACGATTCATACAAATAAACAAAAAGAATTTGAATGGAATCAAATAATTGAAAATTGGGAAGGAGAAGAGGATTTTTTTAGAGCAAAGCCAGAGTGTAATCAAGGAACAGGTTATTTTAGATTTAAGATTAGTTATTGGCGGAAAAATTTCGCGGAAAAAGATACTATTATTTATTCTGATATATTTTATATAAATGAAATAGGGTCTGAAGATCAAGCTTTGGAGTATACAGATGATGAATGGATAGAATGTGTAGAAGATAACGATTGCGAAGCCAAATTTTATAATTGCGACTGTAAATACTATTGTGTAAGTGTAGATAGTATAGGAGATAGTGGACTGGAGGATTGTCAAAAAGACTGTAAGATGATTATGCCAAATCCTCCTGAATGTGCCTGCGATGATGAAAATAAATGCGTTGAAAAAGAAGAAAATATAATAGAAACCATAAATAGGCGAAATAAACAAGATTTATTAGAAATGGAAGATTTGGATTTTGAAGTAGAAAACAAATGCAACAATTTAAGTTCAATTGAATCATGTGAAAAGATTGGCTGGCCATTAGAATGCGGATGTAAAAGCGCGCATAAGCACGGATGTTACTCGTGTTTTGCCCAGCTTGAGAAAAATGTTGACCATTGCGATAAAATAGAAGAAGATTTTTGGAAAACAAATTGCTACTGGGGAGTTGTCGTTCAGTTGCAAAAAGCAGGCATGAAAGATGAAATAGATTTCTGTGACAGAATGCCAGGAGAAGTAAGATCGGACAATCAAAAAGGCGCCTGTTTTGAAACTGCAAATTAAGTTAAAATATAGTTATGGTGTTTTGTTATTTAAAATTTGACATTTGGATTTGATTTGTCATTTGTCATTTGAAATTTAAAATTTGCCCCTTGGTCCTCGTAGCTCAGTTGGATAGAGCGAGACACTCCTAATGTCTAGGCCGTAGGTTCAATTCCTGCCGAGGACACCTTCCTCAATAAAACAAAAAAACAAGAAAGCAAGAAATGGAATTTAGTTTCGTGAAAGTTGATTTTTACTAATATATGTGATAATATGCAAGTGTAAATGTCGATATTTTTTTATTAAACAATTTATTTTTATGATAAAAGTAAAGACAAAAACTAAACAGAGAGTTAATTGGAAATATAAGGCAAAAACCTATATTTTTAAAGTTGAATTAGAAAAAGAGGATGGTGTGTGGACAGCAGTAGTTCCGGTATTACCTGGTTGTAATGCTTGGGGAGATAGTCAAGAAGAAGCCTTAATCGCCCTTCAAGAAAATACAAAGGCGTATGTAGAAATTTTGATTGAGAAAAAACGCCCAGTGCCTATTGAAGAGAAGCATCTAAAGATTCCTATTAATAGCGCAGCTATAGCTATTACTGTTTAACATTCTTATGCAAGAGCAAGAGATAGGTAAATTAGTTTATTTGTTAAGAAATATTCCTGTTCGAAAAATAATTCAAGCACTCGAGCGGGATGATTTTTATTTAAAGAGATCTACAAGAAGTGGCGGACATATCTATGTTCATATAGATGGAAGGATAGTAGTAATTCATTATCATCACAGTAATGATACTTTTAAGAGAAAAACGCTTAAAAGTGTTCTTGAAGGAACTCTCTGGAATAGAAATGATCTTACGAGATTACAGTTGATATAGGTTTTATATTTGATTATATGTCAAGTTTAAATAAGCTAACAATAAAAGAATCCTATCAAGGACTGAGAGAAAAAAAGTTTTCATCTGTTGAATTGACAACAGATTGTTTAGCGCAAATAAAAAAAGTTGATAAAAAAATACATGCTTGTCTTACACTGGAAAAAGAAAAAGCATTAGCGCAGGCGAAAGTCGCTGACGCAAAAATTGCGAAAGGGGAGCAGACCACCCTAACTGGCATCCCGTATTTGGTAAAAGATAATATAATGACAAAAGGAATTAAAACAACAGCGGCGTCCAAAATTTTGGAAAATTATATAGCTCCTTATAACGCGACTGTTATAGAAAAAATTGAAAAACAGGGAGGCGTCTTGCTGGGAAAAACAAATTTAGATGAATTCGCGCACGGCGCTTCCACTGAAAATTCCGCTTTTGGGCCTACTTATAATCCGCATGATTTAGAAAGAGTTCCTGGCGGGTCTTCAGGCGGATCAGCTGCGGCAGTCGCCAGTGAACAATGTATTTATTCACTGGGAACAGATACAGGCGGATCAATTAGATGCCCAGTTGCTTATTGCGGAGTTGTTGGGCTGAAGCCGACTTATGGCAGAATTTCCAGATATGGATTGATTGCAATGACTTCTTCTACTGATTGTCCTGGCCCTTTAACTAAAACTGTTGCAGATTCAGCTAGCATATTGAAAAATTTAGCTGGATATGATAAGATGGATTCAACATCATCTAATGAGAGAGTGGATGATTATGATGAATTATTACAGAAAAAACTAAAAGGTTTAAAAATAGGCGTGCCTAAAGAGTATTTTGTTGATGGGATGGATGAGAATGTAGAAAAAGCAGTTAAAGCTGGAATTTCGCGATTAGAAAAAATGGGGATGGAAATAGTTGAAATTAGTTTACCTCACACAAAATATGCTGTTCCTACATATTATATAATAACTCAAGCTGAGATCAGTTCAAATTTGGCGAGGTTTGATGGAATAAAATATGGATTGTCAGAGCAACAAGGTAAAGATTTAATGGATGTTTATTTAGACACAAGAGGAAAAGGATTTGGCGCAGAAGTAAAAAGAAGAATTATTCTTGGGACTTACGCATTATCAAGCGGATATTATGACCAGTATTATTTGAAAGCGCAGAAAGTAAGGGCTATAATTCAAAAAGAAATGAACGAGGCTATGAAAAAGGTGGATGTTATTGTTACTCCGACAACTCCTGATTTACCGTTTAAAGTAGGCGAACAAATTAACGATCCTTTGAAAATGTATTTAGAAGATATATTTTTAGCAGGCATCAGTCTTGCAGGATTGCCAGCTATAACAGTTCCATGCGGGAAGTTTGGCGATTTACCAATTGGGATGCAGATTATAGGGAAGTCATTTGATGAAAAAACTGTTTTGCAGGTAGCTCATCAGGTCAAAAAAAATAATTAACTTAAAATATTTATAAAAAAATACGGATTAACCCCGTTAGATAGTAAACATCTAACGGGGTAAACACGGATGAGAAACATATAGACACTGAATGCTGTCAGTGAATATCCGTTCCAAATCAGTGAAAATCCGCTCATAATATTTATGGAAGAACAAACAAATCAAGCCCCGCAAGGGCAAACTAATCCTTCAGAAGGAGGCTCTTTAAAGAAGATATTAGTAATAGTAGGAATCCTAATTGTAATAATAATTATTGCAGTAATGATTTTTAGTAAAGGAGATGAAGTAGTAGAGCCAAAAGTAGAAGGAGTTGCTGTTGAAAACACAGCAGAAGAAGTCGTTCCAGAAGAAATTTTACCTGATGAGGTAGCAGCTCCTCCTCAGATTAATTTGAGCAGTTTAGCTGTTACAAGCGCAGATAATGTTAAGGGAGATGAAAATGCTCCTTTAACAATTGTTTTATATGATGATTTTGAATGTCCATTTTGCGGAGCTTTTGAAGGAACAAATCAGGAAGTTATGGATATGTTGCAACAAAGAAGTCCAGGCTGGGAGGCAGTTATGCCTAATTTAACTAAGGATTATATTGATACTGGTAAAGTTAAATTAGTTTATAGACATTTCCCTTTGTCATTCCATCAAAACGCTCTTCCTGCGGCTGAAGCAACAGAGTGCGCTGGAGCTCAAGATAAATTTTGGGAGATGCATGACGCGATTTTCGCTGTTAATGGAGAGGAGTTGAGTTTAGAAAAATTTGCTCAAATGGCGGAAGATTTAGATTTAGATATGGATAAGTATAATAGTTGTATGGATAATCATGAAACAGTTGGCAAAATACAGGCAGATATGCAGAGCGCGCAGGCAGTTGGAGTTAATGGAACACCTGGAGTTTATATAGGAGACCAGCTTGTAAGTGGCGCTGTGCCTTATTCTGATTTTAAGCAAATTGTAGATGAGAAGTTGAAGTAGAGATAGTTTAGGTGGAATTGAAATTAAGTTGGCGAGATTAAGTTTATCTCCGCGGATTAGTCGCGGATACCCGCCCGACTGAACAGTCGTTCGGGCGGGGTGATGCGGATTTTACGCGGATAGTTTTGTGCGAATAATCTTTTATAGTAATTCATAAGGAGGGCGCAATTTTTGCGTCCTCTTTTGGGAGAGTTCGCCTAGTGGCCTATGGCGCCGCCTTGGAAATGCGGTTTCCCGCAAGGGATCGAGGGTTCAAATCCCTCACTCTCCGCATAAAAGGGTTCGCCCCGTGATAAACACGGGGCGCCACGGGTTCATCCCGTGGCGAATCCCCCCCTTCTCCGCATGAACGTTTTCTCATACCAAAGATTTTGATGGGCAGTGTGGAATTTTACATTACTAAAATAATTTAGTATAATTATATTAGTTGAAGGCAAATAGACACACCATGTTAGTATTTTTAATTTTTTTGGCTCTGGCCATTCTTTATGCGCTAACAAGATAGCTCATCAAACATCAAGCTAAAATTATGCTTAAACTCTACGGTCAAAAATTAAGATGTGTGTGGTGTGGGAAATCTGATAAAGAACATTGCAAAGAAATTGTTATGAGCATTAAACAGATGAAACCGCCACAAGAAAAAGCTTTTGTTTGTTCTGAGGAGTGCGAAAGAAGAGTTTTAGATGTTTGTAAATTTATTGAAAAAGGCATGGCTAAATTTTTGATTGGGCTTATTTTAGGTACTGTGATGGCAGTGTTGGGCATACTTACACCACTGTTTGGAAATAAAATTTTAATATTTTCTACATTAGGGCTTTTTATATTAGGAATAACTTTTATAGTTTTTCCATTTGTGACACTCCAAACAGTCAAAATATTCGGGTTAAAAAAAGGTATGATTTTAGGACAGATAAGCGGAATTATACTTTTACTAGTTGGGTTTATTTTGATTTTTATCATAATAATCTCTAACTCGCCGAATTACGAATCATCAAAAAGGCACAATAATAATTATGCAATAAACCAGCAAGAATTATGCAAAGATTTGTGGGATACATATTATCCACAACATACTCCAGAAGAAACTCTAAAATTAGAACGTCAGTTGATGCATCAAGGCATTTATTGTTACGATCTTCCTTTATTCGATGAATCATGGCGGAAACGAGGAAGTACTATAATAAAAGATGAACGTTACAAAAATACAGAAGAAAAGTTTGATAAACCATTTAAGGTGTACAAGAAAGAAAAATATGCTATATTATACTATCCGAATGATATCTCATTAGGTCCAGAATTCTTGTATCGTGTTAAAAATGGATGGGTTCTTGATAGAACAGCGGTTTGGGATAATATTCACTATAATTATACAAATACAGGATGGTTTGCATATGAGGGAGAATATCCATATTTAGAAATACTACAAACTATCTATAATATGCAAAGGATTGAATTGGACAATGGAATTTTGGCATATCAAATTAAAAACTAAATAGTTTCTTGAGAAAACTATTGCGCTAAGTGATAATTTTTTATTTAAAGGTATCGCATAAAAGGGTTCGCCCCGTGATAAACACGGAGCGCCACGGGTTCATCCCGTGGCGAATCCCCCCTTCTCCGCCTTTGCCACGCTGAAGCGTGGCAAAGGCGTGACACAGTCCGCCAAGCGCGCAAAATCGGGTTTCGCTTGTTCATAGCATTAAAATCAGTCATTTATGGCTGATTTTTAAATAGACAAAATGAATTTGTCTTTGTATTTTAAATAGGATTTTAATACATATTTATTGAAAAATCATATAACCTATTTTGGGATATACTATTATGGGTTATATACTGAAAACAATATGAGTAAATCAATTTATTCAAAAGAATATAAAAATGTAATTGGAAAACTTAAAAAAGCTAGACTTAAAATTGGATTAAAACAAGAAGATGTCGCAAGAAAACTCAAAAAACCGCAATCGTATATCTCAAAAATTGAAAGAAGTGAACGTAGAGTAGATATAACTGAATTAAAAAAAATAGCGGATATTTATAAAAAAGATATAGAATTTTTTATTAAATAACTTTATATGAAAATTAAAAAATACAAGGCAAAAGTTTTTGGGCAGGATTGTATAACGGAGCTCATGGATTTTAGTAAGGGCGATGGGAAGAAATGGAAAAGACTTTTCGATATGTGGAAAAAATTAAAATTGGGAATGCGAGATTATAAGTCGCGTGAGCCAAATTTTCCAGAAGGTTTGTCAGAAGTTGCTTTCTGTCTATTTTCAGGATCAAAAAGATTTATATTATTACAGGGTAAGTCGTCAGCCTCTTTTGATACTTTTAATATAAAAACAGATAGAGCAGAGCAAATTAAAGCTTGTAGTGTTAAATCTGACTTGACATCTTTTGGACCTGATTCAAAATGGGACGATCTTTATTTTCTTGATTTTTACAACCAAGGAAAAATTGATGGAACTTTTAATGTTTACAAAATTCCATCGGATTTAATATATAATATGAAAGTTAATAAAAATCAGACGATGAAAGAACAGCAAAAAGAAAATAGAAGACCAAGATTTAGCATTACTAATAATATAATACAGAAACATAACTTAAAGCCAATAGCAAAAGATGTTAAAGTTTGGTGATTTTATTCTATTATTGCCTTCATCATTTCTTTTGCAACTGATTCTACCACTGTAACAGTAACGGAATTGCCTGCTTGTTTATAAAGAGCCGAATCAGCTAAACTGTTTGGTAGAGAAAATTCTTTTGGAAAGCCTTGTATTCTAAAACATTCAAGTGGCGTTAATTTTCTTATCCCCTTTTTGTCCTTAATAATTGGCACATTATGTCCACCTGTTCCCATATTTGCTGTAAGTGTTGGGCAAACGCCACTTTTATTTTCTCTCACATATTTTCTGCGCCATTGATATACTTTGCCCTCTTCCTTTATGTCATCTTTTATGTTTTTATATAACGGCTTATCATTATAGTAATATTTTTTTGGAACATCTTTTTCTAATAAATCAGTAATTTTTACATTAAGTTTTTTCTTTTTTGGCCATATAAAATTTTCTGTATATTTTTTATTTTTAAATCCAACAATATAAATACGTTCTCTGTTTTGTGGTATATTGCCATATTCCATACTGTTTAAAATTTTTGATTTTATATTATAGCCAAGATTTTTTAAAGTTTTTTCAATAATTTTAAATGTTCTGCCATTGTCATGTCCTTTTAAATTTTTTACATTTTCTAATAGAAATCCCATTGGTTGTCTTTCTTCTATGATTCTTGCGATGTAAAAAAATAAATTTCCACGCCCTTTCTCATCTTTAAAGCCTTGTCTGTAGCCAGCTACGGAAAAAGGTTGGCATGGGAAACCACCAAGTAAAAAATCAAATTCTGGTAGATCTTTTGGTTCAATTTTTGTAATATCTTCAACCACAAGTTTGGAGGTCTTAAAATTTGCATCATAAGTTAATTTACATTGGTTTTCAAGATCATTAGCAAAAACTGTTTCAAATCCAGCTTTTTCAAATCCAAGACGAATTCCGCCTATTCCAGCAAATAGATCTAATGTTTTAAATTTTTTTTCTGTTTCAAGATTACGGATTATATTTACAACAACGCCACGAACCTCAACTTCTTTTCTATAAAATGGTAGCATACTTTGATTTGCTGGAACTAGTTTAAATCTATTTTCTAATTTATACAGTTTTTTTAGAGTTGCTTGGTTGTCATCAATAATAGCTACAACAGTTTGTCCATTTTCCGCGCTTGATTGTTTCTTAATAACCACAATGTCACTATCAAAAATACCTTCATCAATCATACTATTTCCTGCAACACGCAAACCGTAATAAGTATCATTAAGGTTATAGTCTTTTCTTTCTAATGTTAAGGTATCCTCTATTTCTTCTATAGCTTCGATTGGTTGTCCAGCGGCAATAGTTCCAACAATTGGCACTTTCATCATTTCTTGTTTTTTTATTGTTGATAATGAACGAGGCTGATTTTTACTTTTTCGCAGTAAACCGAGTCCTTCCAATTTTTTTACATGAAAATGCGCGGTTGAAACCGAAGCAAGTTTAAATTTTTTGCATATTTCTTCCAAAGAGGGAGCATATCCTTTTTTTTTGTGATATGATGATATAAAATCTAAAACTTGTTTTTGTTTTTTAGTTAACATAGGTTGACTTTATTTTTTATTAGATTTATACTTACATTATAATAGAAAATAAATAGAAAGTCCATAGGGAGTTATCCACAGGAAAATTATTTTAACCGTGTTGAATTACCACATTTAATTATCATTGTATTCTGTGGTATAATAAAAGTTATGAAAAAAAAGAACAGATCAATTAAACCATTAAATAACAGCTTTACAGAATTTTTACTATACAAAACTCCTGATGGAAAAGTAAAGGTGGAGATATTTTTACATAATGAGAATATTTGGCTTACTCAAGCAAAAATTGCCGAACTTTTCGGAGTTGATAGAACCGTTGTTACGAAGCATCTTCAAAATATTTTTCAAGAAAGCGAATTAGACAAAAACGCAACGAGTGCAAAATTTGCACAAGTTCAAAACGAAGGGCAAAGACAAGTGACAAGAGATGTTGAATTTTATAATCTTGACGCTATTATTTCTGTTGGTTATAGAGTAAATTCTTCAACAGCTACACAGTTTCGTATATGGGCGACGGAAAGGTTAAAAGAATATATTATTAAGGGATTTACCATGGACGACGAAAGGCTTAAAAATCCAAATAGTATTTTCGGTCAGGATTACTTTGAGGAACAACTTGCAAGAATACGGGACATCCGTTCTAGTGAAAGAAGGTTGTATCAAAAAATAACGGATATATACGCGCAGTGTAGCGCTGATTATTCTCCAAACGAAGAAATTACAAAACAATTCTTTGCCACAGTTCAAAATAAACTTCATTTTGCTATTTCCGGAAAAACAGCAACAGAAATAATCTACGAAAGAGTAAGTAGTAAAAAACAAAATATGGGATTGACAACATGGAAAAATTCTCCAATAGGAAAAATTAGAAATAATGATGTTATAATTGCAAAAAATTATCTTAACGAACGTGAACTGAATATGTTGAATAGAATTGTAACAATGTATTTGGATTACGCGGAAATGCAGGCAAAAAAAGGTATTATTATGTATATGAGAGATTGGGTGAAGAAGCTTAATGCTTTCCTTAAATTTAATGAATATGAAATATTAAATAATTCAGGAAAAATTAGCCATGAGGTTGCAGAAGCTCTTGCTTTGGATGAATACGAAAAATATCGTGTTATACAAGACAAAAATTATATTTCTGATTTTGATAGGGAGGTTAAAAAATATTTGAAAGCAAAAAAATAATTCAAATGAAAAATAACAATAACAAAAAAACAGTGTTCATAAGCCATCCTATCAGCGGAGATGTCGCTGAAAATGTTAAAAAGGTTTTAGATATTTGCAGAAATGTCCATAATGAAAATATTATACCAGTGGCTCCGTATCTTGTTTCATTGCAATATTTGGATGATAATGTTAATGAAGACAGGGAACTGGGAATTGACGCTAATTTAGAATGTTTTCGTCGCGGATATATAGACGAACTGTGGCTGTTCGGCGATCATATTTCAAAAGGCATGAAACAGGAGATTAAAATTGCGATAGAATTAAAGATTCCTGTTATTTCAAAAACCGAGGAAACTGTGATGTTTTAATGAATTGTAAATATAAATATCCATTTATTTAAAAAGAATCCCCTTTTAATAAAGGGGAAATCATAATATATGACGCAAGAAACAGCGATGGAAATTTTAAAATCTGGGCAGAATGTTTTTCTAACAGGGCCGGCTGGAAGCGGGAAGACTTATGTTTTGAATAAATTTATAGATTATTTAAAAGATAAAAAAATTTCAGTCGCTGTAACAGCCTCCACTGGCATTGCGGCTACTCATTTGAATGGCATAACTATCCATTCTTGGTCAGGTTTGGGCATAAATGAGGCATTAGATGGAAAAAAATTAAAAAAGATTACATGCAGAAGACAATTGCGAAATCGCATTCTTAGAACAACAACACTTATTATTGATGAAATATCAATGCTTAGCGCTACGCAGTTGGATTCTGTAAATGAAATATGTCAACGGATACGAGAAAATATAATGCCTTTCGGAGGAATGCAGATTGTTTTTTGCGGAGATTTTTTTCAGTTGCCACCAATTAAAAAATCCATAATGGGTAATGCAATATTTTGTTATGCTTCAAATGTGTGGCAAACAATGGACATCAAAGTATGTTATCTTGACGAACAGCATCGGCAGAAAGATAATGTTCTTATGAAAGTCCTTAATGACATTCGCAGGAATTGTGTAAGTAGAGAAACAATGGAAATAGTGGCTTCATGTAAAAATAAGAAGTTTGCGGGTAATGGTTTTCCCGCAAAATTATTTAGCCACAATGCGGATGTTGATATAATAAATGATTCAGAACTTCGTAAAATTTTAGAAAAACCGTACGCTTATGTCATCCGTTCTTATGGCAAAGAAAAATTAGCGGATGTTTTAAAGAAAAGTTGTCTTTCACCAGAAAGGCTCGTGCTTAAAAAAGGCGCGCAGGTAATGTTTGTGAAAAATAATTTTGATGAAGGATATGTCAACGGCACGATGGGATATATAATTGGTTTTAGCAAAGAGCAACGATTTCCTATTGTTCGCACTTTTTCAGGTAAAGAAATAACAGCATTTCCCGCAACTTGGGCGTTTCAAGAAGATGATAAAGAATTGGCAAGTATTAGGCAAATACCTTTGCGACTTGCATGGGCTATTACTGTGCATAAAAGTCAGGGTATGAGTTTAGATGCCGCAGAAGTTGATCTTAGTAAAACATTTGAATATGGAATGGGGTATGTCGCGCTGTCTAGGGTGAGATCTTTGGCAGGATTAAATGTTATCGGCATAAATCATATGGCGTTTGAGACACATTCGGAGGCGCGCGAAATGGATGAAAAATTTATAAAGCAATCAGATATTGTGTTAAGTGAAATTGAAAAGATGAGCAAGGATGAGATGGACAAACTGAAGAAGATTTTTTTGGAAAATAATGGACGAGATGAAAAAGAAAAAGATAAGAAAAAAAATGATAAATTTTATTCATTTGATGATATACGAAAAGAATTTCCAAAGGCATATATGCCATGGGAAGAGGAAGAGGACAATAAACTGAAAAAATTATTTAGTAAAGAAAAGTCCATTAGTGAATTAGCGAAAATTTTTGGAAGAAAAAAAGGCGCGATTTCCGCGCGCCTTAAAAAAATAGGGATTGATATAGAATAAAAAATTAAAATTTAACTTCAACATTTTTTCTCTCTTTTTCATCCGCTATTTCAAAAAAATCTTTTTGTTTAAAACCCAAACTATTCGCAATTAAATTAGTAGGGAATACTTGAAGTTTTGTGTTATAGTCTCTGATGTTGCCGTTATAGAATCTTCTCGCGGCTTGAATTTTATTTTCTGTGTCAGTTAATTCGTCTTGCAATTTTGCGAAATTTTCATTTGCTTTTAAATCAGGATAATTCTCAGCAACAGCAAATAGAGATTTTAATGTCCCTGATAAAGCATTTTCCGCTTTTGCTTTTTCCACAGGCGACCCAGCTCCCATTGCTTGTGTTCTCGCTTGTGTGACTTTTTCAAACAAGTCTGATTCATGTTTCGCATAAGCTTTTACTGTGTTAACTAAATTAGGGATTAGGTTATATCTCCTTTTTAGTTGAACATCAATATCTGACCAAGCTTCCTCTGTTCTGTTTTTTATTTTTATCAAACCATTATAAACAGCAATTAGCCATAAAATTGCAATTAGTATAACGGATAGAATGACCAATAAGATAGTAGG
>JBHPIX010000027.1:0-12141 GCA_042568285.1 Patescibacteria group bacterium | reverse complement strand
GCAAAAGCATTTACACCAACCCCTCCGCGATTTTCATCAACCGATTATATTTTGCCGTCCGTTCAGATCGACAAGGAGCGCCTGCTTTTATAAATTCGCAATTACAGCCGACAGCCAAATCTGCGATATAATTATCTTCGGTTTCTCCAGAACGATGAGCAACACAAGCAGTCCATCCCTGTGATTTTGTTAATTGAATTGTTTTTATTGTTTCTGTGATTGTGCCAATTTGATTCAATTTTATTACAACGGCATTTACGGCTTTTTTTCTAATAGCAATTTTTACTCTTTTTATATTAGTAACTAATAAATCATCTCCAACATTAATTATTTTATCTCCAAACTTTTCATTAAACAATATAAACCCTTTCCAATCATTCTCATCAAACCCATCTTCAATAAAATGAATTGGATATCTATTTATCAGCCCGCTATACCATTCTATCATTTCTTTAGTATTTAATAGTTCTCTTTCTCCCTTATAATTCATTTTATTATATTTTCCATTCTCATAAAAACTATTAGCGGCAACATCTATTCCAATTTTTACTTGGTCAAAAGAATATCCCGCCTTTTCTATCGCCTTCACTAACAATTCAAAAGCATCTTCATTACTTTTTAATCTAGGAGCAAATCCTCCTTCATCTCCAACACTTATTACTTCCCCTTTATCAACTAAACTCTGTTTTAAAATATTATATATTTCTACTCCAACTCTAACTTTCTCGCGAAAATCAGGGATTCCAATTGGCTGTATCATAAATTCTTGAATATCTAATCCTGAATCAGAATGTTTGCCTCCATTGATAACATTAAAAGATGGCGTTGGCAAATTAAATTTTATTTCCCCCTTTTTATCCAAACTTCCAAAATATTCATACAATTCAATGTTTTTCTTTTTTGCCATAGCTTTCGCAAAAGCCAATGACACTCCTAAAATAGCATTCGCGCCCAGATTACTCTTATTTTCTGCGCCATCAAGTTCAATTAATAATTTATCTAATTTTTTTTGAGAACTAATATTTTCGCCAACAATTTTTTTAGCGATTATTTCATTTACATTTTTGACCGCCTTAAAAACACCTTTTCCATTATACCTATTCTCATCGCCATCCCTGAGCTCAACCGCTTCATAAGTTCCTGTTGACGCTCCGCTTGGCACAGAAGCAGATGCGACATTTTTCCCAGAAACCAATTCCACCTCAACTGTAGGTGTTCCCCTAGAATCCAAAATTTCATAGGCTTGTATTTTGTCTATTTTCATATATTTTATATTTTACTATAAATAATTTATCTGATACTATTAGTATATATTAAAAAATTTACATTAGCAACTATGACCATACTAAAACAACTAAATAAAGCCGTAAACCAGTTAAAAACTATATCCAGCTCGCCAAATTTGGATGCGGAAATTTTATTAAGTTATGCTATAAATAAGCCTAAAGAATATCTTTACGCGCATCCAGAAAAAGAATTAACAGAATTACAGACAAAAAAGATCCAGAAATACATAAAAAGGCGAAAAAACTATGAACCTGTCGCATATATTACAGAAAAAAAAGAATTTTATGGATTAACATTTAAAGTTAATAAAAACACGCTAATTCCCCGCCCTGAAACAGAGCTAATGGTTGAAGAAGTAATAAATATCGTAAAAGCCAGTGAGACCAGTGAACGTAATAAAATTTTAATCATTGATGTTGGAACTGGAAGCGGATGCATAGCTATTTCTTTAGCGAAAAATCTTAAACGAATATGCGGACAAATATTCGCTATTGACATCTCAAAAAAAGCATTGAACATAGCAAAATATAATGCTGCAAAAAATAAAATATCAGCTAACAAAATAAAATTTCTACATGGCGACTTATTAAAACCAATCAAAACTGTTCTAAAAAAATCATCAAACATTATTATAACCGCAAATCTGCCATACCTATCTGATAATATCTACAAAAATACTTCACCAGAGATACGAAAATATGAATCGCCTCAAGCTCTAATAGCAGGGAAAGACGGACTGAAATATTATAAAAAATTATTCCCGCAAATAAAAAAATTCCTGCCTAAGCAAGAATTATCAATATTATGCGAGATAGATCCGTCGCAGACAAAAGCTATAACAGCTTTAGCGCGAAAACATTTTACTTCTCCAGAAATTGAAATAAAAAAAGATCTCGCTGGACTTAATCGGTTGGTTATTATAAAAGCTATACATTGATAACGGTGACTGTCACCTAAAATTCTGCCAACTTTACTTTTTTTTATCTTCTTTCTTATCTTCTTTATCATCTTCTTTTTTATCGCCATCCTCTTTTTTATCTCCTCCCTCCACTTCTTTTTCATCTTCAGTCTTCGCTTCTTCAACTACAGGCTTATCTTCTTCTACAATCCTAGGCGTCTCTGCCATAACGATCATTTCATCATCATTATTTAAAACTTTAATTCCTTTAGGTATAACTAAATCGCCAACAGAAATTTTTGAATCAAACTCTTCTAATGAAGATATATCTACTTCTATTTCATGAACCAAATCATCAGGAAGACATTCTACTGATATAGAATCCATATTTTTCAATAAAGTAGCGCCCAATGCTTTCACAGCCCTAGATTCTCCTACAAGCGTCAATAATATTTCAGCAGATAATTTTTCTTTCATATTAACTTGATGCAAGTCAACATGAATAAAACGACTACCTGTTACATCCATCTGAGCATCTTTAATAATTGCGTTAACTGAATCCTTATCATCAATTTTTAATTCAATTATTGAGCTTTCCCCAGCTATTTTATACGCATTATTAAAATCATTAAGCTTAATTTTAATATTCTGATTTTTAAACTTGTGTCCATAAACTACTCCCAACACAAAATCCTGCTTAAGTAATTTTTTAGCTTTTTTCTTTAATAAAGTTCTAGTTTTTACTGGTAATATAATTTTTTCCATATATCCTTTAAGATCCCCGCCTTTATAAGGGGGGGAATTAAGGGGGGGTATTTTAAAACTATGCCATCTCAATTTTATTGCTAACTAAGCTAATTCGAGCATAGACTTGGGATGACAGTTAAAACACCACCTCTACTAAATGTCAAAGTTTAACTATCTGCATTACCTCCTTTAATAAATTTTTATTTTGTAAATTCTGATTTTGATAATACTCCAACACATCATCAATTTCAATAAAATTCTCACTATTTCTAAATTTAACAAACTCTTCAACTGATAAATCAGTATTTATTCCTATAATATTAGCGCCCAATTCATTTAATGTTGCTATTAGTAAAATAGCGTTACCACATTTGGGACACTTACTATGCATTAAAAAACTGTTATTTATCTCATCAATAACTTTCACATCAGAAACTTTCGCCGCGCATAACGGACACTGTGAAACTATGCCAAGATGGCGATTATTTATATTTTTAAATTTAGGGAATTCTTCCATAAGTATTATCTTATTATATAGATTTTTAATAAAATGTCAACCTATAATTTTATTATAGCACTTTTTAGCTATTTGGCAAACAAAAAAAAGATCAAAGAAAAAGGTTTAAAGACTGTCTATTAATTAATGACTGCATTTTCATAATAGATAAATATAGGCCGTTTTTCTTTGATCTTAGAAACTGTCTGAAAAGGGTAGGCGGATAAACAATGTTTCTAACATAGGACACTCTTTCACACCCCATCTATATTAGTAGTTTATCCGCCATTTCTTATTTTCCAAAATGAACTGTTATTATTATATAACAAAATATAAAGATTTGCAATTATTTTATAAACGCTAATCTTAAATCTTTTTTAACGCCATCTATTAAATCATATTTATCCAAATCTTCTGCCTCAATCCAAGCATAATCAGAAAGTCCGTCTTCTAATGTAACATTTATTTCTTTAACAGAGCAAAGGAATGATAAACCAACGACATGTAATTCATCAGGACGGGTAAATTCAAAATCAGATAAAAAAGATATTTTATCAACTTGCAGTCCAACCTCTTCTAATGTTTCTCTTTTCAGAGTTTCAATGGCGCTGGATTTATCCTCCACTTTACCGCCCGGCAATGTCCATTTTCCAGGAAATGCGATTTCATTTTCGCCTCTTTTAATAATTAAACATTTACCATTATGTTTTATGATAGCTGTAATCGCTACTATATGTAATTTTTTATTATTCATATATATAACATTAACATACTAAGAAATATAATTCAATTTGTGTTATACTAAATATACTATGGTAAAAAAAATACATTCCTGCGCTGTGCTTGGATTAGAATGCAAACCAGTGGAAGTAGAAGTTGATATATCTATGGGACAATCGCAATTTAACATTGTGGGATTGCCTGATACTTCTATACAAGAATCAAGGGTAAGAATTTATTCAGCTTTAAAAAATATTGAATTCCCTTTTCCTACTACAAAAAGATTAGTCATCAACCTCGCTCCAGCTGATATAAGAAAAGAAGGTCCCTCTTATGATTTGCCAATGACAGTTGGCATCATTTTATCTACGGCAAATTTTGAGATTAACACTGACGACAGCTTATTTGTAGGCGAATTATCATTAGAAGGAAAATTGAGACACACAAACGGAATCC
Source organism: Patescibacteria group bacterium (assembly GCA_042568285.1). Classification (GTDB taxonomy): domain Bacteria; phylum Patescibacteriota; class Patescibacteriia; order JAZDEU01; family JAZDEU01; genus JBHPIX01. Next base: position 7,537 of record JBHPIX010000027.1, on the reverse strand, counting down.
TTCCAATTGCGATATATGGTAAAGAAAACGGATTTAAAAAACTTTACCTGCCAGCTATTAACGCGCCAGAAGCATCCCTAATTAAAGGCATAGATATAATTCCAGTAAAAGATTTAACACAGTTGCTCCGACATTTGTCAGGAGAAGAAAAAATCGCGCCGGCAAAATCAGATCTATTTGATAATATTTCAAAAATCACAAATTATGAAATAGATATGGCTCACATTAAAGGGCAAGAAAATGTAAAACGAGCGTTAGAAATCGCGTCCGCAGGCGCTCATAATATACTTATGTCAGGCCCTCCCGGATCTGGAAAAACATTACTGTCCCGCGCAATGCCAAGCATATTGCCTAAAATGGAAGAAAAAGAAATTTTGGAAGTCACTAAAATTTATTCTGTATCTGGATTATTACCAAACAATAAACCTTTAGTGACAGAACGACCTTTTCGCACACCTCATCATACTTCAAGCGGAGTGGCATTAGTTGGCGGAGGTAAAATACCAAAACCTGGAGAGATAAGTTTGGCGCATAGAGGCGTTTTATTTTTAGACGAATTCCCTGAATTTCCGCGCCAAGTATTAGAAAATTTAAGACAACCATTAGAAGACGGGGTTGTCACTGTTTCAAGAGTTCATGGCACGCACACTTTCCCAGCTAATTTCATTTTAGTAGCTAGCCAAAATCCCTGCCCTTGTGGATACTATGGTGATCAAGAAAGACATTGCGTATGCTCGCAACAGCAAGTAATGAAATATAAAAATAAAATTTCAGGTCCATTATTAGATAGAATTGATTTGCACATAGAAGTTCCTAGTGTAAAATTTGAGAAATTGTCATCTGAACAATCAGGGGAATCTTCAGAAAACATTAGAATTCGCGTTGAAAAAGCTAGAGAAATACAGAAAAAACGACTTTATGAACGAAAAATCATTACTAATTCTGAAATGAACCCTAATCAAGTAAAAGAATTTTGTAAAATAAATGATCAATGTATTGATTTATTAAGAAACGCTGTCACCCAAATGCATCTTTCCGCAAGATCATATTATAGAATCTTAAAACTGGCCAGAACAATCGCTGATTTAGGAGAATGCGAGGGCATAGAAACAAGTCATATCGCGGAGGCGTTACAGTATCGGCAGAAAGAATGAGGGGGGGGTTTACAAAGACCCATGAAAGGGTTTACAATGAGCATATAGCCTATTTACAATAAACATATAAACTATTTACAATAAATTTATGAATAAAAATCACCCTAAAATAAGCGATTTTATACTAGAAAAGGCTAAAACAAACCAAAATGACTTAGTTGCTCTAGTTGCAGAAAAATATAAAATTTCTAGGCAAAGAGCACATAACTACGTGACAAGACAAGTAAAAAAAGGAAGCTTAATTAAAGTAGGTAAGACGAGGTCAACACGTTATTTTCCGGCTGATGGCAATGAAATTGAATTTTCGATAAAAATAGAGCCTAGTTTAGCAGAAGATCAAGTCTGGTTAAAATATGTAAAGCCACTGCTTCTAAAATGCTCTCGCAACATACTAAACATTTCTGACTTTGGTTTTACTGAAATTTTTAATAATGCTATTGATCATTCACAAGGAACAAGTATATATTCTAAAATTAAATTAGCAAATGACAATCTCACTATTACGATAATGGATAATGGCGTAGGTATATATAAAAAAATTCAGGAAGCACTTCAAATAGAATCAATAAAAGAATCCATTCTTCATCTTTCAAAAGGAAAATTTACAACAGATCCTTCTAAGCATACGGGTGAGGGAATTTTTTTTGCATCTAGAATGTTTGACCGCTTTTCCATTCTTTCTAGTGATCTGTATTATAGTTTTCAAAATCAAGAATGGTTTTTATCTCCCGAGAAAAATGAAAATTTTGGAAAAGGAACATGTATCACGATGACAATTTCTCTCCAATCAAAAAAAACTACTAAAGAAATTTTTGATCAATATGCAGGTATAGAAATAGGATTTTGGAAAACAAAAGTTGCTGTTGCACTCAGTGCTGACCCAAATGACCCACATGTATCAAGATCACAAGCAAAACGACTCTTGATAGGCTTGGAAAAATTTAAGTCTATAATTCTAGATTTCAAAAATGTAGAATCAGTCGGACAAGCATTTGTAGATGAAGTTTTTAGGGTTTTCCAAAATAAACATATTGACATTGATATAAACTATGTTAATGCAAACGATGAAGTAGAATCTATGATAAAAAGGGGACTCGCGACGAGGTAAATTTCCACGCAATCATTGACATAAACAATCATTAGAAGTAGTATATAAATATACCTATATGCCAGCAAATAACAATCAAAAACTAATAAAAACCATTTTAATATTTTTCATCATTTTTTTATTCGCGAAAATGATTTTTAGTGTTTTGCCTCAAATCATACTTTCTCTCATTTTTATTTTCCTATTTTTCTATATTTTTTCTAAACTTATTAAAATTAAAAAATTCGCATATAATAATACAATTCCTAACCATTCAAATCAGGACTATATTGATCCTGATTCTATGGAAAGAAAAATTAAAAATATGATTAATATTGACTTACCTAAAAAACTTATAACAACAGGAATTCTTTTAGTTTTAATAATACTTCTTTTATCAACAATGATAGTTATTATTCCAGCTGGTGAAACAGGTGTCCATCACCTTTTTGGAAAAGTCAGAGAAAACGAGCTCTCCTCTGGACTTCATTTTATAAATCCTTTTGCTAAAGTTACTAAGATGAGCATACGAACAGAAGAATATACAATGAGCGGCGTCCGTGGAGAAGGGAAAATAATGGGAGACGATTCAATTCAAACATTAACAAAGGAAGGATTGAATATTGATTTAGATCTTACTGTGTTATATCACCTTGAACAGAATAAAGCGTCTAATGTATATAAAGATATTGGAATAGACTTCGCGCAAAAAATTATAAGACCAGAGATTAGAGCTACTATAAGAGAAATTGCCGCGACCTATGATGCTGTTGATATTTATACTGAGAAAAGAGCTGAATTAACACAGAGTATAGAAGATAATCTTATAAAGACAATCAACCCTAGAGGTATTACAATTGAATCAGTTCTTTTAAGAAATGTCACATTGCCTTCTGGGCTTACAAGATCAATAGAAGTAAAATTAGAAGCAGACCAACAAGCGAAACAAATGGAATTTGTGCTTATTAAAGAAGAAAAAGAAGCAGAAAGAAAACGAATACAAGCTGCTGGTCAACGGGACGCGCAAAAAATCATCAATGAAAGTTTAACCCAAAGATATCTTGATTATTTATATATCAATGAACTCAAAGATCGTGAAGGCACTATCTATGTTCCTATAAGTCCTTCAACTGGCATGCCTATGTTTAAGGGTATACAGTAATATGAAAATATTAGTTATTGGAACCTGTCATCCAGAAAAAATAAAAAAATATAAATTAGCAATAATTGGCGGAGGACCAGCTGGTATGATAACAGCTGGACATGCTGGAGAACTTAGTTCTAATGTTATTTTAATTGAAAAAAATGAACGGCTTGGGATAAAACTTTTAATGACTGGAAAAGGCAGATGCAATATAACAAATGCTGAAGAAGATATAAAAAAAATCATAAACATATATGGACAAAATGGAAAATTTTTATATTCTGCTTTAAATAAATTCTCTAATAAAGATGTAATTGACTTTTTTGAAAGTCGTGGAGTTAAAATTAAAACAGAAAGAGGTCAAAGGGTCTTCCCTGTTTCAGATAAAGCTAAAGACATTGTAGATTGTTTAGAAAAATATTTACAAAACAACAAAGTAGAAATAAAATTAAATAGTCCTGTTGAAAAAATAATGGTTGACTATAAAGATGGAAACCGCCTACGGCAAGGCTTCGGCGTGTCTAAGATAAAAAAAATTATTTTAAAAAATGGCGAAAAAGTTGTCGCTGATAATTATGTGTTTGCGACTGGAGGGAAAACTTATCCTAAAACTGGCTCTGCTGGCGATGGGTATAAATGGCTTAAACAAATAGGACATACTGTAATAGAACCAAAACCAGCTCTTACGCCTATTATTGTTAAAGAAAAAATAGTTAAAGAACTTGAGGGCTTAAGTTTAAAAAATGTAGAAATAAGTTTATGGAAAAATCGCAAGATTGATTCTCGTTTTGGCGAGGCGCTTTTTACTAATAATGGATTAAGCGGTCCAATAATATTAGATTTAAGTAAAATAATCAATGACAGCGATTGCAAAAACCTTAAAATAAAAATTGATTTCAAGCCAGCGCTTGATTATCCGACTTTAGATAAAAGGGTTCAAAAAGATTTTAATGGACAGAAAAACAAACAATTCAAAAATAGCTTGAACGACTTATTGCCTAAAAAACTTATCCCTGTTATTATTAAATTATCTGGAATTGATGAAAATAAAAAAGTAAATGAAGTAACAAAAATTGAAAGAAAAAAAATTATCAAACTCTTAAAAGAATTTGAACTTAATGTTAAAGGACTTGTTGGTTTTGAAAAAGCTATCATAACTTCAGGCGGAGTATGTTTGAAAGAAGTTAATCCCAAAACAATGAAATCAAAAATAATAGACAATCTATATTTTGCTGGTGAAATTTTAGATATTGACGGCCCGACTGGCGGATATAATCTGCAAATCGCATGGAGCACTGGATATTTGGCTGGCGAAAATAGTATATAAATTTAAAAACAACTGCAGTCTGTCTAAAACGGTATAAATAAACGTTTTGTCATCCCGCGCTTGATGCGGGATCCAGTTAATTAAGCCAAATTTTAACTTTTCTGGATCCCGTGTCAAGCACGGGATGACAGTTTTTAGACATCTTGTAAATTTTACTTACAATTTTAATCACTATACCTATATGGAAATTAAACAACTACTTGAACAATCTAAAGACATTTGGGGCGATGAAAAATTATCTTTGTCCCAAATTATCGCTCGCATTGGCGTAGTCTTCGGCGACATCTGCCGATATGAACGTAATGCGAAGAAAGATTTATACAAACACACTGATGATGAGTTAAAAAAAGAATTGGGAAATATAATTTTCTCCACTATCCGTTTCTGTGAGGAATTAGGATATGATCCTGAAGAATGTATTTTATTAGCCATTGAATGCCAGAAAAAATTTGAGAAGTAAAAAATGGACAAGAATAATATTTTTCTTGCCCATTTTATTTTTTAAAATTTTTTAAAAGATCTATTCTCGCTAAATCCCCATAATTTGATTATATAGCCTATTCCAATCATTAGATCTCTCAGGGGGACAAACTCCCTTCATTACTTTTTCTATTCGTTTAGTTATTGTTTTTTTGCCTAAAGTACTTTTTTTTGCTCCTAAAGAATTTTCTTTAAGTTTTAAACCTACTGATTTTTTTAAACCTTTCTTGTTATTCATTTTTTTTCTTCCTTTCTATCAAATTTTGTTAAAATATTTATTTATATAAAGAACAAATGAACTATACAAAAACTGATTATTGAAAAAAATATTATATTATAATGCCCTACTAAAACCTCCCCCTTTCCCCCTCCTCAAAGGAGGGGGAACTAAGCTCCGCAGACTCATCTGCACAATCCGCGTTTCCGCGTTATATTCGCGTCGCTATCTGCGATCAATCCGCGTGCGCCAGCAGGAGTTATTTAATATATTTCAATGGATTAACTTTAGCGCCATTTATAATAATCTCTAAATGCAGATGAGGTCCTGTTGACCACCCTGTGGAGCCCATTTCCCCTATCTGCTGACCTTTACTAACCAAAGCTCCCTTCTTTACATAAAGTTTAGAAAAATGGGCGTAACGACTTTTCTGCCCTCCTCCATGATCAACAATTATATTGTATCCATAACCTTTTGTCCAACCGCTTAAAATAATTTGCCCTTTTTCTATCGCGTATATTGAATTTCCAGTCTTGCCTCCTATATCTAAGCCATGATGTTTCCAATTGTAATATTGTGTAATCCGTTTCGTTGTTGTCGGCCATATAAATCCTGAATCTGCGGCATACTTTGATGGAGCGCCAGCGAAAACTTTCTGTATATTACTGCTTCCAGCGCTAGCTACAGAAGGCACGCTAACAACGCGTTTTATTCCATCAGGAATAATCAATTTTTGCCCTTTATTTATAACATCTGTTTCTTTTAAATTATTATAAGCTAAAACTTTATCAATTTCAGCGCTATATTTATTCGCAATAAAGCCTAATGTCTCTCCAGATTTAACAGAATGAGAAATTCCTGAAACTGGCAATATACTTAATGTATCTCCAGGTCTTATAATACTATAATAGCTTAAATTATTTTCCCAAAGAATTGTATTCATACTAACATTAAATTTTGAAGCAATAGAACCAATAACATCTCCTGTTTGCACAAGATATTGAATTATTTCATCTCTTTTTTCTGGTGTTTCTAATGTAGAAGTAATATCAGGTTTAACAAGAGCGTCTGATCCTGATATTATCATTGCTTTTTGGAATTCTTCTTCAACTCCATCTGCTGTATCCTCATGAGATGTCCCTATCTGCTGATTTGTATCTTTAACTCCAAAAGATTTCTCATCTAAATAATCTGTTTGCAGGTGCTTAACTATATCACTTTCCACATCCGCCATTTCTTCAATAATTTCAGTATCTCCTAATTCTTCTGACACTAAAGAAGCTAAAATGCTATTTCCACCAATAATCTCTTCAATATTTTCGGCATGAATAATTTTTGCCTTAATATTTGATACTAAAATAAGAACAGTTAAAAATATAACGATAAAATGTATAGTTCCTTTATTTATTAATGGATATAATATTTTATTTTTAGCAGGTAAAAAAGCAGTTGCTAAAATTTTCTTTATAAATGTATAACCCTTATAAACTGATAATATTATACTTTTACCACCTACCTTTAAAAAAATTTTAAACAGCGAGGAAAATAAAATTTTAATAGCTTTAAAAATAGGAGCTATAATTCGCTTCAACAAAATAAGCCCTTTAAACAAAAAAAGGACTGCCTTAACAGTAAATTTCTTAATTTGTCTTGATATATCTTCCATAAAACACTACTACTAAAATACCATAACTTTCCGTTATGGTCAATTTTGGAAAATTGTTATATTAATTTAAGTTTTTTAAACCAATATTCCCAAACAGGCTCTAATTTTAAATCGCGGATTTGTTCTTTTGTGTACCAGCCAATTGATTTTACTTCCCTTTCATTTTGAGATATTTCACCTACCACATCACAGTTAAACACATACCAATAATGCGTTTTAATTCCTCTGTGGCATTCATTGCCATCAACCTCCTCCTCAAAAAGCAAAGAATGTTTTATTACTTTCAAACCGCTTTCTTCTTTCACTTCTCTTATAAGCGCTTCAGTTTCATTTTCATTCTCATCAATATGACCTGCAATGCCCGAAAACCCATACGGCGGGTTAACTCTATCTATTAAAAGATATTTGCCGTCTTTTTCTATCAATGCGCCGACAGAATAGTGCATCTTCTTCCCTTTTTTG
>JBHPIX010000026.1:0-12420 GCA_042568285.1 Patescibacteria group bacterium | reverse complement strand
AGTCCGCCAATTTTGAAAGTTGTATAATCTGATAATTTAATATTATTTTTTAACTGATTTACATTAAACATAAATCAAAAATTATTAGTAACAACAAAATACAAAACAGCCATTGTGAAAACATTTATTAAACTCTGCGAGAATGTTCCATAACTGCCCCATAATGAGACATATTTATCCACGCTAAACATAGCAATTAAAACATTAGTTGCGACAAATATCAAAATCGGAATATCAAGCGGAGTCCGTTTCCATGTCATTTTTTTTTCTAAAATTATCATTCTAAACCACCAAATCAAAACAGCAACTCCTGTTAAAACCCAAATTAAATATTGTTTATTAAATTCAAAAACATCTACAGTATTTGGTAAAAAAAACAAAGGTAATAAAAAAACCATCGCATAAATTATAATGCGCAAGCAATAATTGCAAATATTGATAAATTTAATTTCTGTTTTTTTTTCTTTTGGACGCTCAAATTGGTAATCCATAAAATAGTTGCAAAAACTAAAATTCTTCTTCAGAAATCTGTAATAATTCGTCCATTAAAGTTTCATCATCAATTTGGCTTAAAATTTCAATGGGCATACCAGATGACAACAACATCTCTCTTAAAGCATCTATATCCATATCAGGAATGTTAGCAATATCAGCCGCTGTTGTTTCATCGTATGGCAATATGAGAGACGCGCTTGTGCTTGCTGTTATATAACCTTCATCTAAATATAATTGGCAATTTTTATTTTGAGGACAATTAGGATTATTACTACTTTCTATCTCTAATTTATCATTATATCCATCTGAATCGCTATCTTCTAAATAAGGACTTGTTTCATAAACATAAAGTTCATCATAATCAGTTAGTCCATCGTTATCTGAATCCATTTTTTGTAATAAAAAAATGTCGTCTTCTTTCTCGGCCATAATTTCATCGCTATTTTCAATCTGATTATTAGAAAAAGGAGAGATTAAGCTATATTTTAATTGAAAAAATGCAAACATTAATGAACTTAATCCTAAAAAAATTAAACCGACGAAAAGCGTTTTTTCATTTATTGATCTATAATATTTATTCATATTTTTTATATTGTAAAATTTCATATACTAATTTTTTCCAATCTTCAACTGAAAGTCCCTGCGCTCTTACTTTAACATCTAAATCGCATTTTCGCAATACACATTCTAAGTCATCTTGAATTATATTTTTATAAATTGATTTTAATCCATTATATAAATTATTCTTAAGCATTTTTCTACGCGCTGAGAATCCTATTTTGACTATTCTAAAAAAAGTTTTCTCAAAATCTAATGTAGCATTATCTAATCCTGCGCTTTTAGTTACTAATCTTATAATAGCGCTATCTACTGCTGGAATGGGATAAAAACAGCTTTTATCTACTATGCTTATTATCTCAGGATAAGAATGATACTGAGCAGAAACACTTAATATACTCATTTTACCTTTATTAGCGCAAATTCTTTCAGCTACTTCTTTCTGAACCATCAAAATCATTTCTTTAGGTTTATTATTAATGGTTAAAAAATTTTTCAAAAATTTCCCAGTTATATTATAAGGCAAATTCGCAACTATTTTATAATTTAAATCAGTTCCAATTAACTCTTGTATTTGCTTATCATTTAATTGTACTATATTTTTATTTATAAATTCTACATTTTTAATATCCTTAAATTTTTTTTTTGCAATTTTAAATATTTTTTCATCTAATTCAACCGCAATAACTCTTTTTGAGTTTTTAGATAATTCTTTTGTTAAAATACCAAATCCTGGTCCAACTTCTAAAACAATATCTGTTTTTTTTAATCGCGCTGATTCTACTATCTTTTTTAATGTATCTGCGCAAACTAAAAAATTTTGACCTTTAGATTTATCAGGAATAACATTATATTTTTTACATAACTCCTTAATTTCAGATAAACTCATAAACAAATTAAAAATTACTTATCTATAATATTGCCTTGATGAGACTGTTGTTTGCAGGCTTATTGTGGCTGGATTTGATACAATTGTTTCTGATTGCTCAGCAGAAATAATTATAGTAACCATTGGTTGCTGATCAGGAACTTGACAAAATCCTGAAGCAAGGCATACAGCGGAAGGACAATCTCCAACTACTGCACACTGTCTAGATAAAAATGGATTATTTGTAGGAGTAATATAAAACTTTAAACTATTAATTTTTACTCCTTTAGGAGTAATTGCTCCGTAATAATCAACAACGCCATCAACATCAGTATCAACGCCCTCTATTACGCAGGGACTGCTATTATTTGTAGTGCATCCTTCCGCTTGATTGTTTGCTAATTTAAAAATTGTTTGTTTCCCATTTACATCAAATAAATACAATTCATCTTCTGGATTGCTAATTCCTAATGAATAAGAAGCATAATCAATTGTTCCTAATCTTATTGATCTTGCGATAACTTCCAAAGTATAACTAACATCACTTTGCAACTTTTGATATTCCATAATATTCTTTTGTGATTTATTTATCATCATTAATATCTCAGTAATTATTAAAACAGAAGTCATAAAAAGACCAATAACAACAATTAATTCCATTATAGTAAATCCATTCTTTTTAATTTTTGAACAATTAAATTTATTCATATTATTACCTCCAATCATAAACACTGTCTTCCACAATAAGACTGTGTGATCTGTTATGTTCTGTCCATCTAATTTCCGATATTATCCTAACGCCTATCTTTTCGTTTCCTCCTAGACAATGGGCTTTTGCGAGAGGAGCGTCCTCTATGCCACTACTACTATCATAACATATTACTTTTAATGTTATAAACCGTTTATATAATGTTTTTACAGCATTGACAGAACTTGGATCTTTCTGTAAGAATAACCCCTTATAAACTCCTGATTGAAATTCATAAATTTCAGTATCAACATCAGAAAAATTATCTGGATTAAAATCTATTTGCCAGCTATTATCACCATTATAAGCAAACACAGGAACACCATGATAATCATTGATTGAATAAAGTCCATTATCCCAATTTCGCCCAGCTATCCAATTACTATCTCTAATATTATGAACGACTTCCACTCCTTCTCTAGCTAAATTAGCGGCAATAATCCTAGTCTTCGCTTCATAATGGCTTGATATGCTAGAATGAGCAATTGACAAAACACCTATTAAACCTATAACAATAACAAAAATACCTGCTATAGCCTCTATAAGCCCCTGACCGTATGTATTTCTTACTATACTTTTTAAAAACATATTATTGTTCCCCCCCTTAATAAGAGGGGGATAAGCCTGCCCGCCGTGTTGGCGGGGGGGGTATTATAAAAATTGAAAATTAGCCACCTACTCAATCCCAACTCGCCCAGAAATTTGATTAATAATTATATTTTTTATATTACCTGTATTGTTATGCGATAATGTTATTTTAAATTCTCCTATTCCCTCACCCATATCTTTTATATCGCAATCACAAGCAACGCAAGTATCATCATTGGCGCATATTTCAGCTCCTGGCGGCGTAAATAATAAATTATCTTTTTGAAAAAAAGTTAAGGATACATCAATTAAATTAGTTGTTATCATTTCTTCGCCAGCATCATATACTTTATTAGAATCATTATCAGCAAAAATAATATACTGGCTATTATTAAAATGTATTCCATATCCACCTGACGGCATTGGCGATCCGTTAAAAGAGCTTCCATTAATAACCATATTTTGAACATTTCTTGTATTACTTACTAATAAATTAGATGCCAAAACTAATTGTGTATTTTTTTCAGCATCACGAAAATTAACAATAGAAACTGTAGTGAGATAAACCAAAACAGTTATAGAAACCATTATTTCTATTATTGAAAATCCTTTGATTGATTTTTTCATATATTATGATTTTATGGATAAGGGCATATTGCAATATGCCCCTACAACAAAATTTGCATATACCACCTCAATAACTCCTGCCCATATAATAAAGCGATTATTGCGCCGACTGACAAAAATGTTCCAAAAGGCACTTGGCTACTCATTTTTTTCTTGCCTGTGACTATAAGACCAATCCCAACTATTGCGCCTAAAATATAAGAAATAAATAAAGCCACAATAGCAATTGGCCATCCTAGTATAATTCCCATCAAAAATCCTAATCTTATATCACCTCCTCCAATCCATTTACCACGAGAAATTATAAACTGAAAAAGAAAAAATCCGCCTACTATAAATCCTGCTAGCAATAAATTTAATATTGAATGACCTAAAATCACATTTAATACTCCTGCCGCAACAATTGATGGAATAGTAATTTTATCAAGAATTAAATACCATTTCAGATCATACACAAAAATAATAATCAAAACTGATATAAAGAAAAAATAAGAAAATAATAACAAATAAGTACTAGTAGTAAATCTATAAGCTTTGCCTTCAAAAAGGTGATATACAGGAAAATTTAAAACCATTAAACGCGTCTTCACAAATGCTAATACGAATAATACTCCTGTTGATAATTCCACAAACGGATACTGCAAAGATATTTTATCATTGCAATATCTGCATCTGCCTTTCAATAATAGCCAACTAACTAACGGGATATTATCAAACCATACTAATTTATGTTTGCATTTTGGGCAATATGATCTGCCTTTTATAAAACTTTCTTTTTTATGCAACCGATAAATAACAACATTTAAAAAACTTCCAATGCATAATCCTAGTATAAATATTATAATATATATCATACAAATTTCAAAATCCAAAATCCAAATTTCAAATCAAATCAAAAACCTAAATGTCAAATTCTTACCCAGTCATCCTGAACCCTCCGAAGTTTTGCCATAAAGGCAAAAATTTTGAGGGTGAAGGATCTCCTTATCCCTTTCGCCAATTTTCTGGATTCCCGCCCGACAGAACTGTCGTTCGGGAGGGCTTCTCCTGTTAGAGCAGAATGACGAATGCTATTTGCTTTTTGGATATTTTAAATTTAATATTGGTTATTTTTTTAAAATTTAAAATTTGAAATTTAAAATTTGCCCACTATCATTATACCACAAAACTTCAACAAAAAAAACCCGCCCGCCAATTCGGCGGGCGGAAACAGTAATTTTTATAAGGGATCCCTTAAAAATTACTATACACATGTTATACCTGCAGGAACTGCAGTACAAGTTGTACCAGAACCTAAACTAGGTATAGCATTCTCTAAAGTAAATGCTATACTATAAGTTGCGCCAGTACTAATAGCGTAAGTATAAACATTTGCTGATGGAGGCGTTGGAGCCTCAGGAACCTTGCCCATATATACAGTGCCACTAGTAGCTGCCGCAAATCCTGCGTTAGCCGCAATATCAGAACTCAATGTCGCATAAGCAGCTGACCCTAATGTTCTGGCAGCAGCTTGTACTGGATATAGATTCTTATCATTATAAAACAACTCCAAAGCAGTTTGTATCTGTTTTATATCAGAAACTCTTCTAGCGTCTCTTGCTTTTTGTCTAGCGTTATTCAAAGAAACCACAGCTAATGTGGATAGTAATCCAATAATAGCGATAACAACCAACAATTCAATCAAAGTAAAACCTCTTTTATTAAATTTCATTTTCTTCTCACCTCCTCTCTATTATTTCGCAAAATAATTATTATTACGAAAAATTTAAATATAATCCTAACCTATACAACTAAGCGGGATGTATTCAGATTATTATTATATTTTATTATAGCACATTTTTTATACAATTAAAAATTTTCTTATCCACACCCTAGAACTGTGACGCCATTTGATACATTGGTAAAATTATTGCTGACACCAAAACTCCAACCGCAAGCCCCATTATAACCATAATCAATGGTTCTATTATAGTAACTAAATTACTAACCATATTATCAACCTCTCTAGCGTAAAAATCACTTATTTTAGAAAATATTTCATCTAATTTACCTGTTTCTTCTCCCATAACCATTAACTGCCCAACCATTTTAGGGACTATTTTGCTTTGCTCAAAAACTGTCGCTATAGATTTTCCGCCTTCTACTGCCGTTATTGTTTCTAAAATTAATTCTCTGTAAATTTCATTTCCAACAATTTTAGCGACTATTTCCAAACTTTTGCTAATTGTAACACCGCCGACTATAAGTGTAGAAAAACCGCGAGTAAATCTAACAATAGCTATTTTTTGAAAAAGCGACCCAAAAATAGGCATTTTTAATTTAAAATAATCCCATTGCCTTTTCCCAAAAGAAGTTCTAGTATACATTTTAAAACCTACGAAAGCGCCTATAGCTAAAATTATCAAAAGCCACCATTGATTCTTTAAAGTATCGCTCATCCAAATTAACAGCCGTGTAGAAAAAGGCAATTCCCCCCCTGACTCCTGTAAAATAGCTGTCAATTTCGGAACTACAAAAACCATCATAACTATTCCAACTGTTCCTAATCCAGACGCAATAAATGCGGGATAAATCATTGCTCCCTTAATTTTACTTTTTAAATCATAATCCTTTTCCTGCTGATCAGCTAAATAAACTAAAACTTCTTCTAGTTTTCCTGAAGTTTCTCCTGATTCAACCATACTTACATAAAATTCATTAAATACATTCGGATACTTAGCAAATGCCTTTGAGAGTTTTACTCCGCCATCAACATCATCAATAATTTCTGAAATAATCTTTTGGAAATATGGATTATCTGTCTGTTCTTTTAAAACTTGCAATGCCTTAATTAAGGGCAAACTAGCTGAAACTAAAACTGATAACTGCCTTGCGAAAATTACCAAATCCTTAATACTGACTCTATTCAAAAAAACTAATACGCTGTTCAAATCAAAAATTTTTTCTTTTTTTATACTAACAATTGACAACCCTTTATCAGTTAAAACATCAATTGCGATATTTTTATTTGTAGCTTCAACTATTCCAATTACAGTTTTTTGATCTTTATTTAATGCTCTATATTTGTATTTATTATTGGCCATTCCTCAAAAAAACCTGTCTCGACTTAGTCGAGCCAAGGCGGACAAGAAAACCCACCTTCGCAAAACTTCGGTCGCACGCCGCTAAAGGCTATGCCGACCCGCGTGTCGCCTTAGCTTTAGCGGTGGCGCACGGAGCGCGAGGCAAGCAAGAAAACAAAAAAACAAATGTTGATTTCTTATTTTCTACTTCATTAAATTTTTAAAATTATCTTTATCATTAGCATAATTCAATGCCTCTTTAACATCTATCTCTCCTGTGCTTACCCGTTCGGCTAATGATATATCTATTCCCATCATTCCCTCTTCTCGCGATGTTTGTAAAATATTATTTATTTGATATATCTTATCATCTTTTATTATTGCTTTTACAGGAGATGTAGCCAACAAAATTTCAGGGATTAAAATTCTGCCACCTCCAATACGGGGGACTAACTTCTGCATTAAGATACACTCTATGCAATTAGCTAATAACAATCTTACCCTATCCAGCTCTTTTTCTTGGAACTGAGACAAAATTTTCTCAATAACGCCCACAACTGTCCTGCCGTTCATTATAGAAATTATTAATTTCCCTGATAAACTTAACTCAAAAATTCGCATCAATGTATCTGGCGAAGAATCTATTTTATCAATCATAATCACGTCAACATCTTCTTTCTCGCAATATGCAATAGCATCTTGATAATTTCTTACATCTGTTGGTATATTCCTCTGAGCGATAATACTTTTATTGCTTGACATTAAAAATTCTACTGGCTTTTCTATTGTTAAAATATATCTGCTTTGATTTCTATTAATTTCTTCTAAAAAAGAAAAAACTGTTGTAGTCCGTCCTGCATCATATCCTCCTGCCACAATAATTAAACCACTCTTTAATCTAGTTAAATTTTGAACTGCTGTCGGCAATCCTAAATCTTTAAATAAAGGCAAAACTGGCTGAATAAACCTGAAAGAAAAATTTAAAAAATTTTTTTGGTAAAAACCGTTTATTCTAAAACGAATATTATTGCCATAATTATGAACAATTGTAACCTCCCTTTTTTCCTCTAGTTCCTTTTGGACACTGTCGCTAAAAAAACTTTTAGCTAAATTATTTAAAAAATTAGCAGTAATAATATCTTCATCAGATAAAATATGAAGTTTATTATCCACCCTTAAAACTGGATTATTTCCCACTGACAAATGCAAATCACTTGCTTGCCTTTTTAAGGCAACTGTTATAATTCTATTAATTATTATAGTTTGAGTAGCTTCCATACATTACTTAAAAAAGCAAAAAGCAATAAAATAAAAAAATGAAAATTTTTATTTTATTGTCGCCCTAACGGGCGATCACCCATTAGGGTGATCTTATTGTTTTATGGGAAAAAGGATGCTCATTACTTTTTCTACTACTTCTGACGGCATACAATGTGTTTTAATTAGATAATCTTTAGCGCCAGCTTTTAAGCATCTCTCTATATCCTTTTTTTGGAAAAAATTTGAAAGGATTACTACATTTATAGAAGCAGTAGCCATATTTTTCTTTAATTCATTCAATACTTCATAACCATCAATTTCAGGTAAAATCAAATCTAAAAGTACTAAATCGGGATGTTCTTTTTTGGCTAAAGCTAATCCTTTTCTTCCGTCAAAAGCAGTTATAATTTCACATCCAACATCTATAAATTTTTTAACATACATTCTGCTTAAAAAAGGATCATCCTCAATGAGTAAAATTTTCTTTTTTTTCTCATTATTCTTCATAAAATTATATAAATAAATAAACTTTAATATCAGTTAAAATTACTCTTTAGTAACTCTTAAAACTTCGTCCATGCTTGTCTCTCCTGACAATGCTTTAATATAAGCATTAGGCAACATCTTTAACATTTTTTCTTTTTTTATTAAATCATCAACTACTATTATATCTTCAAATCCTGTTGAAATAAGGATTCTCATATCATCCGAAATATCAAGCACTTCCGCAATCACAGTTCTTCCTTTATATCCTGTATTGCCACATTTATTACAGCCTTTCCCCTTAAAAAATTTTAATTTCTCACCATCTCTAATGATTATATTATCTGGGATATCGGAAGAAGGCACATCCTTTATAATTTCTCTAACTTCTAGTTCTAAATTATCAGCTATGCTTATCTCTTCTTTACAGTGCGCGCAAATCTTTCTTACTAAACGTTGAGCAACAATAGCATTTATCGTAGATGATAATAAAAAAGGCTCTACTTTCATATCAATTAATCGAGGAATGCTTCCAATAGCGTCATTCGTATGCAAAGTAGATAACACAGAATGACCTGTCAATGCAGCGTGAATAGCTAATTCAGCTGTTTCACTATCTCTAATTTCTCCTACCATTATAATATCTGGGTCCTGTCTCAAAATGGCCCTTAAACCAGTTGCGAATGTATAATCAATTTCTGTGTTCACCTGTGACTGATTAATTCCGTGCATTGTATATTCAACAGGATCTTCTAAAGTTATAATATTAACTGTTTCTTTATTTAATATATCCAAAATTGAATATAAGGTAGTTGATTTTCCTGATCCAGTAGGACCTGTAACTAAAACGATGCCATTTGGTTTATGTATATTTTTCTTTATTATTTCATTCTGCCTATCGCTAAAACCTAATTCTTTTAGAGAAAGAGCCTTGTCGCCAGTATCTAAAATACGCATTACTATTTTTTCTTTTCCCATTAAAGGCATAGTAGAGACACGAAAATCTATAATCTTATTATCAACCATTAAACGCATCCTGCCATCTTGCGGGATTCTTGTCTCGTCAATTTTTAAATTTGATAAAATCTTTATTCTAGCAACAACGCTTGGATGGATATAAGAAGGTAATATTAAAGAAACGTGCAACATACCATCTATCCTATACCTAACCTTAGTTTGCTCATTACTAGGTTCTATATGAATATCAGAAGCATCCCCCTCTACCGCATGCCTTAAAATAACTGAAACCATTTTAGAAACAGGCGCTCCTTTAATAACTTCTTCTACACCAATTTCTAATGATTCATCTTTTCCTTTTTGTTTCTTCAATTCTTCCGCCAAACGTTCCTCTTCTGCTATATCTAATAATTTATCTACTTCTTTTATTAATGTTTTATATCGCCTAAAAGCGCTCTCAAATGAAGTTTCTGAAATTAAAAAATATTTTATTTTAAAATTATTTTCTTGCGCTAAAAAATTAATAGCGTCAATGGCTTTAAAATTATCAGGCGACACCAATCCGACATGAATTTCATCATCTTTTTTATTAAAACAAATTATATGATAATTTTCAGCTACCTCTTGTGGTATAAGACGCAAAACTTTAGGCTCTAAGTTGAGCCCCATTAAATCAACTACTGGCAATTTAAAATACTTAGATTTTATTTGAGTTACTTTATCTTCATCTAAAATTCTATTCGCTAAAAGGAAATCAAATATATTACCACTAGATGAGTCGCTTTTAAATTGTTCGTAAATTTCCTTAGAAATTAAATTTTGTTCCAATAAATACTCTTCTATTTTTTGCTTTTTCTTAAACATTATGATATTAGATCCATTATAGAATAGATCTTTTTTTATATTTTTATCTCGCTAATAAATAATTCTTTATTTCCTATATTGACTATATTACTAGCTGACATATTTCCAACTTCATCAACTGCTGATAAATGATAATAATAGGTTTTATACATATCAATTTTATTATCACTCCATTTATATTTTTTATTAGGAACCGCCTCTATTTCTGCTACTATTTCTCCTAATTCAGAGTCTTTTTCTGATCTATATATAACTATCTTTTTTAAATCATAATCCTGAGGATTGCTCCATAATATTTCCAAATTCTCATCTTTTTGTTGGATTTCAATGTCATACGGGCTTGCTGGAGGGATAACATTAGTTGTTATTCCAATATATTTTTTTATATTCGTAGATTCATATCCTTCTGTATTAACTGTTTTTAATAAATAATAATATTTTTTATTATAATCTAAATTAGTATCTATAAAATTAGTCCTGTTCCCATTTAATTCGGCTATTAATTCTCCTTCTAAATCTTCCTCTTCAAATCGATATATTCTAACATACTTTATAACTACATTATCATTTTTAGTCCAAAATAAATTTAACTGATTCCCAATACCTGGATCATCTATATTGAAAATTTTTAAAGCCGGCGGAATATTATAATCTATTACCATAGCATCTTTCTGTCCTCCTAGAGGTGGCGTGTATGTTGAATTATTTTGTAAATCTATAAATTCCTTTCTTCTTAGAATACTTAAATTTAACCCTAATGGCCCTATATCGCTAGTATCTGCCCCGACCATTTTTTGAATATTATTTTCTTCTGATTCAGCTATCAATGAAGCGCTATTTTTATTCAATTCTTTAGGAGTTTTGTCAAGAGAAAAATAAATTCGCAAAATTACAGCGGTCATAGTCACAAGACCTAAAGCAAACAATATTTTTATAATATTTTTCTTTAAAATTTTTTGTCCACTAATCGCCATATGTTTATGTTAACTATATTCCTTCGTTATTATAATATGTTATTGCTCTTAAATTGTATGAATCAACTCCTTTAAATCTCACTGTTATTACATCTATTATAGTAATATCACTTTCTAATATTTTTAAAAATTGTTTAAGTTGGTTATAGTCAGCTCCTGACAAAGAAATATCTATGTTAAGCATATTTATATTACTATCCAATGCTATTTTATTATATAATTTTTTTAAAAATGGCTCATTCTCTTTTAATTCATAAATTTGCAAAGATTCTAACACGAAATCACTTTTTTGAGCAAAAAATTCTATCTTTTGTATTAAATTAGAAATATTTTTCTCCTTAGGAAGAATTTTATTCATTTTATCTAAACTATACTGATCAATGTTTTCTAGTCTATTTTTTTCTTCAATTAGATCATCTAAATATTTTTCTTGTTTTAATAATTCTTTTTCAACTTGTTCCTGTTGCAAAATCAATTCATTCGCAACAACGTTATATTTAGGCTTAATTATAAAAATATAAGCTAAAATAAAAAATATAATTGCGCCAATAGCTGTAATAAACCAAAAATAATTTATAAATGTATTTAAAATTTTAATTAATATTTTTCGTATTCCTATATTCATAAATAATACTTGTTATAATTCCGCTCTATTGCGCTTTATAAAAAATTTCTGGATTTATATTTAATGAAAAAGATAACTTAACTCCATTTATTACTCCATCGTCATTTTCAGCTATCGCCATTGGATAAATTACAATCTGCTCAAAATATTGAGGGAATGCATTAAAAATATATAATTGATCCGCAACAGCGTCATAATCAGTAGCTGTAGCGGACAATTGCAATTGTCCGCTCACATCCATATCAAACATTGTATAATATATTTCGCTAATTGTATATTCCTCTAACAACTCAAAAAAATTAGTCCAATAA
>JBHPIX010000025.1:0-13246 GCA_042568285.1 Patescibacteria group bacterium | reverse complement strand
GTGGTATATTTGTCTATTATACTTAATGCTGTCTTTCTTTCTTTTTAGTTCTGAAGAGTAATATGCTACATATAGCAAATGTATAAATAAACAAACTAAATTATATTTTATAATGACTATTTTGGGATTAATACTCAAATTATGCAAAATATTCGGTTTTATCTTAGATAGTTCTTCTATAAAATAAAATAAAAATTTCTGCTCTTCATCTTCATTAAATAAATTGTAAGATGATATTTTTTGTGTATTAATTTCAAGATAATCAAATCCATTCCTTAATAGTTTAACTAAATCAAATATCGGGGAAACAAACCATAAAACTTCAAAATCAATATGATATAGATTTTCTTTGGCATCAAATAATATATTTCTAGGATTACGATCAGAATAGATTCCACTGAATTCTTTTGCCACTGATTGAATATAAGGGTCAATGAGCTCATAAAGAAAAAATATTTCCTCTTTTAATACATCTTTCGCCTGAAGATTATTAATAAACTCCCTTTCAAACCAATTCAATGTACTTGTTTCTTTGATTTTATTTTTTGAAATTCCCTGTAATTTCACTACATCTTTTATAATCTTTAAATAAGAATCTTTATCATGACTGTCCTCATTATTTTTACAATACAAAGATTTGCCATCTATAAAATTATAAAGTATGCAAAAATGCTCATTGGCTTCAAAAAATAAATGTTTTTTAGGTAAATTTCGCAAATTATTATAAATAAGATTATAATTATATAACTCAATTAAATAATCTTCCTTTCTAGACTGATTATATATCTTTAAAAATAATATTTTTTCTTTGCTTAAAATTTTATAATAACCTATACCGCTATCACCAATAAAATCTATTTTTTCAAGATTATCAACTTTAATTGGAATTTTTTTTATTATATCGCTAATCATAAAATTTTATTTAACCAGCCAGTTGTCCGCCATCTACCACAATGCATGCCCCCGTAATAAATTTAGCATCTTCACTGGACAAAAAAAGAAAAACTCCAGCCACATCACTCTCTTTACCGGCTCTCCCTATCGGAATATTTTCTTTGATATATTTTTTCATAAAAATACCGCCATCCATTTTAATTGTCCGTGGTGTTGCAATATATCCAGGGCAAACAGCATTAACGCGTATCCCATACTCTGCTAAATCTAAGGCCATTCCCTTGGTTAATAAAGTAACACCTCCTTTTGAAGCATTGTAGGCAATATAGTCTTTTTCTCCAACTAAGCCATTAGTTGATGACATATTGATAATTGACCCTTTAATTTTGTTTTTTACCATTAATTTAGACACCTCTCTGCAAAAAAAGAAAGTTCCTGTTAAATTAATATCTAAAGTTTTCTTCCATGTTGAAGTTTTCATCTTTAATATGGAGTATGTTGGTTCATATATACCAACATTATTAATCAACACATCTATTTTTTTATATCTTTTAAACACTTCTACTACTACTTTCTTTACAAACTCTTCATCGGCAATGTCTCCTATAAATTTATCTAATTGATCATTTGGAAATTCACTTCTATTCACAAACTCCTCAAAAGCTTGTTTATTCTTATCAATCATAACAACAATTGCATTTTCCATTAAAAAACGCTTGGTTATTTCTTTTCCAATGCCATGTGCCGCGCCAGTTATTATAACTACTTTGCCTTTGATATTGTATTTTGGTAACATATTTTTTTAAAATAATTAAAACTATTTAACATTTTAGGTATATTAATATAATCTTTTTCTTCAACCTCAATCAAAGCAATTTTAATATATTTTACTAACTCACACCAATTGATAACCCCCTTTCCAAGTTCCATGGCATCATCCTGAACACCTTTTGTATCAGAAAGATGGCAATAACTGATGTGCGACCCAAGTTTATCTACGTTCTTAATAAACTCCTTATTATTTTTAGAAGCTATGCGAAGATGACAAAAATCTAAAGCTAGTCTGAATTCAGTCTTTTCTAAAACATTTAAAATATCTTTATAAAAAGAAAAGCACCCTGAAATTTCATTTTCTAAAAAAATAATATTTTTATATTGAGAAATATTTTTTAAATTAGAAATAAGTCTCTCTGCTTTATCAGCATTACACACATTGTCATTTTTATATTTTTCATCTTCAGACCAGTAAGGATGAATTATCACGCCACCTAAATTATATCTATCAGCAAGTTGGCTCAAAATATGCAAACACTCGTAAGTATTATTTAAAATATCAAAATCCAAGGACGCAAGATTCAAAAAATTATCTTTAAATTTTTCGGGCTGATGTATGGTTATTGATATATTTTTATGCTTTTCTTTTAAAAACCTCAAGTTTTCTTCTATCAAGTCCAATCTTTTCTCCAAATCTTGATAATCAAGATATATTTCAATTAGATCAAGTTTATTAAATATTCTAGTATCTAGTTGATCAAATGTCCATTTTGATTTTAATCCAACTTTAATATCCATACTATTTTTTTATATATCGTATTAATAAAAAAGCTTCTGCATATTTACACCCCGCCTCCATTCCTCTTTTCTTTGCATAAACTTCAATGCCTTCTACTGAACGGGGATGAGGAAATTCTTTTAACTCATTTTTATAAAATTTTAAAGCTTTAACTTTTTTGTTGATATATTTATTAATATCTACAAAATAATTAGGGTTAAATTTTTCAAAATTCTGCACTTGATTAGCATCGGTAGAAGAAGGAACTTCATAGCATAGTATTTTCTTAGGAGAAAAATTGTTTATAACTCTAAAAACCACCATACAAGCTTGGTATGTAGCTCTATGGTCCTGATTTATATCTCCCGCAAAAGGAATATAAACTATATCTGGTTTAATTTTATCAACCACCCTCTCTAGAGGTTTGATTATATTTATTAACTTTTCATCAAGCTGTTCATCTTTAAGTCTTAAAAAATTAATTTTACTTACACATAATACTTTTAATGCTTGCTTGCAGCAACTTTCTTCATTTTTAATCTTTTTCTGGTCGTAGAAGTGATTATAAGCACGATTAGCAACAACTATTACGCTAACTTCATCACCCTCTGTGATGTGTTTACAGATAGCGCCACCAACACCCAATGTTTCATCATCCATGTGCGGGGAAACTACTAAAATTTTATTCTTTACAGACATAAATTATTTTAAAATTATTTTCTTTAACTCCTTAACTGACTTATTGGCAAATTCCCAACCAAAATACATTGGGGGACATGAATGTTCTTTTGCTATATATTCTGAATTTTTATAACTCCCTTTCACACCCATTAAATTATGACAAAGATCGTCAAATACACTTCCTGTTTTCTGTTTTAATTTAGTATTGAATACTATATATTTATAATAACCAGACTGCATTTCTTTCTGAAACACGATTCTCTGTTCTTGGTTAAAGATCTTATCATATTTAGAAGCTAGTCTTCTTTTCCAATTTAATATTTTATCAATTCTTTCCATCTGTATAATGCCAAAAGCGGCCATAATTTCACTCATTCTGAAATTAAACCCCTCTAAGGGGTATTTAAACTTTCCAGGCTGATATTCTAGCTTCCCGTAATTTTTAAATTTATTTACAAAATCAATAACTTTTTTATTTGAACTTACAACCATGCCTCCTTCTCCCATTGGTATAGTTTTAGTGGCATAAAAACTATAAGAACCGCCCATTCCAAAAGAACCTGCTGAACTGCCTTTATATAAAGCTCCATGTGCATGGGCACAATCCTCTATTAAAGCAATTCCTTTTGATCTGCAAAATTTACTAATTTCAAAAATATCAAACGCAATATGCCCCCCTATATGAACAACAATCACTGCCTTAGTTTTAGTTGTAATTACTTCCTTTATTTGATCTAGCCCGATGCACAGATCATCTTTCTTGCAGTCGGCAAAAACAATATTTCCGCCAGCCATTTTAACGGCCATAGGTGTTGCTATGAAAGTATTAGTGGGTACAATAACATCCTCACCTTCAACATTGATATATTTTAATAAAGCCAGTAAACCAGCGCCACCGTTACTTATAGTTGAGCAATGCAAATTAGTAAAATTAGAAAATTTATTCTCAAAAATAATATTCATCTTTCCATGAGACAAAAAATTACTTTCAAATACTTGATCTAATAATTTATAGTACTTTTTTTGATATTTTTTTTCAAAAGGTATAATCATATAAAATTTTTAGTTTTTATCAACTTCAAATCATGGATTATTTTATTATATTTTGTTAATCTGCATTCAGGGCAATTTTTTTGGCAAAATTTACTATTTTTAACCAATAATGACTGTCTTTTCCTCTCTTTTCCCGTCCAAATGTCATTAAAATTATTTTTATATATATTTCCCATTGGCTTCCAGTGGTCATACTGATTTAACCTTCCGCAAAGATAAACATTTCCGTCTGCTGTAATCACCGTAGTTAAAGAGTGGGTGATACACGGCAAATTATAATTACCCCTCACTTCATGCTCTTTCATGGCAGACAATAATACTGAAAAATTATCACTATTATAATTCTCTATTCTCTTGATGTTTATTTTTTTAGGCCAAAGTTCAGGGTGGTCAATAACCTGTCTAATATAAAAATAGTCAGCTCCCGCGATTTTAATTTTTTTTATTATATTCTCTAAATTATAAATATTCTTATTAGATAAAATATAGGCAATGCCAACAACAGTATTTTTTTTAATTCTACACATTTTTTCAATATTGCTAATAACTTGATCAAATAAATTATTTTCTTTTAAAATTTTCATTTGATGCTTAGTGGCAACGTCAAGACTTACTCTTACCCACTCAAAATTATCAAACATATCTTCGTAGTTAAATACTGAACCATTAGTTATTAAACCTATTTTTAATCCACACCTCTTCGCTTTTAGCACAACCTCTCTAAAATCTCTGTATAATGTGGGCTCGCCTCCACCCTCTATGCAAATGCCTTTCACTCCATTCTTACTCAGCTCTTCTAATAATTTAAATAACACGTTTTTATCTAAGTCCCCCTTAAAATTATTTCTAATTTTTTGATCAGAACACCAAATACAATTAAAATTACACCTGTTAGTCAAAGATAATTCTACGCTAACAGGAAAAGTATTGTCCACATCTTTTTTATTCCAAATTTCTAAAAACCCCTTAAGTTTATCTGGAAATAAAAATAGTTTATTTAATCCGATTTCCATATATTATTATTTACTCTTAAATATTTAGACAGTAAAATTAGTAAATAAAAAGTGGACCCGAGCGGATTCGAACCGCTGACATCCTGCTTGCAAAGCAGGCATTCTAACCAGCTGAACTACGGGCCCATAGTAAATAAATTTTAACTATTATTTAAGACAGCCTTAATTCTTCTAATACCTGAGGAGCAGGCTTGTTCTTTAATGATTTTAAAATTACCTAAATCACTAATATTTTCCACATGCGGACCACTGCATATTTCCCTTGAAAACACTTCTGTTTTAGCATTTAAAAAATTGCCTATTGAATATACTTTTATTTTCTCGCCATATCTGTCATCAAATAACCCAATAGCTCCTGATTCTTTAGCTTTTTTTGGCGTAGTTTCATCACAATAAACTTTTAATTTTTTTTGTATTTGCTTATTAACTAATTCTTCAACCTTTTTAATTTGTTCTTCTGTCATTTTCTGCGAATGGGAAAAATCAAATCTTAAGCGTTCTGGAGTTATATTACTGCCCCTTTGCTGAACAATCTCACCTAATACGCGCCGTAGCGCCTCATGCAGTAAGTGTGTAGCTGTATGCAATTTAATTGTAAGTTTAGAGTTGTCAGATAAACCGCTCTTAAATTTTTGCTCTGCGCCTTTTCTAGAGAGTAATTTATGTTCATTAATTAATTTATAAAAATCTTTTTCATTAATTTTATAATTAGCTTCTTCTGCCATCTCCCTAGTCAACTCCAAAGGAAAACCATAAGTAGTAAATAAATTAAAAATATCTTTACCTGAAATTATATTATTTTTAGGTATTACTTTTTTAAAATACTTTACACCTTTTTCAATGGTATGAGAAAATTTTGCAACTTCATCAGAAATATTCCTTATAATTGACTCCTCATTACTTTTTAAATGGGCGTAAACCGGCGACATTTTTTCTATTACGAGCCTTGATAAACTCAAAAAAGAATCAAATTCTATATCAAGTTTTTTTAAATGAACCAGTGCTCTTCTTATTAATCTCCTTGTAAAATATCCCTGATCTTTATTTGACGGGATTCCGCCGTCTGCAATTAAAAAGACAGATGCTCTTGCATGATCAGATACTATCTCAAAATTTGTAGAAAAATTATCATATTTTTTATTACTTTTTTGTTCTAAATAATTTATATAACTATCAAACAGATCTGTCTTGAAAATATTTGATAAATTATTGCATACCATTACTAGCCTTTCCAATCCTCCGCCAAAATCTACATTCTTTTGGGATAATTCTTTCCACCCCTGAGCCGTTTTTATGTATTGCATAAAAACTGAGTTACCAATCTCAATAAAGCGACCGCAATCGCAGTTAATATGACAATGTTCTCCATACTTTGAATTATGCTGACAACCTGTATCATAAAAAGTTTCTGAATCAGGACCACCCAATTCTCCAATAGCATCACCGCGTTGCCACCAATTCTTATCTACATAAGGAAAAATCTTATACTTATTAAAGTCAATATCAATGCATTGCCCATTATTGCCATCACTTTTTGTTTCTGGACCAACCTCAGCTACAATATTATATTTACTAAATATCTCCTTTAATATGTTTATAGATTCATTATCTCTTTTTACAACATCATTGCCAGCAAAGACGCTTTGATGAATTCGATTTGGGTCTAATTTTAAAATATCCACCAAAAATTCATACCACCAATTTAATTGTTCTTTTTTAAAATACTCCCCTAAACTCCAATTACCCAGCATTTCAAAAAAAGTAGTATGTCTTCCATCCCCAACTTCCTCAATATCGTCCGTTCTAAAGGATCTTTGATAATTAACTAATTTATTTCCAGACGGATGCTTCTCTCCTAAAAGGTAAGGAACTAGAGGAAACATTCCTGAATTAACAAATAATAAAGTTGGGTCATTTTCAGCTAACAAAGGAGTTGCTGGTATTTCTTTATGCGCTTTACGGGTGTAGAAATTAATAAATTTTTTTCTTAATTCTAAGGAATTCATAACTTTATAAAATTAAAATATTTTCTAATTTATATATTTTATATTTACACACTTTAATAAAAAAGTAAAGAAAAACCCTACGAATTAATCGCACTAGTATCCGATAAAAAATTTTAAAAGATACCAAAAACCTCTAAGTTAAGGCATAAGACTTAAGTAATATCCAGCTTTTTATAAGAACAAGGGAGTCTGAAAAAATCAGCTCCCTTTTTTTATTTATAAAAATACAGCTAAATTAACTCACATAACAACCCAAAATACCTTAATCTAGCAAAAATCGCCAAAAAAGGCTTGACTTTTTCTAAAAAATGGTGTTTAATGATAGAACGTTCTTTTTTAGTTCTCTTAGCATTATTGTGAAAACTACGGCGAATATCGCCAAACATGATGCAAGAGGCGAAGCCAAAACATGGCGTAAAATTTCGTTAAGTTCATTAACAAATAAATATTTACAATTTTTTTGTAATTAAAAGATAAACAACCATAAACACGGAAAGAGGTGATATGAAAAATGAATAAAAAAGTTTTTTTGACAGGTGGAACTGGTTTCTTAGGTTCCAATGTCGCTTATAGGTTATTGGGAGCAGGCTATGATGTGATTTTTTTAATAAGACAACTAGCGGGGATTACCCCTGAAGAAAGGTTAGAAGAAGTCTTTAAAGTTATTGATCCAAATTTTAATTTGTCTAAATATCCTTATCAAATAATGACAGGGGATATTTGTCTGCCCAATCTAGGGCTTAATGCTGATAATTTTAATTATCTTGAAAAGCATAAACCTAAAAGTATATTTCATTGCGCTGGCGCTACATCATTTTCACAAAAACAATATGACAAAACATGGAAAACAAATGTTGAAGGAACTCGTAATGTTATTGCTATTGCTCAAAAGCTAGAAGTATATTTAAACCATATAAGCACTGCTTATCAAGTCGGTAATTCCGAAGGAACTGCGCAATCAAAAATTAAAAAAGCTTCAAGCCAACATTTTAATAATGTTTATGAAATGACAAAATATATTAGTGAAATTTTGGTTTCAGAAAGCGGATTGCATTATTCAATTTATAGACCAGGAATTGTGATTGGCGCTAAAAATGGGAGAACATTAAATTTTTCAGGATATTATATGTATCAAAATACTTTTTGGAGACTAAAAAAATTTATTTTGAGTCATTTGAATCAGGATAAAAAATTCTATAACGGCACTGGAATAAAATTAGAAAAAGGAAAGCTTAATTTACCTATTAATATTAAATCTAGTTTTGACGCAAATTTAAATTTGGTTCCTGTTGATTGGGTTGCCAATATGATAGTTGCTCTAAGCGAAAAAAATCTTAGCGATAATAGGGTATTTCATTTGACACATCCTAATTCTCCTTTAATAAAATGGGTGATATTGACATCCTTAGATATTATGGGAATAACAGGAGTCAAATTAATCAATCCTGATGAAAATATTTTTGGCGATAATAATGGATTAAGAGAAATCCAGAAAGCAGTAAATAAAGGAATCTGTGATTATGAATCTTATACTAATCAATCTCATCAGTTTGATGATTTCACCACAAAGGCAGTACTGAATGGATGTTATAAAAAACCGCCTGATATAAATCGGGCATATTTAGAAAAAACTTTAACTTATGCTATTCAGCATAATTTCAAAAAACAAAGTTGAACAATTTTAGAGCTGGAAATTCTTTCTTGAATTTTTCCCAGCTCTTTTTTCTTTTAAAAAATATGGTATAATAAATTTAGTATGATGAATATATTTGCTATATCGGGAATATTAATTTTTATAACCAGCGCTGTAATGGCTGGTTTTATGTTTGCAACATTTAAAATTAGCAGAAATAGGCTTCATTTAATTTGGGGACTTTTTTGTGTATCCGTGTCTATATGGGGAGGCGGGGCTTATAAAATTGCGACTACAACAAATATTCAACGAGCTGATTTTTGGTGGCGAATTACTCACATAGGAATTATTTTTATTCCCATTCTTTTTACTCACTTTGTTTATACTTTTTTAAATTTTAAACGAAAAAAAATTATTATTACTCTTTACATACTTGGCGTTTTCTTTTTAATAACGAATTTTATTGGCAATCTCTTTATTGCTAATATGCGATTTGTATTTAATCAATTTTATTATGACTCCCCGCCAGGTATTTTTTATATTCCTTTTACGATAATGTTTTTTAGCTTAGTTATTTACAGCCATATTGAACTATGGATAGCGTATCAGAAAGCATCTGGGCTTAAAAAAGATCAAATAAAATATTTTATTGTTGGAATGGCTGTTAGTTTTTTTGGAGGCAGTCTTAGCTTTTTACCAGTTTATAAAATTGATTTTTATCCAGTTTTAAATTTAGCAGTTTGTTTTTACCCTATAATAATCGCCTACGCAATCACCCGTTATCGGCTGATGGATATTAGAATAGTTATAAGAAAAAGTTTCATATATTTTTTAGCCGCAGTATTTTCATACTGCTTTTTTTATTTTACCGCTTGGATGTTGATTAGTATGTTCGGAAGCATATACGCGACAGGCGCTTTTCTGTTCGGCATTATTATAGCCCTTGTGTTTTCAGTTTTATTTTTTTCAGTAGAAAAGTTTATTAGATTTATCGCAAATAAATATTTTTTTAGCGCGCTTTATTCACAGCACGAAACATTAAGACAAGTCAGCAAAAAATTAACAGCGATTGTTGATGTAAAAGACTTGATCAATAATGTCAATGATGTAATAAGACAGACTCTCGCTGTTGATAAGATAACATTTATTTTAAAAAATAAAAAAAGAGATAGTTATAAAACCTATAAACAAACTGGATTTAAAAATGGCGATATTGAAATTTTAATTAAAAATAAAAAAATAATCAATTATCTCTCTAAAAATGTCGCGCCATTAGCCATTGAAGAAATTAGCAATAAAAATATATTAGGACTAAAAGAAAAAATGGAAATTGCTGACGTCGCGCTGTTATTGCCATTACCTACAAAACATGGGTTGCAGGGACTGATTGTTCTGGGCGCGAAAGTGAACAATGATTCTTTTTCAAAAGAAGATATAGAATTGTTAAGGATGCTTGCAAACCAGACAGCGCTGGCAGTAGAAAATGCCAGTCTTTATGATGGAATGGAAAATATTATAGAAAAGCAGACACGAGCTATCAGAGAAAAAAATGTAAAATTAAAAAAACTTTTAGGTATGAAAACAGAATTTTTACATATAGCGTCACATCAATTGAGAACGCCTGTTTCTGCGATTAAAGGACTGGTCTCAATGTTTCAAGAAGGAGATTTTGATAAAGAAGACAAAAAAACAAAAAAAAGAGCGTTTGACGGCATATTCCAGAAAACAAATGATATGACTCATATATTAGATGATATACTTATAGCGTCTGAATTGGACAGTAAAAAGAAATTTCAGTTAAATAAAAGATTTTTAAAAAAAATATGTTTAGAAGAAATAACAAATAAAGCTATAGCTTCTTTAAAATATCTGGCTAAAGATAAAAATATTAAAGTGAGTTACGCTAAAAAAAGTGGAGGAACTCAAATGATTTTAGGCGATGAAAAAAATATACGCCAAATTATGGTAAATTTATTGGGTAATGCGATTATATATACGGCTCCAAAAGGTAAAGTTGAAATATCAATAAAAGATGATAAAACAAAAAAACAAGTGATATGGTATATAAAGGATAACGGCATAGGAATACCGAAATCAAGTCAACCATATATATTTGATAAATTTAAAAGAAGTAAAAATGCAAATACAATGAATTGCAATGGGTCAGGACTTGGATTATTTATAGTAAAAGCTTTGGTGGAGTCGCATAAAGGAGCCGAAGTCGGTTTTGAAAGTAAAGAAGGCGAAGGTAGTCTTTTTTGGGTCAAATTTAAGGGGAATTAATTTATTTTTATGTTTGTTGACATATTTTTACTTTTATAGTAATGTATAAGAATAAAAATATGGCAAAAATGAGATTTAAAAATTTAATATTTTTTGTTCTAATAGCTGTTTGTATAACGGCTTTTTCAGGGTGTGGGAAAAAGGAGGTTGTTGTTGAGGATTCTGGCGATGCTGTTGTGGAAACTGCGACTAGCCCGCCGATTCGGCGGGCAAGCACGGATGAAATTAATACTTCAGATTGGAAAACTTATCGGAATGATGAGTTTGGGTATATAATGAAATATCCTGAAAATTGGGAAATCGTAGAAACTGATACTTATGTTGAAGATTTTGATTGGCATGTGAAAAATATTACTTTCTATAGTCCTAATCAGAAATATTCTTTATTATTTGGTTTAAAGGAAAAAGGATCGGATATTTATTTTGAAGGGAGAAGTGGATTTGGAGCGGTAGACGAAATTGTAGTAGATAAAATAATTAATATAAATGGGATTGACATAGAAATTTTACATTCTATTTATAATGATGCCGTTAGAGAAGTTTATTATTCAAAATTAAATTCTAATAGAGATCCTTATGAATATTTTCAAATAAATAATTTTATATCACATGCAACTTTAACGGCAGATAATAATTATGATAATGAATTTGATTTTCGTAATACAGAAGAAATAAAGGTAGCTGAAGAAATTTTGGAATCAGTAGAATTTATAAAATAATTTATTTATTTTACGTTCTTTCGTTTTATATAATCTTAACCTACAAACGAGAAAGGAGGCAAGTTTGTAGAATGTTCTTTACAATTATAATGGTTGAATTGATTAGAATTCGTAAGTAAAAACAGTTAAAAAAGGAGAAATTTTAGAAATGAATAAAAAAATTAGTATTTGTTTGGCGACATTATTTTGTTTAATTAGTTTTATTGGCATAAGCTTTGCAGGGGATGATTATTGTTGCGGATATTATTCGCCAGGAAATCCTTTTGCTTGTACGACTCATGAAAAAGATGGGCATATAGGAGATCATGGAAATTGTACATGGTGGTGTGCGTATAAACGCCCAGAAGTCTCTGGTCCGTGTTTAGGAAGTGCGATAAAATGGTTTTCTCAAGCTCAATCTGGTGGGTTAGCAACAGGACAAATCCCTACTATTGGAAGTATTGTAGTATTTAAAATCGGGCATGTAGCTCATGTAGAAGAAATCTATAGCGATAATAAGTTTAGCGTTTCAGAAATGGGTTATGAATCTTGGGATTGTTTGGACAATGAGCATGATGATAAAATTTGCGACAAGACTTCGTATGGTGGTATTATTGGCTTTATCTATCCAGTAGGTACATACGCCGACGGTTGGAAAGACGACGGAACATCACAAGCATTTGTTGACTGCTACAAAGAGTATTCATCATTCCTCGGAAGCCCGTTTGACCATAATGGAAATGGAACTTTTGTTCATAAAGCTGGAACTGTTTTTGTTCAGGATTTTATACAGGATCCGTCTCAACCACATTGGGGCGATGGCGAGAGTTGTATGATTTTGAATGAGGAAATGGGAAAGGCGTTTGTTTTGAAAGAAGGATTTAGAGATAAATATTTTGAAGTTAATGGATTTTCTAATATAGGATCACCTGTAAATAATTCATATCCAATGCCACTATGCAATGAATTAGATGGAAGCAATTACAAAGTATATATCCGACAAGATTTTGAAAAAGGCAGTATGATGTATGACGGAGGAAATGTTGAAGTTCATTATTATTATGGAACAGTAGATTTTAAACTGTCAGGCGGACAATTACAAATAGTCCAATATGGAATAGGGGGAGATGAGCCAGATGATAATGATACAGGAGAAATTAAATACATATCTAAATCAGACGACTCGCAAATATTAATTCCAAGAAATATATACACCCAAAGATATTACAGCTGGGCAACAGGCGGATATGTAAATATTTTATGGGTAGTGGAAGAAGGCATAGGTCATCAAATATCAGATGTAGATGATTTTTTAAATACATTCAGAATTAATGTTGAAGTTTTACCTCCATTTAGATACAGGGATAAAATAACCAATAGAAAAGTTAATATAACAAATACAAGCGGGATGAACGCAAGATGGCGTGAAATGC
>JBHPIX010000024.1:0-14956 GCA_042568285.1 Patescibacteria group bacterium | reverse complement strand
GGTTAGTTATTATATAAACATTATAATAATAAATTATTATACTCTGCGCGCCATACAAAGAGGCAAGCAATAGCGAACAAATGATAATTAAATATCCATGATACCCATATCTAATCAAAAAATGCCAAAAAAAACATGGTATCAATACTAATAAAAAGAACAAGATTAATTTATATAAATAAAATTTAAACTTCGGACTAATAACAAACAATATCTTTTCATCTTTTCTAATTTTAATATTATCCTCTATCATAGGATTAAGTAGAACACGGCATGCCGTGTTCCTACGATTTTACTCCTCTCACTCGCTTAACAATAAAAAACATCTTTACAATTTCAATTAATACTATATTTATTATACCAAAAATTATTATAATTATCCAATCTTTAAATGTAAGGGGAACAGTTTTTAATAAATTTTGCAAAGGTTCCCAATAAATGGCTATAGCTTGCATAAAAAAACCAAAAATTACTGACAATAATAATAACTTATTTGAAAAAAATTTTATCTTCCATAATGGTTTTCTCAAACTACGACAGCTAAATACATAAACTAAAGAATCTGTTCCTAATAAAACAAATATTAAAGTCCTTAAATATTTCAAATCTATATTTGTTCTTAATAAATAAGCATAAACAAAAAACAAAATAAAAGCTGTAATGACGCTTATAATAAAAATTAATGTTTTAATCTCAGAATTCAAAAGTGGCTCTTTTTTAGAACGTGGTTTTTCTTTTTCAATAGCTACTTCGCCTGGTTCAATCGTCATAGCAACACCTGGAAATCCATCGGTAATCAAATTTATCCACAATATTTGAGCTGGGATTAATGGTAAAGGCAAACCAAAAAGCAAACTTCCAGTTATTAAAATCATTTCAGAAAAACTATCTGACAATAAATATAAAACAACCTTTCTTATATTATCAAAGATAACTCTACCTTCCTTTATTATATCAATAATTGTTTTAAAACTATCATCCAATAAAATAATATCCGCTGTCTCGCGAGAAACATCTGTGCCAGATCCTAAAGCAATACCAATATCAGCTGACTTTATAGCTGGAGCGTCATTAACGCCATCGCCAGTCATTGCGACAGTTTCTCCAACAGCCTGCCATGCATCAACTATCCTCAACTTATGACGAGGCGAAACTCTCGCGTAAACATCTATTTTCCTTACAATTTTTTTCAACTCTTGATCACTCAACTTATCAAGATCATTACCTTCTAAAATATTTTCTAATTTAACATCTATTCCTACCTCCTGAATTATAGCTTTTGCCGTCAATCTATGATCCCCAGTTATAAGAATTGGACGAATGCCAGCTGATAAACATGAAGATATGGTTTCTTTAGCATCTTTACGAAGCGGATCTTTAAGCCCGATAAATCCTACAAAAATAATTTGCGAAATATCTATTCCTATTCCATCTTCCGCATTTTCAACATCTAAAATATCCGGCGAAACATTATCAAATTTCTTATATCCAACAGCCAGAACTCTTAATCCTTTTTTTGTTAATTCTTCATATTGAAATTTCAATTTTTTATTCTTATCATCTGTAATTTTAATTATTTTTCCATCAAAATCTATTTTAGCTGACATATCTATAATTACCTCAGGAGCTCCTTTTAAATAAGCGACTAATCCGTCACCTTTCTTATTTATAGTCGCCATATAACGAGCTTCTTCATTAAAAGGGATTTCTTTCAATTTTGGAAATTCTTTTTCTAAATTTTCTGTGCGATACCCTGCCTGCATAGCCGCCACATACAAAGCTTTTTCAGTTGGATCGCCATGTAAGATCCAACTATGTAATTCATCTTTAGGATTTTCAACAATAACATTATTACATAACATTCCAATTTCTAAAGCTAATCCAACATTTGGAGATTTGATAATAATATCTTTAAAATGCAATTTAGCAGTATCATCATAACTTTTATTATCAGATTCAACAATTACATGAGAAACAACCATTTTATTTTCAGTAAGCGTCCCAGTTTTATCCATACAAATCACTGAAGCGCTTCCCAATGTTTCGGCCGCAACAAGTCTCTTAACAAGAGCTTTCTTTTTTAAAATCCTTTGCATACCTAAAGCTAAAATAATTGTTACCGAAACAACTAATCCTTCTGGAATGGCTGCTACCGCAATTGCGACTGCTGTTAAAAACATTTCTAGCAATGGAATATCTCTTATAATTCCTATACTAAAAATCAATAAACATAAAAAAAGAACAACAATACTTAACATTTTACTAAAACGAGATATTCTATTTTGAAGAGGTGTGGCTTCATCTGCAGTTTCACTAACCATCTTTGCGATATTACCTAATTCAGTTGATACCCCAGTTTTACAAATTACAGCTTTGCCATTGCCATTCATAACTGTCGTTCCCATATAAACCATATTCAATCTTTCAGCCAAATTAATTCCTTTATCTAATTTATTAATATTTTTATTAACTGGCATTGACTCGCCAGTCAAACTTGCTTCATTAATTTTTAATTCATTTGCTTCTATAATTCGCGCGTCAGCTGGGACTCTATCACCACTTGAAAGAACAATAATATCTCCTGGAACAAGCTCAGAACTATCAATTTTTATTTCTTTATTACAATTTTTACAAATACGAAAAACATTAACTCTCTGCTTAATCAATTTCTTTATCTTTTCAAGCGCCTGATCAGCCTTAGATTCTTCAATGTATCCTATAATAGTATTCATTATTACAGCAAGCATAATAACAGCCATATCAGAATATTCTCCAAGTATCATAGTTATGATAGCCGCGATTAAAAGAATATAAATTAAAGGATTTCTAAACTGATGAAAAAATAATTTTAATTTTGAAATTCTTTTAGCTTCTGGAAGTTTATTCTGCCCAAACTTTTTTAACCTTTCCGCAACCTGTTTTTCATCTAAACCATTGTTAGAAGTTTTTAATTCTTTTAAAACAGCATCAACATTTAAGCTATGCCAAATTATTTTTTCTTTCTTTTTTGGTGTTTTTGTTGGCATAATGTATTTAATTTTCAATTACACAATTTTCAAACAGGGTCGTTTGAAAATTGAAAATTAAAGATTGAGCATTCAATGAAAATTAGAAATTAAAAATTAGAAATTCACCCTCCCTCTCTACCCATTCGCGTGTTTCGGGTTCACATTCGCGCTTTTAGCGTCCCCCTTTATTATACCACAAAAACAAAAATAAAAAAAAGCATTAGTCTTGAAATTATTCAAAATTCAAAACTAATGCTTATGCTAAATGTTAATTTGTTATTTGAGGGTGCCATAATCCCGCCCATAGCTCCCCTCCCTTATAATTGGGGGATAAGGTGAGGGTGGGTGAAGCGACTGTGGCACCCTATATGCAAATCATCTAAATAAAAAGCACATCTCCTCTAAAAACTACTACATCTTCTTTTAGGTTAAAAGTATCAAGTTGCCAACCAATGTCACCGTATGACGGCACCAAATCTCCAAGGGTAGTTTCCATATACAGACGACAAGTTAATCCCTTAAATTCGCAAATTGTTGATGCTTTTTTTATGGTTTCTGTGGGACTTTCTCCAATAGGTAATTCAATTTTAGGTGGGATAAAACAAAATATAACGTTAGTTACTTGCCCACTCAAAGCTTCTTTCATGCCATCTTTATTTAAAAACCCGATTGTATTAAAAATTATGTCATCATCAACAAAAAAATTAAACTTCTTTCCAATTAAATCTGCGAAACTATTAACGCCAAAAAACTTTATAGTCGCTTCTTTACTGCATCCCAAGCACTTTTCAAATGCTTCGTTCATTCTTGCGAGTCGTTGCTGTTGTTGATTGTAATTCATTATTCTTCCTCCAGCCAGCCCTACGGTCTGGCAAAAAAATTGTTAATATAAGTCCAAAATACAAATTCGGACGGTTAGTTATGTAATTTTCAATGATCTAATACTAATTTTTTAGATTAGCACAATTTATAACATTTGTCAAACCTAAGTTATAACAAAAACTTTTTGTTACTTTTTGGTTACAAAAAGTAAAGAAAAAAATACTGTAGATTTGTGGGAATATCAATACTCCCCCTTTTTAAACTTCTCCTTAAATTTTCTAATTCCAGTTAGGAGCATAAGCTGATCAACGATTGACAGGAGCATACTAACTGGCCATAATGCCAATATTATCAAATACTGCCACAACGGCTTATATTTCATAAAATATCTTAACAGCGCATAATTAAAATTTTTCTGATTAGTGATAATTTTTCTTTGCCTGAAACTTTGACCTTTATGATGAATTATTTTTGCTTTATCTGTGAAATATATTTTAGAATTCAACACACCCCTGTCCCCTCTCAAGAGGGGAACTATCTTAGCAAGTTCCCCTCTATTAGAGGGGTCAGGGGTGTGTTTTCCCTCTTTTATATAAGTTACAGGTGTGTTTCCCACCCGCCGACAAAAATCAACTTCCTCAAAAATAGAACCATACTTTTCATCCAACCCTCCAATCTGTTCAACAACTTTTTTTCTGGTCATCAAACACGCGCCCATAACCTGTTCCACTTCCCTTGTGTCATTATATTTATAATCACTCATATAATATTTCCTTATCGGCTTTAAATTAGGAAAAAAATTATGCAGTTTCAAAAGAATCAAAATTTGGTCTGACAGACAAGGCAATTTTCTGCAAGACGGCTGAATTGTCATATCTGGATTAAGCAATTTACATCCAAGAACGGCAGCCCCCCCCATAATTCCCACCATCTTATTCACTGCCCCATCCAGAACAACAGTATCAGGATTAAGCAGTAATATCAAATCACCCTGCGCCATTTTGATTCCTTGATTATTACCGCCAGCAAACCATTTATTTTCTTTATTCGCGATCAGTTTAACTTGCGGAAATTTATTTCTCACCATATCCGCGCTGTTGTCAGAAGAAGCATTGTCAATAACAATAACCTCAAAATCAATGTTTTGAGTTTCTTTATATATAGATGTTAAACATTTTTCCAGTAAATCCTTAACATTCCAATTTACTATTATAATAGATAAAGTCATACTTGAATATTAATTTTCAATTTCCAATTTCTAAGTCAGCTTCTTATTGTCATCCCGCAAATCGTAGCAACGATTATGCGGGATCTATGATAAATCATTTTAAATTATCTCTCAAATTATCTCTCTAATTATCTCTCTAATTCCATAAAATTTCAAATTCTTCAATTTTAAACTTTAAGGGATTTCTCCCTACGGTCGAAATGACAAAAAATTCTATTATTTTATAATTAAAAATTAATTCATTGAAAATTGATTGAAAATTAGAAATTGAAAATTGAAAATTCAGTTTTATTTTAATCAGTGTTTATCCGTCAACAATCCGTGTCAATCAGTTTTAGTCCAACCCGTGTTTCCCCATCACAACCTCCCTCCA
The DNA here is from genome assembly GCA_042568285.1 of Patescibacteria group bacterium. Lineage (GTDB taxonomy): Bacteria > Patescibacteriota > Patescibacteriia > JAZDEU01 > JAZDEU01 > JBHPIX01. The sequence goes on along the minus strand of JBHPIX010000024.1, from coordinate 9,525 downwards.
TTTCTCATACTCCTCAATAGCCTTAATTTTAATGCCAAATTTTTTCCAAGGAATTTTATACATAAAACTTGGCAGCCATTCGCTCATACCAGAACGGCGCGGTTTCACTGTAAATAATGTTTCAGGAAGCCAGATTCCGCGATGTCCATTTTCTAACATTGCAAGCCATAAATCCCAATCCTGAAATTTTTTTAATTTCGTATCAAATCCATTTGCGGGAAAACATTCTCTTCTAATTAAAGCTGTTGTATGTATATAATTCATTTTTTTTAATTTTTCAGAGCTGAACTTTCCTGGCTTAAACTTTTTCCATCCGAATTTAAAATTTGGATAGGCATATGCTGGATAGGTGGCTCCATTAACATCCCCCTGTCCCCCCTCATGGAGGGGGGCACTAACTAACTTATTTTTTCCAGTTTCCCCATTATGAAGCACGGAATCAATTTCTTTAGTTCCCCCCTTTTTAAGGGGGGTCAGGGGGATTCTTTTTTCTATTGCCCTTAACATTTTTTCTAAAGCATCTTTCTTAAACACAACATCTGCATCGCAAAAAATCACATACTCACCTTTTGACGCATTAAACCCATTATTTCTAGCCACTGGCGCGCCCTGATTTTCCTGATTTATCACCTGCACACCACAATACTTCTCCAAAACCTCCTCTGTCCCATCAGTAGAACCGTCATTCACAACTATCACTTCAAAATCATTATAACTCTGCGCGAAAATACTGTCTAAACATTTAGGCAGTTCTTCGCCATGGTTATATGCTGGTATTATAATTGATAATATCATATATAAATCTTATATTATTGCGCATATTAAGTCAATAAAAAAACAGTGTTTTTCACTGCAATTAAATTTATTACTTATAAAATTAATCATTAAAATCTTTCAAAAATTCCTTCAACTTTCTAAAAGCGATTCCGCGATGGCTCAAACTATTCTTTTCTTCATCTGTCATTTCCGCAAATGTTCTTTTGTGTCCTTCTGGAATAAAAATCATATCATACGGCAATTTAGCTCTATTCTTGCCTCGCGGAGATTTTACAACTTTTCCTTCAATAACACCTTTAAAAAACCAATTTTTTCCATCTGGAGCGGATAAAGCAAGAACTGCTGTAAAACGAGCTGTTAATTTTTTATCATCAATATTCTCTATTTGTTTAATTGTATAATTTACAATATCTTCATCAGAAGCATTTTCTCCCGCCCACCTTGCTGACATTATTCCAGGCTTTCCGTCTAACGCGTCTATGCAAATTCCAGAATCATCAGCGACAGAAAATTCTCCTGTTTTTTCAGAAATAAAATACGCCTTTTTCAAAGCGTTTTTTTCAAATGTATCTCCGTCTTCTATAACATCTTCAAAAATTCCTGCTTCTTCAGCGCTTAAAACATTTATTTTAAAATCAGCTAACAATGCTTTCATTTCTTTTACTTTTCCAGAATTATGGGTGGCGAAAATTAATTTCATATCTATATCCATTTAGTCTGCTAATAATTTTATTATTATCATCTTAATAATAGCATTAAATTTAAAAATTGTTCAATAGTCCGCCTTGGCGATGCAAGTGCGAGACAGGCTCTATTGTTCAATTGCTGAAAAATGAAAAAAGAGTTTATTTTCTTCCGTGTGTAGCATAACAATCGGACAATTGGACAATAGAACAATAGAATCATTTTTTAATCACACCCTTTTTTTCTTTCAAAATCTCTGTAGCCTCTTTGACCGTCTTTGCAATCTCTTCTATATGCTCTTTATCTTTTTCTTTCTTCTCTTCTTTTAGCATTTTTTCTTCAGCTTTAATTTTTTTCTCTATTGCGTCCTTTACTTCATAAAATCTAAAAATCGCAAAAACTATTAAAGCCGCAAAAATAATTCCCATCAAATTCAATAAAAAAAGACCTAACGCCCCAATAACTATATTCCATTCTAAAAATGAAATTCCTATTCCAAGAACAGCTAATGGCGGTATTAAAGAAACTGAAATTGCAACTCCAGGCAGGACTTCAGAAACACAAGGTCTGACCAGCGCGTATGCCACCGCGGCTCCTGAAAATACTGCTATTAAAAAATAAATTAAACTTGGATAACCGCGACTCAATATTTCTGTGTTCATTGATCTTCCCAAAGTTAAAAGAGAAACTATAAAAGAAACAAATGCTATCATCAATATTGACTGAATAATAACTACTCCCGCCCTCTTCATTAGTTTATGGTCGCCTACAACTATTCCCATTGAAAAACTCAGAATAGGCGAAAGTATAGGAGCGACAAGCATGCCTCCAATAACAACAGCTAAATTATTAGATAAAAGTCCTAATGCTACGATAATTGAAGATAATATAAGCATCAATAAAAAATCATAATCAAGAGTGCTTTCATGAAAAAGTTTTTCAACTATCTGAGCTTTTTGTATTTTTGTAAGTTTTGCGCATTTTAAAATCATAATAATAAATTAAAAAATCTTTGATTTATATAAGATTATATAGAGAGCTAGTTTTTTATATATTAAGATATATTTTACACAGATTTACACGGATTACAAACGGATTCACACGGATATTTTTTAAAAATTAAAAATTAAAAATTCCCCTTTGACATTTATCATTTGACCTTTGGATTTTGTTTGGAATAATTTGAAACAATTTGGATTTTGGAATAATTCATATTCCCCATATATTATACCACAAAATTTTTAAAACACAAAAAAAATATTTTTCTAATTCTGCCTGCCAGCTGCAGCTACTCGCAAAGGTAGGAGGGGTTCCTTAAACTTTTGCTACTACTGACAAGACAGAATTAGAAAAATATTTTAATTTTTAATTATAGCGTACTTTTATCATTTTGTCAATAGTTGCGAATAACAAAAATAATACCTTAAATTAAGGTATTATTAAAAGTTTGAACTACTCATCACCATCATAGACTTATAGCTAAAATTTGCTATTTTTACAGCGAGGACTGTTTGAGCGATAGCGAGTTCCGCAGTGAAAAAAATAGTCAAATTTTAGCTATAAGTCAGATAAAATATTTTACTACTGAATAGTTACAAAATTCAAACTTATTTTTTTATAATTGTTTTTCCAGAACTATCCTCTAAAACAAATCCTAACCCTTTAATTCTATCTCTAATCTCATCAGCTTTTTTCCAATCACTATTCGCGCGAGCTTCATTCCGCTCTTCAACTAACTTTTGAATTTTATCAGAAATTTCTATTTTTTGATTTTCTATATTTGCTAAATTCAATCCAAGCACTTTATCAAATTCTAAAATTAACTCTAATTTAACAGAGTTATCCACAGAAGCTAATTTTACTAATTCCCAAATAACTGCCAATGCTTGAGGAACATTAAAATCATCTTCTATCGCAGAGACAAACTTTTGTTTATATGAATCCCCCTGTCCCCCCTCACAGAGGGGGGCACCTGCTAACTCAATTTCTTTAGTTCCCCCCTTTGTAAGGGGGGGCAGGGGGATTTCCCCATGAATCTCCAAAACTTTATCTCTTAATCTACTTAAACTTTTTTCAGCTGACTCAAGCGCCTCCCATGTAAAATTTTGTTTTGAGCGATAATGCGCGTTTAAAAATAAATAACGTAAAACTAATGGATCAAAACCCTTTTCTTTAATGTCAGAAACAGAATACGATGTTCCTTCTGATTTTGCCATTTTACCATTATTGACTGTCAAATGTTCATTATGCAACCAATAATTAACAAATTTTACTCCATTTGCTGACTCGCTTTGCGCTATTTCATTTGTATGATGAACTGGAATATGCTCTACACCTCCCATATGAACATCTAAAGTATCGCCTAAATATTTTTTGCTCATCACAGAACATTCTATATGCCATCCAGGAAATCCTTCTCCATTTTTTACTAATCCAGACTGGAACGGGCTTTTCCAAGTTTGTAAAGCATTTTTATGAACTCCCGCCTTAAAAAACCATAAAGCAAAATCAGATGGACTTTTTTTATTTTTATCGTTTACAGACCCCTTGCCAGCTGACTGTATATTTTCTTCTAATTTTTGTCCTGACAGTCTGGTATAATCTTTTGCTTTTGAAACATCAAAATATACTGCCAAATCTGTGGAGTAAGCATAATTTTTATCTAGCAATATTTCAATCATTTCTATCATTTCTTTAATATGTTCTGTCGCCCTTGGTTTAACTTGCGGATCAGCGACATTCAAGTCCCGCAAATCACTTTCAAAAACTTCTATATATTCATCTGCGATTTCTTGCGGTGTTTTATTTTCTCGTTTTGCTCCTTTTGCTAATTTATCCTCGCCTTCATCGTTGTCGCCAGTGAGATGACCTACATCTGTATAATTCCTAACTAATTTAACATTATATCCTAAATATTTTAATGATCTTGAAATTAAATCAGCCATAACCATCGCGCGCATATTGCCAATATGCTGAACCCAGTAAACAGTTGGTCCGCAATGGTAAAAAGAAACCTCTTTCTCATTGATAGGCTTAAATTCTTCTTTTTTACGAGTTAATGTATTTAAAATTTTCAACATATTAAAATTTAATGTCATCCCGCCTGCCCGCCGATTTGGAGGGCACTTGATGCGGGATTCACATACTTTACTACAACACTACAACTGGATTCCGTGTCAAGCACGGAATGACAAAAAAGATTTAGCTTCTAAGCATTGATTATACTTTCTTTAAAGCTCTATCTGCACCATTGATAAAATAGCTTTTTTATAAACAGCTCCTTCATTCTGAAAAAAATTTGAACAAGAAAACGCCAATAAAAAAATAATCAACCCAAATACTATATATAAAACCATATATTTTTTCCAAAATTTAAAAATATATTTAAAAGTATCTTGTTTGACACAAAAAACTTCTGTTATAAAATTCCACATTTTTGATTTTTGATTGCAGATTGCAGATTGAAGATTGCATAAGAATTAAATCAAAAAATCTTCAATCTAAAATCGTAAATCTAAAATTTAAAGCATCCTCCCAATTGTCCAGCCCAAAACACCGGCAAGCGCTAATGGACCGAATAAAAATACTATATATATAAAATGCACTATTTTAGCTAAAGCTTCTTCCATATATTAATTTTAGGGGTTTCTATCGGGGTTTCTATAGGGGTTTCTATAGGGGTTTCTATCGGGGTTTCTATCGTGTCCGCCTTTGGAGCATAGAAAAACCTAAATCCTTCTCTTAAAATTTTTATCTTAACTATAATGATAGTCTATTTTGACTAAAATGTCAATAAATGGCTTTTATTCCCCCTCCCCCACATCAATTTTCCGAATATCAGTATTTGTAATCCCAAGCCGGTAAGGACAGATCGCGACCTGTCCTTACAATCGACGCATCCTCTGGTCTGTTTAGATAATTTTCAAGTTCGGTGACTTTGCTATTGACTTATTTTTTAAATTTGTATATACTAATAATGTCTTTCAGTTTTACCATATAAACTGAAAGGGTATTACATCCAAGGGCAACCTTCCTCGCGGAGGGTTGTTTTTTTATTACCTTTTTTTAGCCCTGTATTTCAATTCTCTGCCCCAAATATCTTCCTTAACTGATAATATATCAAAATATCCATCTCCGCCCGTTCTTAATTCTTCGGAAATATTATTTTTAGATGAAAAAATGTAAACATTTTTGCCGCCTTTCTTTAAATAAGTTACCAAAGCTAAAAAATCAGAATCGCCAGTAAACAAAATTGCCACATCATACTTTTTAATATGGTGAATTGCGTCAATCGTCATTTCTACGTCCATATTGCCTTTTTCCTCAATAGCTTGCCCATCTTCATTAGTTATCGCAATCCGTTTTAACTCTTTTTTGCGGACGATAAAACCCAATCCTTTTTTAAGAAAAGTGAAAAATTTATGCTTGCTATCCAAACTATAATCCCGCGTCCCATCCGCAGGATAAGCAGTATAATAAAAAAATTTTATTTCTAATCCATTAAATTTTTGTTTAATGAATTTTTTTAACTTTTCATAATCAAAAAATTTACCTTTTGCTTTTTGCGCCGCCCAAAGATTTGAAGCATCAATAAATAAGTAAATTATTTTTTGCTCATTCATATAATTTTAATCTATCGCAATATCCCCCACACCAATTTTCCTAATGTCAGTATTGGTAATCCCCAGTCCCAGATTTCGCATCACTTGGATTAACATAATACGCCTCTCCCTTTTGTTCAACGTCACGGCAACGATTCGCATGGCTCGCCATCTCCATCACTATCTAATTTATGAATATCATTACTTGCTCCGCCACAACAATCATATAACTCTTGAGCTTCATCGTGAGTTTTAAAATCACCGCAATTATACTTATTATAAGAACATTCACATTCATTTGCTGAAACTTGGGGGACAGATTCAGGATTAGCAGACTGAGTGGTCGTGGAATCTGGGACAATTATATTATCATCTATATTTTCCATCCCGCACGCGCCATCTGCCCATAATCCAAGTTTGTTGGCGCGAGCGTAATTTTCTGCCTCTTTAAATTCTTTTTGATATTTATAAGGAATATTATAAGTATATTCGTAAGCGTATCCTTGTTTTATAATTTCTAAATTATAAAATAAACCATCTTTTCTTTTTACATATCTCAAAAGCCGTCCATATTTATCTCTCTCGTCTTGCGTTTCATCTTTTTCTAATTCAACTATTTGTCCCGCCAATAATTCCTCCGCTTTTCTACTCGCCTCAATACCAAAACATTCAACTGGCTTTCGCGGATCTTTCGTCTCTGGAGTATTTATTCCAATCAACCTTAATGTCTCACTGGCGCCACCAATATCTACGGCAATTGTATCTCCGTCAACAACTTTTATAACTTTATAATATTGCGTTTGATTATCAGATTCTTTTTTTATTTCCAGCTCTATACTTTCACCTTGTACAGTCGCTTCATTTTCTTTTATTATAACCTTTGTCTTTTCCTGTTCATTCTCATCTACCTTTGTTATTTCTTCAATATCTTCATTATTTATCTGCGCAGTATTATCAACATTTGTCATCCCAGCCAGATCTGCATTATTTGATTTTATAAAGTATGCTAAAACTAATAACATTACAAAACTTATAACAACTAATTTATAATTTTTTTTAAAATTTCCTCCACGCAAAACGGACATTTTTTCATATGGTTTTAATTAACTATTTTAATTTATTTTGATGAACTAAATCTCGGTTTACTTGTCTGTCGGCATCAATTTTTGCCAGTTCTATTTTTGTATATGAATATGAATCAATAGCTTGCGGAATAAAAGTCATGCAATAAATTAACAATAAAATCCATAGATTAGATGGCTCTAAAAATACATAAATACCGATATTAATTACCGTTCCTGATGTCAAAGGAATAAAAAGTTTTTTTAAATAATTATCTGATTTTTGTCGTGTTTCTTTTTCCATACCCTTTACGTCTTAATTTTTAAATTACTTATTTAATTAAAATAAAATAATTTAAAAATTCCAACGATTAATTTTATAAATTTAACCTTTTTATTTATTATAACACAAGTAATCCCCACAAAAAACCCGTGCCAGAAAGACCTTCTAGACACATACCCCTTTCTGAATATGACTGCAATAATACAATGCTATTGACATTTTTTTTATTAGAGGTATAATATAAATGTATTTCTATTAAAGAATGTCTTTTAAGGTTCCGTCCTTAAGCGGCATTTTTTTTATACTCTAATTTATTTCGCAAATTATTCATAAACCAAATTTTTTCTTTTGCTGTCTGTCTAAGCAGACTTGAACAATTCTTGGTATCTGGACTTAAAACCACTTTAAGTTTATTATTTTCATACAAACATTGGACGAGAGAATAAAAATCACCATCGCTGGTAATAATAACAGCCTTATCATAATCATCAAATTCAAATACCGCCCGCAAAACGAGATTAGCATCAATGTTGCCTTTTATTTTACCATCGCTATCTGGAATTGTAGGTTTAAACTTTAAAATAAAACCAGCCTCTTGCAAACTATCATAGAGAGATTGGTTTAATGCCACAAACCCTATGAACAGATAGGCTTTTTTAACGCCATATTTTTCGGACAGATACACGCGAAATCTTTTATAGTCCAACTTCCATCCTAACTTTTGAATGCCAAGATTAAGATTTTGGCTATCTATAAAAGCGTAATTATTTTCTATTTGCGTCATATATAATTATTTTAAAGGAGAATAGGAATAATTAAGTTTTTTGGATTTTTTGCTCACCATAAAATTGCTCAATTTAAAATTAAGTTGTTGTGGACCGAGAGGGATTTTTACCCCGTTGTATAACGGGGCGGACATCTTTACTTTTATTGTGGGCCGAGAGGGATTCGGACCCCCGAAGGCAAAAGCCAGCAGATTTACAGTCTGCCCCATTTGACCGCTTTGGTATCGACCCATTTTGATTTTAGATTGAAGATTTTAGATTTTAGATTTTTTGATTTAATTCTTAAATCTGCAATCTAAAATCTTCAATCTATGTGGTTGCGGGGGTAGGATTTGAACCTACGACCTTCTGGTTATGAGCCAGACGAGCTGCCACTGCTCCACCCCGCTGTAATACTAAAACTAAAAATTTAAAATTTGTTATTGGTTATTTGTTATTGTTTTAAAATTTGAAATTTAAAATTTAAAATTAATCTCCGTGCGCCCAGGGGGATTTGAACCCTCGACCATCAGCTTAAAAGGCTGTTGCTCTACCAGGCTGAGCTATAGGCGCATTATTTAAATAAAAAAAACAAAAAATCAGTAAATCATTGACTCATTGATTTCGTGTTTTTTATGGTAGCAGATATTTATAATTTTGGCAAGAAAAAAAGGCGGGAAAATATTTATTTTCTCCGCCGATGAAAAAGAGCTAAATATTAGCAGTGCGTAAACACACCTAATAAAATAACAAATACTATAAGAAATAAAAGGATAAAGATAGCACCAGAACTACTGCAAGAATTGTCTTGATACCAACGACCGCATTCAGGACAATTTTCAGGATTCCAATCAGGATTAGATTCTTTTTCATAAACGCAATTGTAGCAGTTGGGACCATATGTACCGCTCATTTTATTCTCCTCCTTGTTATAAGGAACTGGTTATTCAAATAACTTTATTTAATTTTAAATATACATATTGTATAACGGGGCTGTTGCTCTACCAAGGGTGCCTGTCCGCCTTGCCTACCGCCTGCCTGTCCGGTAGGCAGGGCAGGCAGACCGTATTGGCGGAAGCTATAGGCGCATAAAACAAAAAAAACAAGAAAATTTTAAGCCTTTCTTGACTTAATTGGCACAAGTTTAGGCATAGTTGATTTCTAAATTTTGAATGCCTGCAAATCTTGTTTTTTCTACTTCACGAAGATTAATATTTCTAAGACAAAGCTTCAAAACCTGTTGCAAATTTTTAAGCATCTCTTTTTGTGTTCTTCCTTCTGCATAGCAACTTGGCACTGCAGGAATAGATCCTATAAACATACCATCTTCATCTTGCTCCATATAAACTGTAAAG
>JBHPIX010000023.1:0-14987 GCA_042568285.1 Patescibacteria group bacterium | reverse complement strand
AAATACATTCAGAATTAATGTTGAAGATCTTCCTCCATTCAGATATAGGCATAAAATTACCAATAGGAAAGTTAATATAACAAACAGAAGTGGGATGAACGCGAGATGGCGTGAGATGCAACAGTATGGTTGGTTAATACCGTCTAATCTTGAAAGTTCAAGAGTAGAATATATTCATGGAGATTTCGGGCTTTATGGATATTATGCCAAAGGAACATTAGAAAGAGTGGCAAGAGAACAGGCGGAGATAGCTTATCGCAATTATGTTGCGCCAATAGCAAATGAAATTTGTCAAAATTTATATAATAAAAACGCTAGCAGTGAACAATTAAATTCGCTTTTAGCGATTAGAACGACTGATAAATTAAAAATTAAGCAAGTATTAATGAATGTTTTGCCAGAACCATCAACAGAGTTTGAAAGATATTTCAAAGAGCAGAAAGCAAAAGGATTGTCTGCTGAAATTATCGCGCAGGCATGGCATAGATTACAGGAGGGAAATTGAATTTAAAATAAAATAAAAGGGGGTGATGTTAAAAAAAATTAACCTGTTCGCGAGGAAGGAAATTAGAAATTTTAAATTTTAATTTTCTCCCTCGTTTTTTTTATTGTGTAAAATAAAAAAAAATGGTATATTAAGATTATAGCGAGGATGAATCGCCACCCGCACCCCCTCTGTATCTCCCCCTCAGAGAGGGGGAGAACTAACTATATCTTTAGACAATCTTAATTATATATGCAATCAGAATTATCTAAAATACAAAATATAATTTGTCAAAATTGCGATGGGAATGGAACAAAAAATAGCAGGCAATGTCCAGAGTGCAATGGAAAAGGATTGGAAGCAATAATTGAAAATAAAATTTATTATTGGGGTATGTCAATGTCCCGTATTTTTATATATCAACGGGCATTGAAAAAAAATATTGATAAATTTATTAATTTTATTTTAATAATTTTTACTGGGCTTGGATTATTTTCATTAGGGATATATATCTATCTATTAAAAGATTTTAATCAAATAATAAAAAATTTATTTCTTCCTAACTATTCAGAAAATTATGCTATTTTAATTTTATTTTTCTGGATGGGATTATTGCCGTTTATGTATCTTGTCCATAGATTAGAAAGATTATCTAATCAAGGGACTAAAGTAAAGAAAAAAATATCCTATTTAGATGATGAAATTCCTAAAAAAAATATTGATGACTATAATGATTTAAGAAAAAAAGAAAAAATTGATATTTCTTCAGCTTTTACTCAAAATGCTATTAAGGTTATAGAAGATATTTATAAATTCATAAATAAAAATGGGAATAAAAATATTAACCCATTTATTTTATTAACGTCTTTACTGCAACAAGATAGAATTAGTATTATCTTTTTAAGATTGGGAGTAGATTATGCAAGATTAAAAGATCAAACAATAAAAGGAATGACTGAAATGCGATGGTCAAAACAAGGAGAATATTTTTTAAAAAAAATTTTATTGGATGCTTATATAGAAGCGTATTTATCAAAACAAGATAAAGTGGATGTTGAAGAATTATTAATTTCATTGATAAAAAATGATGCTTTATGTTTAGATAATTCTAAAAAATCAGTTATTATAGATATGCTGTATGAATTAGAAATTGATTCTCAAAAATTGATAAATGTAGTTGAATGGCTTCGTATTAGAGAATTAATGTATAAAAATCAAAGAAAATATAGAAAAAAAGCATTTTTAAAACCAAAGGGCGTAATGAACAAAGCTATGACATCTGTAGCAACGCCTATACTTGATAGATATAGTCAAGATTTAACATTTTTAGCCAAATACGGATATTTATTCCCTTGTATCGGAAGAAAACTGGAGATACAATCAATTTTTAGAGCTATTGAAAGTGGAAGAAATGGAGTTATATTAAGCGGTGATATTGGTGTTGGACGAAGCGCCATCATATCTGGAATTGCGCAGAGCATGGTTGCGGAAGATGTTCCGAAAGCATGGCAAGATAAAAGATTAGTTAGCTTAAGTATCGCTCGTTTAGTAAGTGGGGCAAATCCTCAAAATGCTATGGAACGATTATCTCGCGCGATTGATGAAGTGATGCATTCAAAAAATATAATATTAGTCATAGAAAACATTGAAGGAATGATTGGAATTAGTTCTGGAAGTTCTGGATCTAGTTTGGATTTATCAGAAGTTTTAACGTCTATAATGTCAAAAAGTAACTTAATTGTAATTGCTACCACAACATCTCAGGATTATACTAAATACATTGAAAAATCTATTTTAGAGGAAGTATTTTATAAAATAAATATAGAAGAGCCTGAAGATAATGAACTTATTCAAATTTTAGAATCCAAAACAATTGAAATAGAATCAAAAAATAAAGTTTTTTTCAGTTATGGCGCTTTAGAAAAAGCATTAATTTATGCAAAAAGATTTATCCATAATAAATTTCTTCCTGCGAAAGCAATAGATTTAATAGAGGAAACAGGAGTTTTTGTTAAAAAAAATAAAGGAAGCAAATCAATTATTTTGGCGGAAGATGTAGCTAAATTAGTTTCACAAAAAATTAAAATTCCTTTAACAAAAATTACAGGGGCAGAGGGCGATAAATTGGTTAATTTAGAGAATAGAATACATAAAAGAATGATTGATCAAGTAGAGGCTGTTAAAGCAGTAGCAAGCGCTTTGAAAAGGGCGAGAGTTGAATTTCGTGATATTAAAAGACCGATAGCTAATTTAATGTTTTTAGGTCCTACTGGAGTTGGTAAAACTGAATTAGCAAAAACAGTTGCTGAAGTTTATTTTGGAGATGAAAAAGAAATGATAAGAATTGATATGAGCGAATATCAGAACAAAGATAGCATTGATCGACTTATTGGCGCGCCTGATGATTATGGTATTAGCGGACTTTTAACTGAACAAGTTAGAAAAAATCCTTTTTCTTTAATTTTGCTTGATGAAATAGAAAAAGCGCATCCAGATATTTTAAATATTTTCTTGCAAGTATTTGATGACGGTCGTCTTACTGATAATAAGGGCAGAGTTATAGATTTTTCTAATGTTATTATTATTGCTACTTCAAACGCAGGCACTTCTTTCATTCAAGAAGAAATAAAAAAAGCCGTTGAAGTTAATGAGATTAGAAAAGCTCTCATTAGTCGTGAACTAAAAAAATATTTTAGACCAGAATTTTTAAATCGTTTTGATTCTATTGTTGTTTTTAAACCTCTTAGCATCGGAGATATAAAAGAAATAGCTAAATTGATGCTAAAATCATCAGCTGAGCAGATGGATAAAAAGGGTATTAAATTAGAAGTTGACGATCAGGCGCTTGATTGGATTGCTAATTTAGGATATGATCCTGTATTTGGCGCGAGACCCTTAAGAAGGGCTATTCAGAATAATATAGATACTGTATTGGCTGAATATTTAATTGAGAGAAAGGTTAAGAGAGGAGATAAGGTTCTTATTAAAGGAGCGGGGGAATTTATAATTTTTCACTAATTTTTTAAAATATGTCAAAGATAACTAAATTTTTCACATTAACTGTACTATCTTTCGTCCTATTATTTTTTGCATTTAAACTTCACGCAGAATCTCCTAATACATCTGAAGTTTACTTTTTTTATGTTGATACTTGTCCTTATTGCCAGCAGACAATGGTATTTTTAGCAAATTTAGTCAAAAATAATCCATTAATAGAGGTTAGCGCGTATAATATTGGCGATAATATCGATAATCAAGGTTTGTTTTATCAAATGGGAAGAGCTTATGGTATATCTGCTGATGGAGTGCCTACCTTATTTATAGGAGATAAAGTAATAGATGCTTATTATCCAGCTGAAATAGAAAATGCGATAAATAATTGTTTGACTTTTAAATGTATTTCGCCTGAAGAACGGTTAAAGGCTTATCAAAAATTTGACGAAACAACAGAGAACTATTCAATTGAAAACTATTTAAAATTAAGATGGCTTTTAATAGGGCTGTTTGTAGTGTTTGTTGTTATTGCTAGTATATTTCATAAAACTAAAGACAGATAATTACGATCCTTTAGTAGTATTTCTTATTCTTGTTTTAGCTAAATTAGTTTTTGCGAATTTAAGCCAGTTTCTTGTTGGTCCTTTTTTTTGTGGATTCGTAATTATCTCTACCATATCTCCACTTTTAAGTTTCCTTTCTAAATTTGACATTTGATCATTAACGCGAGCAGAAATACACTTATCACCTACTTCTGAATGTATATGATAGGCAAAATCAATAGCAGTGGATTCTTCAGGTAAATCAATAACGTCTCCTTTAGGCGTAAATACAAAAATTCTATTTTGAAAAACATCTATTTTTAATGTTTCTATAAATTTTTTATCGTCAGCTACTTCTTTTTTCCATGCCGTCAATTCCTGAACCCATTGAATATTTTTTTTAGGCACAGTGGAACCATGCTCAGCATAATTCCAGTGCGCTGCTATTCCATATTCCGCATTTTCATCCATCTCAACAGTCCTAATTTGAAATTCAACAGTTTCTCTCTCACAAAATACAGTGGTATGCAATGATTGATAACCATTTGGTTTAGGCTGTGAAATATAATCTTTTATTCTGCCCTTTAAAGGCTTCCAAAGTTTATGTATTGTTCCTAATGTCGCATAGCATGATGGTATATCTTTAACAATTATGCGCAACGCTACTATATCATGTATTTTTAAAATTTCTCTATTATGCCTTAATAATTTCTGATATATACTATATAAATGTTTAGCTCTGCCTTTAATTGAAATGAACTTAAGGTCAGATTCTTTTAAACTTTTTTTTAATATGCCTGTTACATTTTCTATAAGCTTAAAACGATATTGGTATTGTTTTGATATTAATTTATTTAATTTTGTAAATTCTTCTGGATATACATAACTAAAAGCCAAATTTTCTAACAGCCCCTTTATTTCACTCATACCTATACGACTGGCTATAGGAACATAAATCTCTAAAGTTTCTCTTGCAATTCTAAGCCTTTTTTCTTTTGGCAGAGCTTTAAGTGTTTCTAAATTATGAAGGCGATCAGCAAATTTAATAAAAATAACTCTTATATCTTCAGCCATAGCGATAAACATTTTCCGTAAATTTTCTATATATCTTTCTATTCCTCTATATTTAATCCTGCCTAATTTTGTAATCCTCATTACTAAGTTTGCAATTTCATCTCCAAACTCTTTTTTTATTTCCTCCAAGGTCGTATCTGTATCTTCTGGAACATCATGCAACAACCCTGCGGCTATAGTTGTTACATCTAATCCTGTTTTTGCTAAATTTATAGCAGTATTAAATGGGTGAATTATATATGGTTCGCCTGTAGCCCTTTTTTGTCCATCATGAGCTTTTTTAGCGAATTTATATGCTTTTTTTATCAATCCAAAATCAGAATGCGGATCATTTTTTTTTATTATTTGTAATAAATCATATAAATTCATATAGCTTATAAATTTTACCGTTTTTAATAAATTATGTCAACCCTGCGCCTACTAGACTACATGAATTTGAGCTAATTTATGACAATTCACACGAATGCTAAAATATAAAAAAGGGATTGATATTTCATTCTTTTGAAATATCAATCCCTATATATATTGCTTGTCAGTCAAAACCCATAATAAGTCTTTCATTTTCTGCATCAATATTTTGAATATATTGCATGCTTTTTTGTTCTATTTTTTCATTTCTTTCCAGCAACCTCTGATTTTCTTTTTCCAGATTCTTTATCGTTCCTTTTTGCGTTTTTATTATATCGTTTAATGCTTCTATTACATTTACTGCTCTACTAAATTCTACCATTATTAATTCTCTCCTTTTTAATGAAAAATATTTTGTTTTTTACTTCTATTAAAAAAATTAAGGATGACTTTATTAAGGCAACAAAATGTTTCTTTAGTAGAAATTGATTTCATTTTTTTTGCCTTCTGTAATCTAAAAATCAATCTCTTGTTTTCTTCCTCTATCATTTTTGTTTCTTCTTCTATTTTTTTTGTTTTTTCTTTTATTATTTTTACTTTTTTTTCTATTTTTTTTATTTCTGTTTAATAATTTTTTCTTTTTAAAAACGCATCTTCAATATAAAAAATCCGCGCATTATTTTTTGTCATGATAATTCCTCCTTTTTTAAAAATTTTTTTTTAAATTTATAAGGATCAATGTTTTCACCACACCCCATCTGTATCAGCCTGTCTTAAAACTGTCATCCCGCGCCTGACGCGGGATCCAGTGGCCTATAAATTTGCCTTAACTAACTAGATTCCGCATCAAGTGCGGAATGACAAAAACGCTTTTCATTACGTTTTTAGATATTCTGAGCTATCTTTTATTTTTTTATTAAAAAATTGCCCATTTTTAACAATTCTCCTTCTTTTTTTGCTTCCTTAAGTCGCTTAGCAAATGATTTGTTATTTCCCGCATTCTTTATTACTACAAACAATACGTTCGCCATCTTTCTTAGTAATTTTAGTTACCATAAGCGCATCGCATTTTGGACATTTATATCCAGTTGGCTTATACCATAGCGCGAATCTGCATTTCGGATATTGGTTGCAGGCGTAAAAAATTCCTTTACGAGATTTTTTTTCTATAATTTCTCCTTTCTCGCATTTAGGACAATGAACACCTGTTGTTTTATCATCATTTTTTATAAATTTGCATTTTGGATAATTTGAACACCCTGTGAACTCTCCAAACTTACCATGTCTCAATACCAACGGAGAATTACATTGCGGACATTTTTCATCTAATTCTTTTGCCAGCTCTTTTTGGGTTTCTGAACCTTCAGCGCCAGCTAAATGTTTTGTATTTTTACATTCTGGATAATTAGAACAAGCTAAAAATTTTCCAAATCTCCCCATTTTTATTACCATTTTACTTTTACATTTTTCGCAAACTTGATCTGTTTTTTCTTCTGTAAGAGCTTTTTTAGTTAATTCTTTGTCTTTTTTAATTAGATTTTTTTTAAAAGGCATATAAAATTCTTTAATTATAGGTTGCCATTTTTTTGTTCCTTCCTCTATATCATCAAAGTCTTCTTCAATTTTTGCGGTAAATTTATAATCAACGATATCTTTAAAATGTTTTACTAATATATCATTTACCATTATGCCTATTTCAGTGGGATGCAATTTTTTATCGTCTTCTTTTTTTACATAATTCCTTTTTTGAATAGTGTCAATTGTAGGAGCGTAAGTTGAAGGTCTGCCTATTCCATACTCTTCCAAAATTTTTATTAAACTCGCCTCGCTATATCTGGCTGGCGGTTGAGTGAAATGTTGGCTTGGATCTATTTTAATAACTTTAAGTTTTTCGTCATTTTCTAATTCAGGCAATATATTCTCTTCTGTTTGAGTATGATATATTTTTAAAAATCCATCAAATTTTATTATAGAACCATTAGCTCTGAAAGTGTAAGACGCGGATTTATTTGAAATATCAATAGTTGTATTATCAATTATAGCGGGGTTCATTTGACAAGCCATTGCTCTTCGCCATATTAGATCATATAATTTAAATTGATTTTTATTTAACTTTTGATTTAATTCGTCAGGATGTTTTTCTGGATATGCGGGACGAATCGCTTCATGCGCTTCTTGCGCGCCTTTAGATTTTGTTTTATATATTATAGGATTGGCTGGTATATATTTTCCCCCAATTTTAGTTTTTATTATATTCCGCATTTTTGATACAGCTTCTTTAGAAAGATTAAGCGAGTCAGTTCTCATATATGTTATAAGTCCTGTTTCATAAAGCTGTTGCGCTACAACCATTGTCTGCTTAGAAGAAAAACCTAATTTTTTATTTGATTCTTGCTGTAGAGTTGAAGTAGTAAATGGAGGATATGGATTTTTCTTTGTTTGTTTTTTCTTTATGCTAGTTATAGAATAATCTTGTTTTTTTAAATCTTCTAAAATCTTGTTGGCTGATTTTTCATTTTGTATAGCAAGTTTTTCTATTTTTTTTCCATTAATTTTATCTAATTTCGCCTTAATGTCAACTGATTTAGATGTTTTTTGAAATAATCCTTCAATAGTCCAGTATTCTTCTGATTTAAAAGCTTGAATTTCTTTTTCTCTTTCAACAATTAAACGAACTGTAACTGACTGAACTCTACCAGCAGATAATCCTTTAGCTACTTTTCTCCACAAAAAAGGAGACATCTCATACCCGACTAAACGATCCAAAATACGTCGCGCTTGTTGGGAATCAACTAAATTCATATCAATTTTGCGAGGATTTTTTAGAGCTTCTTCTATAGCGCTTTTTGTTATTTCATGAAAAGCTATTCGCTGATATTTATTTATAGCTTGTTTACCAAAAATTTCTAAAAGATGCCATGAAATAGCTTCTCCTTCTCTATCTTCATCAGTAGCTAATATAATATTTTTTGAGTCTTTAGCTATTTTTTTCAGATCGTTAACCTTTGATTTTGCTTTAGCTGGAATTACGTATGTTGGTTTAAAATTATTTTCTATATCTATGCCCATTTCTTTTGTTGGTAAATCTCTGACATGCCCAAAAGAGGAAAGAATCTTATAGTCTTTCCCCAAAAATTTTGAAATAGTTTTTGCTTTTGTAGGGGATTCTACGATAATTAAATTTTGCATAGTGTGTTGGTTTATTTTTTTGATGATGTGGAGGGGCTCTCCCCCTTATGGAGGGGGACCCGCCCGAACGCATCAGGCGGGCGGGGATACAGAGGGGGTGTAAAAACCGCACCACCCCCAAACCCCCTCCTCGGTGAGGAGGGGGGCGACATTTTAGATACTATTTCAATAACATCTTCTTTAGCATTCCAGTATTTTTATCAGTATAATATAAATATTTTTCATCTTCTGATATAATTATTTCACTAATTACAGCATTATCCTCAGGTCTAGCGATAATTTTTTTTGCGCCAGTAGCAATATTGATTTTGTAAATATTATCAGGTATCTGATCAGCAACTTCTGGATAAATACCGCTTCCATCTGGTAATGATTCAGGCACAGCGCAATAAATATATTCATTACTGGCGAACGCGCATTTATTTGACCAAGTTTGAACATCTAATTTTTTTCTATATCTGCTGAAATTTTCGCCAGAAGTAACAACTGTCCAAAGTGTTGGCTTAAAATTTGACGCGCTATTATAAACATTATACAATAATTTATCTCCAGTTTTTGTCCATTTTGATTCAAAATTATAACCTTCAATCATAGTTAAAGGATGCTTTTCATCGTTTGGACCAAAGAAAAATAATTTTTGACTGTTAAAATCTTTACTTTCAGCATACATCGCAATCACTTGATTATTGGGCGACCAACTAGTATAAACATTGTCTCCATTTTCTCCTAAATGTTCAATAGCTTTGATATCGCTTCCGTCAATATTGCTAGTTATCAGCCAATTATGTTCTGGATACTCAGAAATGCTTTTAGCTACGATTTTATTATTAGCTGGCGAAAACGAAAAATCTTGCCAATGTTTTGGCAAAGTAATTTGTTTCTTTGTAATAAAATTATAGCTAATATTCGCGCCATCTGGATATTCTAAAATGGCAATATCTTTATTTGGCGACCATGTTACTTTTTCTACATTATGAAAAATTTTATCTGACATTAAATCCACCCTGCCATCTGCTGTTATTCTTATAAATTTTCCAGTTATTTTATCATAAGAAACAATATCTTGTCCGTTTGGCGCCAATGCTGATTCATATAAAGGGCTTTCATATAGATTTGCAGTTTTAGTTATTCCACCTGTTGCAATTTCAGATAAATGTAATTCTTCTGCAGAGATATCTTCTATTGTTTCTACAACTTCTATGTCATATTCTACTCTCTCGCCCTCTGTTGTTTCTGGCAGACCTGTTATTATTTCTAGATCAGGCTCTATTGGAGTTATAACAGGCGCGACAGCAGGTGAATAAAAGAAAAAGTAAAAAATAAAAAAACCCAAAAGCAAGCTTATTAGGATAAAAAAGATAACAATAATTGTTTTTCGATAACTGGATATCATATTTTTTAACCTTTATCTGAAAAAATTAAATGTGTCTTATTAAGCGCGTATTCAATATTTTTTTCTATTTCTGCATAATCACAATCCTCTATCCCTTTTCGCGTTAAAATAATTATATCATAACCTTTATGAATATTACTTAACCTTAATCTTAAAATTTCCCTTAACCTTCTCTTTGTTTTATTTCTCACTACAGCTTTTTTAGAAATTTTTTGACTTATAACAAGTCCTATCCTAGTCATATCTAATTCATTTTTTATATATTTAATCCCCAAAATTTTTGTAAAAAAATTTCTGCCTTTTTTATAAACATTGTCAAAATCTTTAGTTTTCGTTAGGCGATTATTTTTAGGAAGCATGCATTTAATTTTAGATTTATGATTGTCGATTTTAGATTTTTAAAAAATAAATCTAAAATCTAAAATCTACAATCTAAAATTCTAAGCGCTCAATTTTTTTCTTCCTTTCGCTCTTCTTCTTTTTAATATATTTTTTCCCGCTTTAGTGCTCATTCTTTTTTTAAATCCATGCTCTCTCTTTCTTTGTTTTTTCTTAGGTTGGTAAGTTCTTTTGGGCATACTGTTTTAATTTATTATTCAATTTATAGAAAAATTTATTAATTAAAATTTTATAAAAACTCTAAATGGAGTTCAATTAATTTTTATTCTAGCAGAATATTTCAGATTTGTCAAAAATACGGATATTGCCACATACTAAATCGTATTATATAATTATAACTATTCACCAAAATCATAGACTTATAGCTAAAATTTTTTCTTATCGCAAATTGTTTAATTTAACACTTTAATTATCAAATTTTGCCCTCGCTCAATTTTATTTTTCTTATCAGTTACCTCAACATAAAAATTATATGAACCAACTGATGGATTATCGCCCCATTGAAATTCAAAAGTATCTGAAATAATCTCAGAACTGCTATATGTTTTTATAATTACTTCTTGATCATTATCTTTCTTATAAAAAACTTTTATACTTTGCGCATTAAACAAATCAGAGATTTTAAAAATATAAGTTAATGGGAAAGAAGATGAGAAAAAAGACGCATTCTGCCTAGGCGTTTCAAAATATGATTGAACAGCTTGTCTTTCAGCCATTAAATTAATTTCAACACTCGCTTCATTATAATTTCCAACATCATCATAAGCTTTTGCTAAAATAGTATGAAATCCGCTAGGAGCTTTCATAGAAGGATAACTTAATCCAAATGGATAAACATTAATGCTTTTAACAAATGAATTATCTATATAATAATCTATATGATCAATTCCCCTTGGCGCGCTGGCATCAACACGAACATCTATGCTTTGACTACTTATTTTATCTTTATCATTTGGATATATAATTTTCAAGAATGGTTTATTTTCTAAATTATGCAAATAACATTTTTCAGTAGGAGGGGTTCCTAATATCACATCCTTTGTAGTGCTTGACCATGATAAAACAGCAGATTCCCATCCCTTAAATTGTGGATCTTGTTCAGGATTTTGAGGCCATTCACCTCTTGGATTATTTTTATCAACATAGAAAAGTATGGAATGAATTGTGCTATAAACCCTTTCCTCTACCATAAATTCAGGACAAAAATCATTAGCTAAAAGTCCTGTTTTTTTATCAACATTTACTTTTTTTTCATAAATTCCGCTTCCATTTAAAATTGACTTTTCTGCTATATCCTCCAATGGGGGGCTAAAAGTTTCTACGGGAGTTGAATCCTCATTATTTTCATTACCCAATGTCTCAATCATAAAATTATTCCATATCGGCGCGGTCACCTTAATACCGCCAGCTCCCCTTTCCATTTCTGTATTATCATTATTGCCTACCCAAACTCCAGCAACCAAAGAAGGTGTGTATCCAATTGTCCAAGCATCTCTATAATCATTAGTAGTGCCTGTTTTAGCGCATACAGGTCTGCCTTGTAAAGTCAATTTACTTCCAGCGCCAAAAACATAACTTCTTGCCGAATCATCTGATAATATATTATTTATTTTTCTTACTACTTCCGCGCCTAATATTCTTTCTTCTTCATTCTCATATTCCTCAATAATTACTCCTCTTTTATTTTCAACTTTTAATACAGCGACAGTTGGATGTTTAATTCCTTCTCTTGCTAAAACACCATAAGCCGCAACATGTTCTAACAATTTAACCTCTCCTCCTCCAAGCACTAATGATAATCCAAATCTAGACCTGTCATCAAAAGTGCTATAACCCATTTTTTTAGATAAATTTAAAACATTATCAACGCCAGCTAAATAAAGAGCTTTAACAGCTGGTATATTTAATGATCCTTGCAATGCTTGCCTAACAGTCACAGGTCCTCTTTCTTTACTATCATAATTATGTGGTATATAATTTTTTTCCGCATCATCAAGATACGGATTAAAATTTGTTACTACATCAAAAAGAATAGTTTCAGAAGTATATCCTTTTTCTAATAATGCCATATAAACCATTGGTTTAAAAGAAGATCCTGGTTGCCTTTTTGCTATTGCGACATTAAAATTCCCATCATTTTCAATATCAAAATAATCCTTTGAACCAACCATAGCTAAAATTTGTCCAGTTTTAGGATCAATAGCGACTAATGAACCGTTAGAACCTCCTAATGTTACAACTGATTCCATTCCATTTTCTATCGCCTTTTCTGCTTTTTCCTGATTGTCCAAATCTAAAGATGTTATAACTTTAAGCCCACCCTGCTCCATAAATTCCTCGCCATATTTTTCAGCTAATAATTCTTTAACATACATTACAAAATGAGGAGCAATAATATTATCCTGTAATGGAATAAAATTTAATTCTTCTTCTTTAGCTATTTTTGCTTCTTCTTCTGTAATATATCCCAAAGATTCCATTTCATCTAAAATATATTGTTGCCGAATAATTAGTTTGTCTTTATTATTTCCATAAGGAGAATAATAAGTAGTTGCTTTTGGCAAAGCAGATAAGACAGCTGATTCAGCTAAACTTAATTCTAAAGCTTTTTTACCAAAAAATGTTTGAGCAGCGGCTTCAATACCATAAACTGTTGAACCGTATGGGATTTCATTAAAATACATTTTTAAAATTTGATCCTTTTCAAATTCTTTTTCTATGCGATAAGATAAAACTAATTCTTTTAATTTTCTAGTATAAGTTTTTTCAGGACTTAAGATAGCATTCTTAACAAGCTGTTGAGTAATAGTAGAGCCTCCTTGTCCATACAATGTTCCTTTTGTTAAATTTTTTATAGCGGCTCTTATTATTCCAGTCAACTTAAATCCGTGATGCTCATAAAAGTCTCTATCTTCAGCAGTAATAGTCGCATTTTTAACAAATTGAGGGATGTCATCCAACTCAATCATTGTTCTTTTTTCTTCTCCATGTAAATCATAAAGAACAGTTTCACCTGTCCGATCATATATTTTAGTGCTTAAAGCTATGTCTCTTTCTATCAATTTGTCAGCGCTAGGCAAATCTCTTGAAAACAAAAAAATCAAAACACATAAAAAAAACGCGACGAGTATAGCTGTCGCTAAAAATAATTTAAATAAAAAAATAAAAACGCGCAATTTAAAACTTTTCTTATTATAATTATTAGACATCCTAAAATTCTTTGACACCCTTCCGTGTGCCATTTTTTTATTTCTTATAAATTTACGTCGTTTTGCATTATCTTTGTATCTAAGTTGAGGTATTGGCATAAATTAAAAATTTCTAATTTGTAATTTCTAATTTCTAATAAAATTAAAAATATTCAATGTCCAATATTAAAAATTTATTTATTTTCTTTATCTTTATCTTTATTTTTTGCCTTATGAATTATCGTAGAAAATATTAAATTCAGTTCACTAGCCTCTTTCCATAATACCCGTCCTTCTTTCGCGAATTTAGGACAAGCTTTTACCATCATACGAATAAAATGCTTTGATTCTTTTATCTCTTTATTAGCTATCCCCATTTTATGAATAAAATCTTTATTACTTTCCGCGCAGTCAGCCTCGCAATAATTAGCTCCTACTCCTGTGCCTGCTCCCACTAAATGCGATATTATACGTTTTGTAACTTCATTAACTATAATTTTTTTTACGAATTCAATAATTTCTTCTCCAAATTTTGCCGTTCTTTCCTCTAAATCAAATTTTTTAACTCCATTTTTATTTTGATTTTTTTCATTTGACATTTTATTAGAAATTAGGTTAATTAGAAATTAGAAATTCTATGAAATTTATTCAGGTGAACTTATGCTAAAGAATGCCAATCAAGGAATGCAACTATACCTGATTAAAATAAAAGGCTCGCGCCAATGATTCCAGCATTGTCTCCAAGTTTTGCTCTTACTATTTTAGTTTTCTTTAAATGTTCTCTCATTAAATAATTAGGCAAATTATTTAAAATTACTTTCCATAAAAATTCAATATTACTTAATCCTCCGCCTATTACAACAATTTCTGGATTCAAGCTATTAATAATACTTGCTAATCCTAAAGAAAAACTAAAACCTATTTGAATAATAGATTTTTGAGCTATCTTTTCACCTTTTAACGCCATATCTATTATCAAATCTATGTCAGCGTCTTGATCAGTAATTTTTTTATATAAATTCTGTAATGCTCGGCCACTAGCTAATGACTCCCAATGTCCATATCCTCCGCATCCGCAAACCGCTTCCGAATCCGCGTCAATAATAATGTGACCTATTTCGCCAGCAGTATTATCAACGCCTCTATATAATTTTTTGTCAATAATAATTCCTCCTCCTATTCCAGTGCCTAAAGTAATTCCTATTATATCTTTATATTTTTTACCAGCGCCAAACTTACTTTCCGCAAGCGTAAAACAATGAGCATCACCATCAACCATAACTGAGATTCCACCAATTTTTCTCTCCAAAGTTGCTTTTAAATATAGATTATGAATACCTCCCATATTTGTATCTGATATTATTATCCCTTGTTTA
>JBHPIX010000022.1:0-15654 GCA_042568285.1 Patescibacteria group bacterium | reverse complement strand
GATTTATATTTTCAAAGTATAGAAGACGCGAAATCAGAAAGAGAGAAAAAACAATCTAAAATAATAAAAAAAGGAAAGAATATATCTAAAGTATTAGGCGGGTTTGGTAAAGGAGTTATGGAAGCGCAATTAGCGTTTGAAGCTAGCGCGGCAACAATTGCGGCGGCGACATCTTTAGCTGGTGTTACAGCTACTGCTGGTTCTGGTGTAGTTGGTTCGCTTGCTTTAGCTGGCGGAATGCTTTATGGTGGCAGAAAAATGATTGATTTAGCAAAAGAAGCGCGGAGAAAACATAAATATATGAATAAGGAGATTGATCTGGCTGACCAAAATGTAAATGAAATGTTGAAACAACGTTCGGCTGATATTATGAGCATAGAACTAATGGACAAGGCGGATACTGAAAGGCAAAAAGAAGAGGATAAATATGAGAAAAAGAGGGAGCAATATGTTACAGGTAAAATTAGTGAAGAAAAATGGAATAAATTTTTAGATAATCGTTATGACGGAATGTTTTTGCGGTTCAAGAAATTTTTTAAGCGGAAAAAGAAAGAACCCGCCACCGCCCGCCGAATCGGCGAGGCTATGGCGGGCGAAGGAGAATATAGCAACCAAGAAAAAGAAGACATCGGAGCCGCCACAGCTGTTCTTGGAAAAACAGATGAAAAAATAGATGGCGATGTGGAAAGGCAATTATTTGAAATAGCCAAAAGCAATCCTAAGGTATTTAAGAAAATTGAGAAGGATGGAACTTTTAAGAAGATTGGCAAGGAATATATAAACGAATTAAAAGGGCTTGCATTATTTCAAATTCCTGTTTTGCGTTTAGCTTTAGCTGGATCTGGCGGAGGCGATATTGGAAATAAAGTTGTAGATGCCACTTTTGAAGGTAATGAATGGTATGAAAAAAATAAATATCATTTAAGAACAATATTAAAAACAGTCGCGATTACAGGCGGCGCGGTTGGATTGTCTCTTGCTTTTTTTGGGAAAGCAGAGGCGGGGCAAGAAACTGGAAAATCTGCAAAACAATCTGAAGGCGGGGTTGGTGAATGGGTTTCTAATTTTGGCAAGGCGCATGCTGGCGAACAAGAAGTTGGTAAACCAGCAAACCAATCTGAAGGCGGCGCGGGAGAGTGGCTTTCTAATAAAGGCAAAGGAGTTTATGAGAATTTTAAGAATGATTGGGGAAAGTTGAAAGATAGTCCTAAACAAATATCAGAAGTATTTAAAGACGCAGTTTCTCCTGATAAATTGAATGTCGGTGAGCAGGAATTGATTAGAAAACAGAGTGAGGCTGTAATAGAGAATGATATACATAGAGAATTTGCTGAAAAAATAAATGAAATTAAAGAGGGGTATGAGGCCACAACTTTTGAAGATATTGGAAAAGCAGAAATGAAAAATATGCTTGATTATATAGATGATTTGGATGGGAAATTGGGAGAATTATCTTTAGAAGATAAGCAGAGTTTTTTACATTTTTCTGATATATTTGAAAGGAATTTTCGTAAGGCAGTTGAAAGTAAAATTCAAAAACATGTTGAGATTGAAAATGAAATCCCTGAAGTTGAGAATGTTAAGAAGGCGGAGAAGGTTGAACCTGTAGAGAAAGTGGAAAAAGTGAAAAAAGTGGAGAAGGTTGAGAATAAAGTAGAAGTTAAGGATGATTTAAAGATTAAAGATGAAATAGTTGAAAATGAAATAGTTCCAAAACCTGAAAAAGTAGCAAAACCTGATATTGCGAAAACTGAGATTACGGATAATGTTGATGCTTTACCTGTAGAAGCGACAAATCCTGATATCGCGAAAATTGAGATTAGGGATAATGTTGATACTGTTTGGGATGTTGGGAAAGAAGTTAGGGCAAAGCATCTTGGAGATATAGAATTGGCTGAACTGCCAAAAGAATTAAAGGGCGTTGAACTGGAAAATTTTAAAACAGCTCAAGAAACTTTTGTGAACGATGCGATAAAAGATGAAATAGTGTCGCAGATGAAAGCTAAAAATAAAGCTGTTGATATAGATTTGGTTAAAGATGGCGATGTGATAGAAGTGGATGTCGCAAAAATTCGTGAAAATTTAGCTGACAAAAAAATTATAAAACAAGCGAATGAATTAAGTTCTGAAAATGTTGAGAATATTTTAGAAAATAATGCGAAGATTGAGGAATTAACTGTAAAATCAAAAATTCAGAATAAAAGAGTTACAAGCGAGATGATTGAAAGGAGTTTAAAGGGTGAACCGCAAGTTGCTCCTGAAAAAGTAGTTTTGGAAAAGCCGAAATTAGCAAACCAGAAAGAAGCTGTTATAGAAAAAGTTGAACCTGAAATTGTTTCAGATGTTAAAAAAAATTTGGAGCCAAACACGAAAGTTATTAAAGAAATAGAAAATAGGTTTGAGAAAACAGTTGATTCTATGCTTGAAGCTAAAGAAATTAATGCTAATGAATTTGAAAATATAAAAAAGGAAATAGATACTCCAAATGAAAGAATAGAGTTTATGCGGGAGTATATAGAGGGTAAAAAAATTGATATAGCTGAAAAGGTGGGTGTTGCTCCGAATAGTTTTGAGATTTTAGATGTTCCTAGTCATCCAGGGAATAATGTGATAAAAATGCAAGGGATGAGGGAAGTGGCTGTCGTCGGTAAAGAGGGGATTAAAAGGATTGGAGATTATAATGTAGCTCAAAGAGATTTTGATGGATATCAAAATAAACTTTTTGCGGAAGTAAAAAGCGCTACAGATAATCCAAAGTCGTTTGAGTGGAAAGATTTTTTGGATTATGTGAGAGAGGAAAATAATTATGTAAAGGAAATTGGCAAAGAGAATATTAAATTTATAACTGAAAATGGCAAGTTGATTCCAGGTCAGGCGGAGGTTGTAAAAAATTTAGCAAATGATGGTTATAAAATTGATTTATTAAATCCCCGCAGTGATATGAATCCTGAAGCGATTGGTAATTGTTTGAGAATATTGGGAGAAAATGAAAGTATGTCAACAATGGAAAAAACAGCTTTGGCAAAATTTATGTTAAAGCCGAATATCCAAAATGTTAAAAACTTTTTTTCGCATTTGGATATAACTACGCCAGCTGATATGAGTTCTAATAATGTTATAGTCAAAAAAGACGTTATTACTGTAAATGGATTAAAATATAAAAATAATGAAGTTGGGAAAATATTTTTTGATCTTGGGAAAGGGAAGTTTTTTAAGAAGCCGGCGTTGTTTGGACGGCAAGTTTTTGATACTTTAGGAGAGTTTGGGAAGAGTTTGAAAAAGTAAATTTTAAATTTTAAATTATAAATTTTAAAAAAATAACAAATAATAAATTTTAAATATCAAATGTTTTTGCTGGTAAACGCGGAAAGCGCGAAACACGAATTTTTGAACGAATTAACACGAATCACGAATTTTAAATTGATAAAAAATTTAGTCGATTAGTGCCCCCCTCTGTGAGGGGGGATAGGGGGATTCTTGAAAAAAAGTAACAAAAAAAACTTCCCTGAAGAATAGACTCTTGCGAACATTGTTTGCAAGATTTTTTTATGTCTATCTTCAGGGAAGGGTATTAGACCCTATTTATTAGAATTAGGGTCAATGTGCGAGATGTAAGCAGGCTTTCTTACTGGAGTAGCTGACTCTTTTTCAAAGATCATTACGACTTCTCGTCGCAATAATCCTCCGCAAAGGACATCTGTGCTTTCACCAGCTTCTATGCTTTTTTCAGTTTCTTCAATGAGTTTTATAACCTCATCAGAAGCTGTAAATGCATAAAAGTTTTCGTCTAAAAAATTATAAACGGACAATGCCCTTGCTACCGCCAACGAGACTGTCCGTCCCCTTGGAGAGTAATAGCCTTTAATAAAGGTCATTACATAGTCATCAATGATTCTAAGGTCATTAGGAGCAATATAGTTTTTTAGCTTCTTTGTTAGAAGTTTTTTCTGATAGTCAGAGAGCTCTGACACGCCAAGAGGGAAGGAAACACGGACCATAATACGATTTTTGTCGGTCATTTCAAATGTGATTTGTTCTAAATTTGTGCTGGCTTTCATCGCCCGATCAAGTTCGGTGAGAGTGACTGCTTTTTTTTGTTTTTCAAATAAGGAAACAATTTTTTGTTCTTGATTTTGATTCCTTTTTTCTAAATAGTTAATGTTGCTATTTAGCTTTTTTGCATTTTTTCTATTTGTGAGTATTGCAGTTTCTAAAACATTTAATTTATCCACAATACTTAAATAGATTCCAGTATTGGGATCATATTCATCTGGGTCAAATCCTGTAAATTGGATTAGACCTTTCTGATTTTTTTCTATGGCTTTAAATTTTTCGCTGTGATCTTCTATGTCCAGCTTATTTGTTTTTATATCAGCTTCAAATGTTGAAAATTGTTTTTCTAATCTGCTGACACGGGCAACGCCTGCGCACCCGGAAAATGAAGCCATAAAAACTGCCAAAACTGCAAAAACTACTAATACTAAAAAATTTATTCTCTTTTCCATCTGTTCATCCTTTCGCCCAGTCCTGCTTAGGAGGGGCGGGTTTAAAAATTTTAAATTTTTAAAAAATGGTGTCATCCCGCACTTGATGCGGGAACCAGATAGATCCCGCATCAAGTGCGGGATGACAATCTGTGCTTTCGTCTCGGTCGGAATGACAACTTATTTTTTACTATGTCTCCTTTCTTTTTTTATTAGATTTATATGTTCTGTTTAATTCCTCTTTGGAGAGGGGATAGGAATGTATTTAGAAATCCGCCAGTTAAGCACCAGCAAAAAACTAAATACTTACCTTACTTTTTTATAGAAGACGAGTGTCTCCAAAGTATTCCCTCCTCAAAAGAGGAACTAAACAAATATTCGTGAATTACGCAATTAACTGGATTTGGAAAATTCAAGAGGTTGAATAGTGTTAAAAATAAACTTTAACGCAGATTTCACGCGGATATGTCACGCGGATCTGTCGCAGATTTTAAAAATTAGTTATATAGTTGTCAATGAACTAATATAGCAGTATAGCATATATAGTAAAAAAAGTCAATAGCTGACCTCCCCCTACCCCCTCCTTAGTAAGGAGGGGAGCGAGTATTTTTGGCTTGTTTTAGCGGAAAAAGTTTGTATATAAGGTTCCACAGCCCCGCCTTTGGCTGGACTATAGCACCTTCAAAGTATAAATCACCCGTTAAGATTTTTTTTTGAGCAAGAGGTTGGACTTAGTAATAAAAATATGGTAAAATGTAAGTATGATAAAGTTAAATAAACAGTTATTTTGGGACGTGGATTATAAAAAACTTGATTATAAAAAGCATGCTGGTTTTATTATTGAAAAAGTTATTACTTATGGCGATATGGATGACTGGGAAGTAATAAAAAAAATATATGGCATAAAGAAAATTAAAAATGCGGTAAAAAATATTAGTTGTTTGGATAAAAAAAGTTTAAATTTTTGGAGTCAGATTTTTAATATACCTAAAAATTCTTTCAAATGCGCGAACAAGTTATCAATAAAAAAACAAAGTCCATTCTTGAATCGCTAGCGCAATCAGGAATTATTAAAGATTATTATTTAGCAGGCGGGACTGCTTTGGCTTTGCAGTATGGACATAGAAAATCAATTGATTTAGATTTTTTTAATCAAAAGAGTTTTAATACAGTTGAATTAAGGAGAAATTTAACTAAGATAGGAAAGTTAATTATCGTATCTGAAGAAAAAAATACTCTTAATTTAAATTTAGCTAATGTAAAATTGAGTTTTTTCGGTTATCCATATAAAATAATTTTTCCATTTATAAAATGGAATGGGATTAA
Source organism: Patescibacteria group bacterium (assembly GCA_042568285.1). Classification (GTDB taxonomy): domain Bacteria; phylum Patescibacteriota; class Patescibacteriia; order JAZDEU01; family JAZDEU01; genus JBHPIX01. Next base: position 9,844 of record JBHPIX010000022.1, on the reverse strand, counting down.
ATTGGCTGATCCGCGAGATATAGCATGCATGAAATTAGATGCGGTTTCCTCACGAGGATGTAAAAAGGATTTTTTTGATTTATACTTTATTTTAAAGAAATATTCTTTAGAAGAACTGTTAGAAATATTTGATAAAAAATATAAAGGCATTAAATACAATAAAATCCATATTTTAAAAAGTTTAACTTATTTTTTTGATGCAGAAAATGAGCCGATGCCAGTTATGTTAGAGAATGTTAGCTGGAGAAAGGTTAAAGATTATTTTGAAAAGTTGATTACAGAATTAATTCTGTAACTGGCAGTATTAATTTTTTTTATAATAATCCGTCTATGGCGGATTTTTTTGTTGTTTTGATTTTTTTTTTATGGTATAATATGTATATGCAAATATCCAATTTTAAATTTTAAATTTTAAAAAAATATTCAATACCAAATATTTAAATATAAAAAGGTTGACTGGAATTTAAAAATTTTATTTAGTCCATTATTGTAAACTGAAAAAAGTTAAAAAAGATATATGAATAAAAAGAAGAATGTCAAAACTACACAAAAATATTTAGACATAGCTGAAATTAGGGAAGATACAGTTGTTCTTAAAGATGGGACTTTAAGAGTTGTTCTTTTGGCTTCAAGTATAAATTTTGCGTTAAAATCAGATGAGGAACAAGAGGCGATTATACAAGCGTATGTGAATTTTTTAAATTCTTTTGAACATCCTTTACAAATTGTAATTCAGTCTAGAAAATTGAATGTAGAAAATTATATTAATTCTTTACAAAAACTAGAAAAAGAACAAACTAATGAATTATTAAGAATGCAGACAGCGGAATATAGAAGTTTTGTTAAAGAACTTATTGATATGGGAGATATTATGAATAAAAGATTTTTTGTGGTAGTTCCTTATAATCCATTATCCGATAAACAAAAATCGTTTATTTCAAGGCTCGTTTCTTTGTTTCAGCCTGGCATTACAATAAAATTAGGAAAAAAGAAATTTAAAAGAAGGAAGAATGCTTTATTTCAAAGAGTTGAGCATATTAGGAATGGATTAAGCAGTCTTGGAGTATCAGCTATCCCGCTTGATACCCAAGCTATTATAGAGCTTTTTTATAATACTTATAATCCTGATATGGGTGATAAACAGAAATTGGTTGATGTTAGAAAATTTCAATTAGACTAGGGGGACAAATAACAAAAAAATAACAAAGTCCAAGCCCTCCCCCTTACGGAGGGGGAGGTTAGGAGGGGGTGCGATTGACAGACTTTACAGACTTTAACTCCCACCACCCCCGAACCCCCCTCCAATACGGCCCTCCAATTCGGCGGGCGAGCGGGCAGGCCTCCTCAGAAAGGAGGGGGGCAATGGGATAAAATAATATGTCAAAAAAAAAATACAATTTAGCGGTAGAGCCTGGGTCAAGTAAATTAAATAAAACTGGCAGTTGGCGGACATTTAAGCCAGTATTCAATCATGAAAAATGTATTGGGTGTGGGAATTGTGCTCTTGTTTGTCCAGAAGGAGTTTGTTTTTCTACAGGAAAGAAAAATTCTAAAAAAATAATATATTTTGAACATGATGATGATTATTGCAAGGGATGCGGTCTTTGCGAAAAAGAGTGTCCTGCCAAGGCGATAGATATGGTGAGGGACGGGGGCTGAAATTTAAAATTATTTTTGACTATGTTCTATAGGAGGATAAAAAAAATATTTATATTTTATGCTCTTACTTTTATTATAGTAAGTTGCTGTTTTTTTGTATCAGCTAAAATTTATAGTGTTAAAGCGCAGGAAGTTGATGTTTGGGGAGGAGAAAATGTGATAAGCGCTATTGAAGAAACAAATCTGTCTAAGCAAGATATTAGAATAACAATCGCAAAGATTATTAGAATAGCATTAGGATTTTTAGGTATTGTTGCTGTATTTATTATAATATACGCTGGGTATCTTTGGATGACAGCAGGTGGTGATTTTAATCAAATTGATATTGCTAAGAAATGGATGATTAACGGTGTTATTGGTTTAGTTATAATTTTAAGTTCCTTTGTAATTGTCAGTTTTATTTTGAACGCGCTTGTGTCAGCTACTGGTGGATCAGGTGGGGATCCTGGATCGCCAGACCCAGGAGATATTCCGCCACCTGCTGGGTTTTCATGTGTTGATCCTGTGTTGTCAGGCGGAAGTTGCGCTCCTTTAGATCAAGATTGCCTTGACGGGTTAGGGACAACTCCTTATGTTTGTAAAATTTCTCCTGTAAAGGGACCAGCTGGAACTTATGTTGCTATTACTGGTTTTCATTTTGATGAATATGAATTAGGTAATAGCAAAGTAGAATTTTATAATGCGACTATTAGCAAGGAAGCTAATATTGTTTTTTGTCCAGGAGATAATTCTGTAAGTTGGAAAGATAGAAAGATTGTAGTTGAAACTCCTGATTTGCCAATAGGCGATTATTCAGCGCGGGTTATTGATAAAGACGGAACTGTTAATAAAGTTATTGACCATAAATCTTTTGAAGTTATAGAAGGCGCTGTTCCTCCTGGCATTGCTTGCGTTGTCCCGGATGAAGGAAAAGAAAATGATGCTGTAATTATTTATGGCGCTTATTTTGGCGATGTAATTTCTGATGTCATTTTTTCTGATGGAATAAATTCCGCTGTGGGAGAAGGAGGGTGGAGCGATAAAAAAATTGATACATTCGTTCCTGAAGGCGCCATTACAGGCGATATTATAGTTAAAGTAAATGAATTAGAAAGCAACGGTTATCCATTTAAAGTTATTTGCGACGAGCATACGGATTGTTCAAGCGGATGCTGTTATAACTCAAAATATTGTGTGGAGTTTGATTATTGTGTTGGCGAAAGTTGCGACACTGATTTAGATGCAATAGGATGTCAAGCGGGAGAATGCGCGGCTGACTTAGTGTGCGGCGAAAGTTGCGTGTGCGAATTGCCTGGAGAAGGAGATCCGTGCGACACTGATTTAGACGCAATAGGATGCCAAGCGGGAGAATGCGCGACTGGTTTAGTGTGTGGCAACGAATGTATTTGCGAGAAAGTGTCAACTCCAATTATTGAATCAATAAGCCCTGTGGACGATAGCAATGTTCCTAACGGCGCGGATGGCAATTTGATAACAATACGCGGGAAAAATTTTGGAACAGTTGAAAAATTATTTAAAAATGTTTTAACTAACGTTGATTTTGAAAGTGGCGCTATTGGAGGGGTTCCGCAGGATTGGTCTGCTTCAAACCAAGTTCATGCAAAAGTTGGCATAAGCGAAGAGGAAGCGAAATCAGGAAAGCAAAGTGTTAAAATACATCAAGATCCAAATGAGCCGTATCCAGGAAAATGCAGTAAGGAAATATGCGACTCAATGTCATGCGATTGGATTGAAGCTACAAAACAGTGCAGTTTTTCTGGCGTAGATGCTTGCAATGCCGTAGCTCCTTCTGTTTATAATGAAGGCGATAATTTTTGTTCGGGGCATACAAATACAGTTATGTGGGCAAAGTTGGCGTATAATATTTCATCATTGGAATGGCAGGTTGGAGAAAGTTATTTAATAAAATTTTATTATAAAGGACATAAAGATTCCAATATAACTCCAAGATTGTCTTATCGTTTGGGATGGGGAAGTCAATGCGCGTCATTTAGTTCCCTTTATGGAAAGACGAATTGCGATGAAATAAACGGCGCGCCGCCAGGGCTTGCAACATGCTCTGAACAGCCAAATTATTGCTGTGTTAATCATCCATTTCAAAAAAAGTGCTATAAAGATTTGTTATTGCCGTCTATTTCAGGAAAAGATTACGAAGATTGGACTGAATATTACGCGATATTTGAATATAGCGAGGAGTTGGCAAGCCATTTAAATTCTTCAGGCAAAGTCCGTAATGAAATTGGATTGACTATCGGCTATAATTCGACAGGACCGGAAGGAACTAATTTTTATATAGATGATTTTATAGTGGCAAAAGTTCCTGATAACGGCAAAGTAATGTTTTTAGGCGCGGAAGATCCCATAGACGATAAATTAGGGATTTTTCCTTCACAAATTAATCCTTTGTGTCTTAGCAGTTGGACAGATAATCAAATAATAATAATAGTTCCGGAAGGCGCCGAGACAGGACCAATAGAAGTTACCGCTGAAAGCGGTTTTAGCGATAGGACAGACGATTCCAACGGTCCGAATATAAAGGATTTTGAAGTGAACAGCGTAATTCGTCCTGGATTATGCAGAGTGTATAATGAAACGAGCGGAATCGCGGAAGGAAAATTTAAAGACGAAGTTACTCTGATAGGAATTAATTTGGAAGGCATAATTAATAGGGAAGAAATCATTTTCGGCAGTAAAAAAGTTGGAGAATATTCTTACAGCGATCCGATTTCAAGCGCGGAAGATAAAGTTGAAGGAGTGGTTGTCCCTAATTTGAAGGCAGCAGATACAGGGATTTTAGTGATAGAAGATGGAGAAGAAAGCAATCCGTTGGCTTTTACTATTTTATCTTCCAATCTGGATTCAAGCATCCATTCATTTGCGCCTAAAGCCGGTCATATAGGAGATTATATTACTATTTATGGAGAAAATTTTGGGAATAGTTTAGGCGAAGTATATTTTGGAGATGTGTTAGCTGAATTGAGTTTTCCTGACGAGTGTTTAAATGAAGTTTGGCAAGATGATCAGGTTATTGTTAAAGTCCCAAAAGCTATCGCAGATGGATATTATGTATTAACATTGATTACAAGCGCTGGATTAGAAACTACAAGCGGAGATTATGAATTTTATGTTGGCGATTATTGCATTAATGATTATATCAAATGTGGCAGCTCTGGATATTGCGATGCGGATAGCGCGGAATGTGTAAAATCTGCTAGACCTGGTTTATGTAAAATTCAGCCTGATAATGGATCGTATGCCACACCAGTATTTTTTTATGGAGAGAATTTTGGCGCAACTACAGGAAAAGCTAAATTTAATGTTGCTTCTGGCAATGTTGAAGTAGTTCCTGCGCAATGGATAATGGGAGGAGGAGATAATGCTGATAAAGCCGAAGCAAATGTGCCCTCTAATCCTTTGTCTGGTAAAATAAATATAATTAACGCGATTGGTTTAGAAAGTAACAAAATTCAGTTTGATGTAAAAAATTGTATTGATGCAGGCGTTGGCGCTTGTCCTGGAGCTGTATGTTGCGGAGAGGGAAGTTATTATTCGGGATCATGTATGGATACAGCAATTGAGTGCGGAGCTGGATTAAATGATCCTACTGATTATATATGGACTTTTACAACAGCATCTCTTTCTGAAAGCGAAGAATGCGATAAATTGTCTGATCAAATATCATGCGAGGCTGAATTTGATGAGACCGAGTGTTGCTGGGAATTAGCTGATAGCGAATGTCGTGTTAATGGATTATGTTCAGGTCAGAACGCGCCTTATGTTATAGAAGAATGCGATCAAAGATTAGCAACTAATTGCGCAGAAAATGCAGGCGCTCCAAGTCCTTCGCCATGGCAAGCGCATAATGCGGGAAAGGCATGTATTGATTCAAAAATAATGGCGAAATTTAGCGAAAATATGGACATTAATAGTTTTAATAACGGGATAGAAATTAATAAATGCGAAACATGCGATGATTGCCCGTTTAATGAGGATATGTGTGGAGCTAGTATAGCTGGAATTTTTTTATATGAGAATACTAATTTTGAGTTTAATCCTAATGAAAATTTAGTCGCGAATAGTTGGTATCAAGTTGTTTTAGATGGAGATTTAATTCAATCTGAAATAGGTGTAAATTTAGATGGCGATGGGGATGAAGAACCTAGAGGAGATTATACATGGACATTTAAGACACGGCAAGATGCCGCAATTTGCAGTGTTGATTGTCCTGTTGTCGCTCCCGGAAAATACACATCAAATATTAAAGATGAAAAAATTTCTTACATTGGTTCTTTTTCTCCAAAGGAAAATAAATGCAGTCTGCTAAAAGATAGGGGCGAAGAATGGGCTTGGTCTTCTGACGATTCTGATAAGGCGGAGATTGTTAATGATGTTTTATGTAATTGTGAACCTGAGAATAATTGCGGTTGTGTTAATGCTAAGAATGAAACAGAGGCTACGCCAGTAAAAATTGCAGGCGCTTATGCTGGAAAAAGTGATTTTGGGCTTTTATCAATAAATTTTTCTGACTTTAAAGTTATTGATTATGGACCTAATTGTGAATATTCATGTTTAAACGCGCAAGTTTTGGCTGAATTTAATTCTGAAATAGATGCGAGTACTGTAACTGCTAATAATATATCTTTGAATAGATGCTCGGATGATGATTGCGGAACTTATAGTTCTATAAGTTCTGGCGGAACATTAAACACAGATACTATTACATTTAATTCGCCTGCTTCATTAAATGTTGATACATCTTATCGGGCAGTTATAATAGGCGGTGAAGATGGATTAAGGAATGTTGATGGCGGCACATTGTCAGCATTGAATTATAGTTCTTTTGATAAAAATAAAGTTAGTAATTATAGTTTTGAAACAAATTTTGGCTGGGATTTAAATGGAATGAATAGGGTTACTGACAAAGTGCGAACTGGTGATTATTCACTGATGGCTGTAAATCAGAATACAGCAGCGCGAAGTTTTCCTTTTAATGTGATGGCAGGGAGAAAATATAGTTTTTCAAGCTGGATTTATAATTCATTGGAACAAGGCAATGCTTATATTGAATTATCAGGATTTCCGTGTAATAGGGAGGCAGTATCAAAAAATTGGAATAATGCTTGGGAAAAAGTTGAATGCGAATTTATTGCCGCGGAAACTGAAGTTTTAAGGATATATTTGAATGTTGAAAATGGACAACCTGTCTCGCCGAGCCAAGGCGGAGGTCATGTTTGGTTTGATGATATTGAATTTAGGGAAGTTGGCGGGGTTAAAGATTCATTTTCATGGGTGTTTAAAACAAGCGATGAATTATGCGAAGTTAACAGAGTGGAAGTTAAGCCTTTAAACGGAGCTGTAAGCGAGATAGGCGAATCTTTGCTTTATAGGGCTATACCTTATGCTACATCTGACAGATGCAGCGCAGATGGGCAGGAATTAAACGGATTTTCTTATGATTGGACATGGACGGAAAATCCATCTGTAAGTTGGGCAAGTATTTCTAATTATCCTATATGCGGAAATGGGATTGTTGAAAAAGGCGAGGAATGCGATTTTTCTAGTTATGGTTGTAATGTTAATTGTCTACATTCTGGTTCTGCAAATTGTGTTTCTGTTGATGATATATATTGTTGCGGTAATAATAAAATTGAACTAGGCGAGGAGTGTGATGGGCAAGATTGGTGCAACGCTATTTGTCTTAATGAAGGTTCTAATACGTTATATGGTTCATCTTGCGGAAATGGAATTTTAGAATATGGCGAAGATTGCGATGAAGGCGATGATTTAGCAGGCGATGGATGCGATAATAATTGTTTAAACGAAGGCACTTCTAATTCTTCATCTGGTATTTCACCTTATCAATTAGTTACAGCTGATGACGGACCTCCTGTTGGAGAATTTACAGCCACTGTTGGTATTCAGGCATCTGCTGAAACAAAAACTGGCGAAGGAGATTTCACAATAGTTTGTGGATATGAATATGGAGGAATGCAAGATCATAAATGTAATAATGTTGGTTCTAATGAAAAAGGAGTTGCATTAAATGGATGTTGCGGAACTCGTCCTACTGTTATTGAACCGATGGCTAATTTTAATGATTTTTGTTTAAATGGAACAGTAGAAGTTGTCTTTGACCAGATTATGGATGAATCGCATTTAAAAAATGCGGAAATTTTAGAAAGATATAATGAAAGTTGCGATTGTGAAACATCATTTTGGAATGGAACTAATTGTCAGTTGTTGGCTGTTGGCGCTGGGAAAGCGGTCGCGGGGGCGAGTAAGGATAAATTTCAAAGCTCAAATGTCAAATGTCAAAATTCAAATGTCAAAGAGGCGCACTTGAGTAGTGGTGTGTTTGATAGAGCTACTGCGTTATCACCCCTTAATATGATGGATAATATTATTAGATTTTTTACGGATATTTTTATTGGGAATAGTTTTTTATCTTTATCTCAAAATACATATTCTATTTTTACAGAATCTGCTGTGTCGTATCTTCATAAAGGAGGGCAGAAATCTTTTTCATTATTTAACGAAGCGCAAGCTCAGGGAGTTGCTAATTGGTGTAAAATTTCACAAACTATCATTCCGTCAATTACTACACGAATAGTTGATGGCGAGGAGAGAAAAGTTACAAAAATTACAATTATTCCCGATGATTTTTTATGGAGTAATTTCCAATATCGCCTTAATTTTGATGGTGTAAGAAATAAATATGGTATTACAATAGCAGATTCTAATATTATAAATATTACAACTGGTAGTGTAATTTGCGAGATTGATCATGTTGATATTACTATTAATCCTACTTCTCCTGTTAAAACTACAAGTTATGATATGTTTAATTGCGCTGGTAGAAATGACTGTTCGGATGATGTTAGTGGAAATCCAGGGTGCCAACATAGCTATATGGCTGTTGCCAGAGATGAGATTGGAAGAAGTTTAATAGCTGATTATTCTTGGGAAGAATTAGATCAAGCTGGAGCTATTGAAATGGGTAGTGTTTTTGGGCAGAATAATTTAATTACATCAAATCCTCTTGAAGACGCGGATGCTAATATTAAAGTTACTGCCACGGGTTATGGTTCTGCTGAGAGTGATGTGGCTATAAAAGTATTTATGTGCGAGCATCCGTGGCCTAGATTGAATGATTATCCGTTTATTGATCCAGTTTATAATTTTTCAGTTTATTATTGTCGCGATATTGGCAAAGAAAATGATTTAACAGATGATTTGCCTGGCATGGGGAATATAGATCCTATTTGTAATGGGGCTACTTGCAGAGAGGGTGTTTTAAGGGAATATTTGTGGGTTGAAAGCGCAGGTCAATTTGTTTTGGTTCCTTGCAGTAATCCTATAAATGGCGATGGTATTTGTCCTCCAAATTGTTCTGTTATCCATGATTCTGATTGCGGTTGTGTGAATAATAATGGATTTTGCGGTATAAATTGCACTAGCTCTAATGATAATGATTGTATGGCTTCATGCGGAGATAGAGATTGCGCGTCAGGTGAAAATTGTTTAAATTGTTCAGCTGATTGCGGGAAATGTCCTGCTATTTGCGGAGATGATTATTGCGACTTGTCTTGTGGCGAATGCGCAATTTGTCCTGCTGATTGCGCGGGATATTCAGGATGCCCGTAGGGCGAATTTTAAAATTTAAATGTCCCTCCAATACGGCGGGCAGGTAAATTTTAAAAAATGCAGTAATTTGTCATTCCGCGCTTGACGCGGAATCCAGTAAGTTAAAATAAAAGTGGATCCCGCATCAAGTGCGGGATGACAAAACGGATATCATAATCTTTCAACTATATGTCTAAAAAAAGAATGTGGATTACAATTGGTATAGTAATAATAGCTATTGGAATTAGCTCAGTTTTTTTTGTTAGAAATATCAAGAGCGCTGTTGATTGTTGTCATCACGAATGCAGTTTGTCAGATCCTCCTAAATGCGAAGGAAATGTTCCTCAGGTTTGCGGCAGCTGTGATTCTGATTATTACAATGATTGGTGTCCGCAGACGAATTGTTCTGTAATAGGAAAAACTTGCATAAATGGGACTTGTGAAGTTTGTATTGATAATGATGGAGATGGATATGGAGACCCAGCATCTTTATCATGCGCTCATTCACAGAAAGATTGCGATGATACAAAAAAATTTATTAATCCTAGCGCAGTGGAAAATT
>JBHPIX010000021.1:0-16033 GCA_042568285.1 Patescibacteria group bacterium | reverse complement strand
TTATTTAATGAATCCACAGGCGAGGTAATTGATAGATATGAATATGTTTTGAGGAATCATCCAGAATTGGTTAGAGAGTTTGATTAGGTTGATGTCATTCCGTGCTTGACACGGGATCCAGAAATTCTGCGCCTGCATTAAGTATTAGCTGATAAGGTTATAGATTCCGCATCAAGCCCGCCGAATCGGCGAGGCAAGCGCAGAATGACAAAAAATTGTTTTTTTGTCCGCCTTTCCGCCTCGGATCGCCGAGTGCGAGACTGGGGCTCGACCAAGTCGAGACATGCTATTTTGTTTTTTTGAATATGCGGGTGTCGGTTAACGGTAAACCACAAGTTTCCAACCCGCCGAATCGGCGGGCAATTCCCTTATTGTTTGAAAAATATATGTATTATGTATATATTTTATATAGTAAAAAAGATAAAAAATTATATGTTGGTTATACTAATGATTTAAGAAGTAGATATATAGAACATCAAAAGGGTCTTGTAAAGTCTACAAAGCATAGAAGACCATTAAAATTAATTTATTATGAAGCATATATTAGTGAGAGTAATGCGAGAAGAAGAGAATTGTTTTATAAGTCTGGTAGAGGGAGAGAAACATTAAAGAAGATTTTAGAAGAAACCTTTTTAGATATAAAATAGTATGCGGGATTAGTTAAGTGGTATAACAGCGGTTTCCAAAACCGTAGTCGGGGGTCCGATTCCCTCATCCCGTGCTGTAAAATGCACAGTAGAAGAAAAAGGAGAGGTATAAAGGGGGTTCGCTCGCCAGCACGGCGAGCGCCTGCTGAAGTAGCGGGCAACTTGCCTCGCCGTAGCTTTAGCGAAGGCGGGTTCCCTCCACCCGTGCAAAAAAGTCTATATTTAAATATAGATTAAAATATAGATTTCCTCTAAAATAAAATAATATGCAAAAAAAATTACTAAAAATTAGTTTTCTATGTTCTTTAGGAGTTTTTGGTTATATTTTATTGGTTTCGTGGATTATTAACAATGGTGATAAAATATTTGGCGATGTAGATACTTTATGGGGCCCCGTGATGTTTTTAATGCTTTTTGTGTTTTCCGCGCTGATCACTGCTTTATTAGTTTTAGGATATCCTATTTGGCTTTATTTAGAAAAAGAAAAAAAAGACGCTGTAAAATTGCTGTTCTATAATGTAGCATGGCTTTTTATATTTTTAGTAGTTGTATTTGGAGTAAAAGTTTTATAAAATAGATTTCTCCATAAAGTCGAAATGACAATTTATATAATCTGAAAGCAATAATTAATTTTAAAATAATAAAGGTCGACATATTATTAATCAATTAAATTATAACCAATTATATGAACAAAAAAAATATTTTTATTTACACTATTTGCGGATTAGTAGTTTCTTTATTTGCCGTAAGCTTAGCATTAGCGGCAAAACCAAAAATAGTAAATACATCAAAAGGACATGCTGTAGTAAAAATTCCAGCGCGCGCTGTTGAAGTTTCTCCTGGAATTTTTAATTTAGGCACAGCTCTTCATAATGGGGAAGTTGTGGAAGGATACGCGGTATTTAAGCGCAAAGAAGGATTTGGAAAAATAAAGGCAGTTTGTGGCAACGGCGTATGTGAGAGAAAAGAAAATGCTGTGAAATGCCCAGCAGATTGCGGTGGAGGGGAAGATCCCCCAGTCCCGCCAGAACCTGATACAAGCTCTTGTTATGAATTTTTAGCAAAAGGAGCAAAATGGAAAACAGTAGAACCGTATATTGTTAATCCAGCAAATATAAGAGGATTAGATGAAGCATTTGTGGCAGATAATTTAGATGCTGATATTAGTAAATGGGAATTGGTTGCAGGAGTTGATATTTTAGGAGAAGGATCAGTTACAGGCGCTGTATTAGAAGCAGATATGGTGGCTCCAGATTATCAGAATGAAGTATATTTTGGAGATATTGAAGAACCCGACGTTATTGCCATGGCTGTTGTTTGGGGAATTTTTGGCGGACCTCCTAAGTTTAGAAAATTAGTAGAATGGGATATGATTTTTAATGAGGCGGATTATGATTGGTCAGCTTCAGGTGAAGCGGGTAAAATGGATTTTGAAAGTATTGCAACACATGAATTAGGACATGCTGTTGGAATGGGAGATTTATATACATCAGAATGCGCTGAAATGACAATGTATGGATACGCTAGTAATGGAGAAACTAAAAAAAGGACATTAGAGGACGGAGATATTAATGGAGCGCAAGAACTTTATTAGTAAGTAAAGATGGTATCATAGACCCCCGCCTCTCGCGAGAGGCGGGGGCAGTGGCACCTTCGTTAAAATCCTTTTTTATAGACGGGATTATTTTAATTATGGAAAAAATTGTAGTAAATGGGAAAGAAATTGAATATACCATTAAAAAAAGCAAGAGAGCAAAACGGATGATTTTGTCCATTTCTCGCAATGCGGAATTAGTTGTTACTTTGCCTTACAGAGGAATCAGCGTAAATATAGTGGAAAAATTTATAAGAGATAAATCAAGTTGGATTATCAAAAAGATAGATTTTTTAAAGAATAAATCTGAAAAAATGGTTTTGCCTGAAAATTATCAGGAATGTAAAATTAAGGTTCATCAGTTTGCTAAAGAGCGAACTGATTTTTATAATAAATTGTATGGATTAAAATATAATCGTATTATTGTTAAGAATCATGGGCATAGATGGGGAAGTTGTTCAATTAGAAGGAATTTGAATTTTAATTATCGCATTATGTTTCTTCCGCTTGAATTAGCTGATTATATTGTTGTGCATGAGTTATGTCATTTAAAAGAGATGAACCATTCTAAAAATTTTTGGCAGTTAGTCGCCAAGGTTTTTCCTGACCATAAAATATTAAGAAAAGAATTGCGAAAGATGGTATTTTGATGTATAATAACTATAGTTGAATTGATTTAGGGTCTTAGAAAAATTTAGTTTGGCAATTTTTCTGTAATCAGTAAATTGATGTATTGCTCAATTGTCCAATTGTTGAAATTCTGGGTGTAGAATAACAATCGAACAATTGGACAATAGAACAATTAGTTAGTCGCTCAATACTAATCTATTTTTATTTTAAGTTATATTAGTAAAAATTATGAACTTAAGTAGATATAATATATGCTTTTACTACAATTCCAAGCAGGTTTAGATGAATATGGAGAAATGCCTCAAATAAGCAGGAATTTTTTTAATAATCAAATTTTTTATACATTTTTTTTAATAGTTATTATAGCTATTATAATTTATTCAATAGTTTCTATTTTAAAAATAGTTTTCCATAAACATACTGAAATGAGAAGAAATCTAAATAAAGCTCTTTTTTTAGTTAGAGTGCCTAAAAAATCATTTAAAGAAGAGAGTGGCCAGCAAACTAATATCGCTCAAAAAATACAGGAAGAAATAGTTGCTTCAGAAGGTATTTTTGCTAATATAGGCGGATTAAAAGCTGAAAAAGGTTTAAAATCTTTTTTTACAGGCAGAAGAGATCATCTATCATTTGAAATAGTAGCTCGCGAAGGTGAAATTTATTTTTATTTATCTGTGCCAAAAAAATTAAAAGGATATCTTGAACAGCAGATTAGCGCCCAATATCCAGATGCTAATATAGAAGAAATAGATAATTATAATATTTTTAAGCCAGAAGCAAAAATTAAGTCAGCTTCTTTAGTTTTTGGTCGTTCTTATATTTTTCCAATTAAAACATACAAGAAATCAGATGTTGATATGATGAATGCTATTACTAATAGTTTAAGTAAATTAGATAATGATGATGGCGCCGTTGTCCAGTTTATGGTACGTTCCGCAAAGAAAAGATGGCATAAATGGGGAAAAGAGGTAGCAAGTAAAATGCATCAGGGGAAAAAATTAGAACAAGCGTTAAGAGAAGTAACTTCTAATTGGTTTTTTAAATTTATATTCGGTATTATTAAAGTAGCTAAACATACAAAAACTAAGGAAGAAGATGAACATAAAAAAGAACAGGAACAATCGCATCAGTTATCGCCAATGGAAAATGAGATTGTTAAGGCAGTAGAAGAAAAAGCTAGCAAAGCTGGAATGGAGGTTAATATTAGAATTGTAATTGTTTCCAAAGATGAAAAGCGAGCGGAATTATATTTGAATAATATAACTAATGCTTTTTCATTATATAGTGTTTATGAATATGGAAATAATTTTAAGAAGAAAAAAATATATAACCAAGATAAATTTGTTAAGAATTTTATTTATAGAGGGTTTGATGAGAATAGAAAATTAATTCTTAATTCTGAAGAGATGGCTTCTTTATTTCATTTTCCAATTTCCTCAACAGAAACTCCAAACATTAAATGGCTTAAGTCAAAAGGAGCTTCTGCCCCTGTTAATATGCCCAAAGATGGTGTTGTTCTTGGCGAGAATAATTATAGAAGTGTAAATACTAAAGTTAGGATAAAGAAGAATGATAGGCGAAGGCATATGTATATCGTTGGGGTAACTGGATCAGGTAAATCTGTTTTGATGGGAGAAATGGCTAAACAGGATATTAAAAATGGGGATGGAGTTTGTATAATTGATCCGCACGGCAGTTTAGTTGAAAATGTTTTATCAGGAATACCAGCTGAAAGAGCTGAGGATGTAATTATTTTTGATCCTTCTGATGTTGAACGTCCAGTAGGTCTTAATATGCTAGAAGCAAATACTCCTGAAGAAGCTGATTTTGCTGTTCAGGAGATGATATCTATTTTTTATAAACTTGTGAGCGATCCAAATATGATAGGTCCTATGTTTGAGCATAATATGAGAAATGCTATGCTTACATTGATGGCTGATAAGGAACAGCAAGGGACAATTTGCGAGATACCTAGAATTTTTACTGATTCAGCATTTCAAAAATATAAGATTAAAAAAGTTAGCGATCCAATGGTAAGGTCTTTTTGGGAAAAAGAAATGTCAAAAACATCTGATTTCCATAAATCTGAAATGTTAGGATATTTAATTTCTAAAGTCGGAAGGTTTATTGAGAATGAAATGATAAGAAACATTATAGGTCAGCCAAAGTCAGGTTTTAATTTCCGTGATGTTATGGATAAGAAAAAAATATTGTTGGTTAATTTATCAAAAGGAAAAGTTGGAGAAATGAACAGTGATTTATTAGGGTTGATCATAGTGGCAAAAATTCAAATGGCTGCTTTATCGCGAGCTAATATGCCAGAAGACGAGCGGAATGATTTTTATTTGTATATTGATGAGTTCCAGAATTATGTTACAGATAGTATTGCCACAATTTTAGCTGAAGCAAGAAAGTATCGGCTGAACTTAATTATGGCTCATCAGTATATAAGTCAGTTAGTTAAAAATCAGGACGCAAATGTTAGAGATGCTGTTTTTGGCAATGCTGGCAGTATGGTTTGTTTCAGAATAGGAGCTGAAGACGCGGAATTTATGGCAAAGCAGTTTGATCCTGTATTTAGTCAAAATGACTTAATCAATATTGACAAGTATCATGCTTATGTTAGACTTTTAATTGACAATACAGCTGCGAGAGCATTTGAAATGGCAAGCATAAATCCTACTCCGCCATTAGATTCGTCTTTGCCTTATAAAATAAAACAGCTTTCTAGGCTGAAGTATGGGAAAGATAAAAAAATAGTAGAAGCTGATATGTTAGAACGGAGCAATTTAGGCGGAAATTAACAGATTTACAGAAATTTTATAATCCACACTTGACAGTCATGAAGATATAGTATAAGATAGATATATAATCCATACATAATCCATATAATAAGTATGCCTATAATTAATTTTACAATTCCAAAAATTTTAGAAAAAAGAGTGGATAGTGTCGTTAAGAGGAAAGGGTTCGCGACTAAAGCGGAATTTTTTAGATTTGCCGCTATGTCTTTTATTGAAACGAATGAAAAAGAAACTATTAGCGAAGATGAACGGACAGCATGTTTAACTAGAGCTATAAGCAAAGAAGTGGTTAGAAAATATAAGAATAAAAAAGTGCCAGCTATTAGAAAACAGCTAATTGATTTATAATTTTTATGAGCTATAAGGTCGTAATTTTGCCACATTTTAGACGGCAGTTTAAACTGCATATAAGAAAATATAGGCATCTTAAAAAATCCGTTATAGAAGCATTAGAAAATTTTAATAAAAATAGTCACGCAAGCCTTGGAAATAATTTATATAAAGTAAGAATAAAATCAGACGATTTAAGAAAAGGCAAGAGCAAATCTTTTCGGCTGATTATTTTATTAATAGAAAAAGACGGGTTCCTTATTCCAATAATGATTTATTTTAAAGGAGATAGGGATAATATTGCTAAAAAGGAATTAAATGAACACTTAGAATTGATATTATTTGAATTACATAGATCGTAATGAATTATAAGCATATAAAATCAGAAGAAGTTGAAAGGCAGAATTTTGGCGCTGTTAGAGTTCAAAACCTTTTATCTGATGAAAATTATAAAAAAATATCAGTTGCCAGAGTGGACATTATTGGAGAACAAAAGTTTGGGTTAGATAAGGAAAGCGATGTTATATATTATGTCTTAGATGGAAAAGGGAAGTTTTTTATTGAAAATGATGAATTTGATGTTAAAAAAGGAGATTTGATTTTTATTCCTAAAAATACAAAATATAAGGATTCTGGCAAATTAGAGTTATTAGCAATCGCTAGTCCTAAATTTGATAGAGATAAAAGGGTGAGATTTGATTGATTTTAAATAATAATAAAAATAGATTGACATAATCTTTAGAATGCGATATAATAAACCAAAGGTAATAAAAAGTCTTACTTTTAGTTTAAATATGGATAATTTAATCTTAAAACTGTATAAAACCCCAAAAACAGTATTTACCACAAAAGACATTGCTTTGGTTTGGGGCATAGAAGATATAGATAATTTAAAATCAAAAATCGCATATTATGTAAAAAGAGGCAATTTAACAAGATTGCGACGAGGAATATTTATTAAGGATAAAAAATATAATTTAAAAGAATTAGCTGCGAGTATTTATATTCCAGCTTATGTTAGCTTTGAAACCGTTTTAAGAGAAGAAGGAGTTCTTTTCCAACATCATAAGGCGATTTTTGTGGCAAGTTATCTTTCGCGAGAAATAAAATGCGATAATAGAAAAATTATTTATAGAAAACTTAAAGAGCAGGTATTATTAAACAATTCAGGAATTATTGTAAATGAAAATTTTAGTATAGCCTCTCGCGAACGGGCATTTATGGATATGATTTATTTATTTAAGAGTTACCACTTTGATAATTTGTCAGAGATTGACTGGGATAAATGTTTTGACTTATCAAATATATATAATAATGTAGAAATGAAAAAAAGGTTAAATAAATATTATAAATATGCTAAACAAGATACAACATAGGCAAATAATGACCAATATTTTAAAGGATATTTATACTGATATTGAAATTTCCTCGCTTCTTGGATTTAAAGGAGGAACAGTAGCTTATTTTTTTTATCAGTTGCCTCGTTTTTCAGTAGATTTAGATTTGGATTTATTAAAAATCAGCAGTGAGAATAAAGAACTTGTTTTTTCAAAAATAGAGAGGATTATAAAAAAATACGGAAAAATAAAAGATAATAGAATAAAAAGATTTACAATTTTTTCACTTTTATCCTATGGAAGCGCAGAGCATAATATTAAGATAGAAATTTCAACTCGTAAGAATAATAACAAATACGAATTAAGAAAATATTTGGGTATCTCTATGCTTGTGGCAAAAAAAGAAACTCTTTTTGCTAATAAATTAGCGGCGCTTTGCAATAGGAAAGAGATTGCTATGCGCGATATTTATGATATATATTATTTCACTAAAAACCACTGGGATATTGATGAAGACGTTTTGAAGTTTTGGACTGGGAATAGCATATCAAAACAGTTGGGCATAAGTATTAAATTTATAGAAAAAATTAGCGATAATAGTATTTTAAAGGGTTTAGGTGAGGTTTTAGAAGATAAAGAAAAAGTATGGGCGCGTGAAAATCTTAAAAAAGAGGTGCTATTCGCACTCAGGAATTATAAAGAAAGTTTAAAAAGTTAATAAATAATAAGAATATTCCAGAAAATTTTAGACCAAATCAAGAGGAAATTTTAACATCGGAAGAGGATGAAAAAGAGGATGCGGAGTTTTCAGGGGAAGAGCAAAAAGAGCTGGATAAAATTTTAGATGAGATTGACCATTTTGATTTTGACAAATTGAATGAAATACCAGTGGAATTTCATTCAGCGATTGCTGACAAATTAATAAATTATGGAAAAATGGAAGATGTTGTACGACATTTATATAAATTTAAAGAATTAGAAAAAGATATAGCAGCGGATAATATAGAAGTAGCTCCGAATTTCAAGAATAATCCGCAAAAAGATGAAATTTTAAAATATATTTATAAAGATTTTTTCAAAGATGGTAAAATGGAAGGATATATCTTGGCGTATGAGGGGAAATTTTAAAAAGAACCTGTTATTTACGTGGCGGATTTGGCTACGCATCCAGAGGCAAAA
This sequence comes from Patescibacteria group bacterium, assembly GCA_042568285.1. Classification (GTDB taxonomy): domain Bacteria; phylum Patescibacteriota; class Patescibacteriia; order JAZDEU01; family JAZDEU01; genus JBHPIX01. The sequence continues at coordinate 7,512 of JBHPIX010000021.1, read as the reverse complement.
ATGGCGGGAGGCAGATTATTAAAAGGTTTTCTTGAGTTGTATGGCAATAATTACATAGAAAAAGGCAAATTAATTCCAATTTTAGCGGACGCGCGGGAGAAAACAAGTTATCAAATAATTTTAAAACAAGCGGAAAAATTAGGAAAAGATTTAGGGGTTAAATTTGATGTTGAAGAATTAGGGACTGAAGATGTGGGGGGAGAAACAAGATATTTGGTTAAAATTATTCCTAAAAATAAATAGTTAGTTTTAATATAATAATAAAAAAAATATGCCTATTTTACAAAAAATTTTCTTAAACAATTCCTTGAATTCTTATGCTTGGTCATTGGGAGTATTTATCGCTGTTTTAATCGCGATAAAAATTATTAAAAATGTTTTTTTGAAATATTTACATAAAATTTCAAAAAAAACAAAAACAGATTTTGACGATTTAATAGTTCAAATTATAAAAAATATAAATAAGCTCACATATATTGTGATTGGTTTATATTTTTCTGTCCAACCACTTAAAATATCTTCTTATTTAGCAAAAGCATTGTATTACGCGCTGATAGTCATTTTAGTTTATGAAACTGTAAAGGCGGTTCAAGAGCTTATTGATTATGGAGTAAGTAAACTGATGGCTAAAAAGCAAGTAGATGAAAAGCAAGAGGATGCGCACGCTATAAAAATATTTGGAACAATTCTTAAAGTTTTGATATGGATTGGCGCGATTATATTAGTTTTACAGAATCTAGGATTTAATGTTTCATCTTTGATAGCAGGTTTGGGAATAGGCGGCATTGCGGTCGCTTTGGCAATACAGAATATTTTAGGGGATTTATTTAGCGCGTTTTCAATGTATGTTGACAAGCCATTTGAAGTGGGAGATTTTATAATAGTAGGTGATCAGATGGGAGTGGTAAAAAAAATTGGTATTAAAACAACCCGCATTATAGCTTTGCAGGGCGAAGAAATTATTATTGCTAATCAGGATTTAACTAGCTCTCGTGTGCAGAATTTTAAGAAGATGCAAAAGAGGAGAATACAATTCGCGTTTGGAGTTTTATATGAAACTGAACCTGAAAAATTAAAAAGGATACCTGATATGGTTAAAACTATTATTGATAAAGTTGACTTAGCCGAATTTGACAGGGCGCATTTTAAAAATTTTGGTGATTCCAGTTTGGATTTTGAGGCAGTATATTATGTGTTGAATGGAGATTATAATAAATATATGGATATTCAGCAGGAAATCAATTTAGGTATTTTTAATGCGTTCTCAAAAGAGGGAATCGGCTTTGCTTACCCTACGCGGACACTTTATATGAATAGCTAAGTTTGATATTATAAATTCTATCTATGAGCAATAATTTATGGACAGAATGTTTAAATTGTGGAGATAAATGCTGTAAATGGAGAGATAGCTCTTTCCCTTTATTTTTAACATCAAAAGAAAAAGAATCATTTCCTGATATTAATCTTCGTTACCCTTGCTTATATTTTAATAAAGATAGTTTGTGCGATATTCACGCAGATCGACCTATTGATTGTCGCTTATATCCTTTTGACATTTTGAAGATAAATGACATTTTTTTTTGGATTTGTTTTGAAACGTCTTGTCTAATTTCAAGAAAGGATAGGAATGAGTTAGAGTTTTATTTAAAGGAGCATGAAAATAAATTAATTCCAGAGTTTAAAGATTATATGGAAGATTATTCTAAATTCAAATTTGATGAATTGATTAAAAAATATAAATTTGTCGTTTTGCGAAAGGTGATATTCCGAATTTAACTTGATTTTTTTAATTTGACCATTTTAAAACTATTTGATATTATAATAACAATATGTTAAATAATACAGAAATACAATTTAATATTGAAGTGTGGGAAGAAGGCAATATGTATGTTTCATACGCGCCACAGCTTGATGTTTCTTCATGCGGAAAAACTATAAAAGAGGCAAGAGATAATATACAGGAAGCAGTTGCCTTATTTTTTGAAGAAACAAAAAAGATGGGGACTTTTAATCAAGTTTTAGAAGAATCTGGATTTTTATTTAAAAATGGATGGAAGTCTCCTGAAATGATTTCTTTTGAGAAAGTTAAAATGGTTTTTTAAAATATGCCTAAAATTAAACCCATTCATTATAAAATTTTAGTTAAAATGTTTGAAAAAGAAAAATTTATTTATAGCCGAACGAAAGGCGACCATATTATTTATATAAAGACAGGAATTAACAGGCCTATTGTTATACCAATGTATAGTGAAGTGCCTGTTTTTGTTATTAAAAATTTACTTCGTACAGCCGGAATTTCAAGAGAGCAATATTTAAAATTGATAGGAAAATAAAATTATAAATTTAACCTATGAATACAAAAGAATTGCAAAAAAAATCTGTTGAATTAGTGGAGGCGCTGGATAAGAAATATAATGTTAATCGAGATGTTCATTTATCGCTTGCGCAGTTGATGGAAGAGCTTGGAGAGTTAGCTCGCGATATTAATTTGCCGCGATTGAGGCATAAAGATATTGATATTAATAATTTGAAAGGAGAGTTTGCTGATGTGATTATTCAGTTGATTCGTTTAGCTGAATTTTTTGATATAGACATTGAGGACGCGGTTAATGGGAAGATTGAGGAGTTACAGAAGAGATATTTATAAATTATATTTAAAAATATATATCTCGCCATCATCTATTTTATGCCATTCATCTGCTTCTAACTTAGCGCGATTGATGATTTGATCAGACTGCCACCAATATTTACTTACTGCAAAATATCCTTGTTTCACTCCTGCCAAATCCATTGCTTTTACCATCGTTTCTCGCGATGGTTTTTTGTTCACCATATCTAAATAATATGAATAAAGCGGGCTTGAAGTTGGGAGAGGGTAGTAGAAGAGTTGTTCTTCATTTGATGCGAAATATTTTTTGAATCCATATTTTGATAAAGAGGCGGCTGATGTATTTTGATTAGCTAAAACAATATAATCTGATTTAGAATTTTCTTCAATAAATTCTACCGCTTTAAAATCCGCTTCAGAAATATTATATCCTCTGTCAGTAGAATAATTGTCATATCTTGGATATGTTAGATATAAAGAGACGGTTATCCATAGGGCAAAAATAGTGAGAAAAAAGATTTTAGGGTAAATTTTGTACCTTTTTGTCATCCCGCACTTGATGCGGGATCTATTCTGGATTCCCGCTTTCGCGGGAATGACAGTTTTTAGACATCTTGCTCTGGGAGGGGGAGAGCCATGGTTTTTTGACAGTGTTTTAAAGAAATAATAAAATGAAATTAAGAAAAATGGAATCAGAAAATATAATGATAATTCTAAAATTCTCAGTGAATAACTATTTTGTTCATAGGAAATAAGCGACTCAAAAATGATGCAATTTTTTAATATGATATAATTTGCTATGAGTATCAGGAATGTTAGTATGTATGGATAAATTTTGACGGCTTCATTGTTCCAAGCCTCACTCCTTAGTAATGGGAAGATTTTTCTCGCCCCCCCCCCCTTAATAAGGGGGGGGTAGGGGGGGGTATTTGGGTTTCCTGATATTTTGAAATTTTACAAATCACAATACCTATACCAGAAATGATAAGAAAAATTGGGACAATATTAAATCCATAAAGATATACAAAATCGCGAATCATATTATATTGCCGTTCGCTGTTGAAAATATTTAGGTTAATAATACTTGATAAAGTAATTGAGTTTAATTGTAATTTTATTTTTGACGCGTTAGAAATTAATGAATTTATAATAAAAATAATTGGCAATGCTATTGCTGATATAATACTGATTAAAGTAATAACTGTTTTTTTAAATTTTATTTTTCTTTTACTAATAAAAAATAATATAAGAAAAATAATAAGAGGAATTCCTGTAAGAGGGTGAATTAAAAATGCTGTTGCTGTTAGGAAGATTAGAATATAGTTTAAAACCCCCGGTTGGAGGTTAACATAAAATGATAAAAATATAACAATAATAGCGTAAATATTAGCTAATGCCTGCGGTGTAGTAGAAATAAAAGATGAAAGAGGTAAAATAAGTAATGCTAATGTCGCAAGCAAAATATAAGAATTATTTTTCTTAACAGCAGATTCTTTTATCGCATTAAGCTTTGTCTGAGAATCGTGTAATATTGATTTAAGACATAGATAAATAAAAGAAGGAATATATACAGAAAATAAAACAGGAACTAAAAAAGTATCAATATTTTTAATTCCTGATTGAAATGTTTTTGCTAAAAATACAACTAATGAGTATTGACCTAAATAATATAATGGTTTAGGAGTTATAAATCCATTTTGCAAAATCACTTTTTCAGTTGCTTGATGGATGAATGGATCAAATCCATAACCCAGTTTGTAAATGATTAAAGCTATGCTAAAAGTAAAAAATGTATGAAGCATTATAAATAGCAAAGAAAAACGAGATTTTTGTTTCAGAATAATATTTATTAATAGTAATGTCGCTAAAATATAGAAAATAAAAAAATAATTTAAAATAATATGCCACGGAGACCGAATTGCTTCTGTTGTAGAAAATTTATATAATATTGTAAAAAGAATTCCGAGGATTGTTAAATATGCAGTTGAGAGTAGTATATTAATTAGTCCAGTTGATTTGCGGGATTTTTTATCGTTAGAGAATTGTCCAGTTGATTTTATACATTTTTGACCAAGACGGTTATCAGAGTAGCGATCTATCCAATGAATAATAAAATGACTTGATATAAGTAAAATCGTAATAATAAAGTTATTTAATTGATAAAAATAATAAATTATAGCTCCGAATAAGGAAAAAAACGATAAAATAAAGAAAATACCGCTAAATATATGCCAAATTTTAGATTCATCTGGAAATATGCATTTGCCAATTTTTTTACCATAGAAAATAAAATACAGCGCGCTAAAAATTATCCCAACTGTGGTGGAATGGAAAAACAGTAAATTTAGTAGTATGATTATTAGAATTATTGGCATAATTAAACGAAAAGTATAACAGATTTATTCAATTTGTCATCCCGCACTTGATGTCCGCTTCGGATTGCCCAAAGCGAGACGAGCGGGATCCAAAATATTAATACTGGATTCCGCGTCAAGCGCGGAATGACATAACTTAATAGTATTATATAATAGGCATGTATCTTGCAAAAAATAAAGGTTTTGTTATAATAAACTCAGTATAGATTGATTTAGTTATTATACAGAAAGGTTAGTGTTTAAGCAAATTTTTACTATTCAATGGCTATTTAGTCAAAATGTTATTTAACAATCAAAAAAAATCACAGATTTAGTGAATTTTTAGAAAGGGTGGAGGAATTGTATGATTCAAAAAAAAATTGTGAATTCAACTATTTGTTCTACTGAATCCACTAAATTAAAAAGAGAATTTCAATGCCCATATTATAAGGGTATGTTTAAAAAATGCGATAAAGGAATTTTGGTTCTTTCTGTTGGCGGCTCTTATAGTTGTATCTATGTAGAAGAAAATCAATTAAATAGGATTCAACAGAATGGATAACATTATTAACTGGATTTAAAAAAAATTTAGAAAATAGGAGGTAATATAAAAATGAGTTTAATGGTAAATTCAAACGTTTGTTATAATAAAAGAGGATATAGTAATGAATTAGAAAAAAATTCTTTGTGCAGATGTTTTAATGGCATGTATAAAAATTGTAATAAAGGATATTTTATTGTTCGCACTGGAGGAGTTAATAATTGCGTTTATTTGAGAAGCAATCAGGTGAATAGGATTCAACAGAATGGATAACATTAAAAAAAAATAACCGTCCTTTTGGGCAGTTATGACCTGTTCTTTAAAAGTTTACATCGTCGGCTCCTATAAAATCTTTAATAGGAGCCTTTTTTATTTTACCCAATGCTTGTCCTTTATTTCTTTATCTTCCTCCTCTTTTTTAGTATCTATTTTTTCTTTTGCTAATTTGCGAATTTTAGCCAGATCCATTTTTGTTAATTCATCAGCTCGTTTAAGTAAATATTTTTTAGTATTTAATTTTGGATTTTCAATCACTTCAGCCAATAGCGCGTCTAAAATAGCGCCGATTATAGGGCTTGGCGCGATATTTAACTCTTTTATAATATGATCGCCATTTAATTTAAGCATTTTAACTGATATAGGATCATGCTGAACTTTATCAAGCATATACTCAAGATGTCTTAATCTATAAGGTTTCGCTTTTGGAACACCGCTCCCAAGCCGATCAGCCACTCGCAAATCAATTAAATCTCTCAAATTCTCTTTGCCGACTCTTTTTATCATCCTTCGCACAGCGCCTTCTGTAACAACTCCCATATCATAATAAAACATATGATTATATATTAAAGTATAAACAGTATCAATAAATTCATTTGGAAAATGCAGTCGTTTAAGAAATTTTTTAGAGAATTTAGCTCCTAGATGATCATGATTATAAAATGTGGCATTATATCCTTCACCTCTTTTTACAGCTGGTTTTGCGATGTCATGTAATAATGAAGCTATTCTAACTTCTAATTTTTTACTTTTACAATGTTTAAGCGCGAGAACACTATGCTCAAAAACAGTATATGTATGATGCTTATTTTGAGCAACTCCAATACCGTGAATTAATTCTGGAATAACAAAATTCATCATTCCAGTTTCTTTTAACAGTATTATAGCTTTATCAGGCTGGTCAGCTAAAATCATTTTAATAAATTCATCTCTTATTCTTTCTTGAGAAATATTTTTTAGCAGTGAACAGTTTTTTTTAATTGAATTAAAAGTTGTTTCTTCAATTTTAAAATTCAACTGGACAGCCAACCTTACCGCTCTTAACATTCTCAAAGCATCCTCATTAAATCTTTTATCAGCATCTCCCACAGCTCGTATTAGTTTATTTTTTAAATCTTTTTTCCCATCAAACGGATCAATTATTTTTTTATTCTCATCAAGAGCCATGGCGTTAATAGTAAAATCTCTGCGAGCCAAATCCTCTTCTAAACTGGAAGTGAATTTAACTTCATCAGGATGCCGTTTATTAGAATAATTTATATCAACTCTGTAAGTAGTAATTTCAATATTTTTCATTTCTTCATTTTTAGAATTTGTTTGAACAGTAACAGTGCCGAATTTGTTATTATAGAAATTTTTTGGAAACAGTTTTTGTATTTTTTCAGGTTCACCGTTAGTTGTTACATCCCAGTCATTCGGTTTTTTATCAAGCAAAAAATCCCTAGCGCATCCGCCCACAGCATAAGCTTCAAACCCATCCTTTTGCAAAGTTTTTATTATTTTTGTTATTTCTTTTGGGAATATCATATTTATTGATGGTGCGATAGTGTCTGTGGCACCCAGATGTTGATGTTTGTCATCCCGACAGTGTGTTGCGGTTTGTCATCCCGACCGTAGTGGAGGGATCTATTCTCTCATCTCGATCGTTATCTTTTGTCATCCCGCACTTGATGCGGGATCTATTATTCAGCCGTTCTAGATTAGTTCCCCTCTTGAGAGTGGGCAGGGGTGTG
>JBHPIX010000020.1:0-16700 GCA_042568285.1 Patescibacteria group bacterium | reverse complement strand
CTCGTTTTTACATTCACAAAAAAACGAGGTGAAAAATGAAAAAAAACAAAAAAAAGATATGGAAAGTTGTTAAAATTATTCTTATGATCATTTTTTTTCCAATAGTCCTTGCATATTATGCAGATAAATTTGAATTTTAACAATTTTCCCTTATAACTACCCCTTAATCGTTTATTTAATTTGATTAAGGGGTTAATTTTTTTAATACAAAATCATCTTTTATACAAGGATACTCATCTTTATATTTATTAATAATTGCAGTTCTTTTAATTAAAAACCTATATGATTGAAGCCCCCAAACCATTATTACAGGGACTACATCAATTACAGCAAACAACAATAAAGGAACTTTTTTATTAACAAACACAAGCGATACTCTAATAGAGAATAAACCTATAAAAGACAGCAGATTAAGTGCATTGAATATTTTATCAATTCGCCATGGAACAAGCTCCTCTTTTTTAATATTAAAATCAAAGTAAGGGTTTTCTTCATTAATTATTTTTGCCACCTGTAAATTTGTCCAATAATATTTATAAATATTATCATAGTAGAATATAGTAATAAGAACTAAGAAACAATCAGCTGAAAGAAATCCCAAGTTCAATAAGTAAGTGCAACACTTCTGGTAAAATAGAAGTATATGCAATATAAACATTTTAGGATTGAGGAACGAGAAAAGATACAGGAAATGCTTTGGCAAAAAGCCTCAATCAGAACAATTGCCAAAGTGATAAATCGTAATCCATCGTCAGTATCAAGGGAGATTAAAAGGAATATACCGCCAGAAAGAAAAAGATATACGCCGAGGTTAGCTCATGAAAGAGCATTGGACTATCGTAAACACCGTGGCAGAGAGCAACGGCTTAAAAACGATAAGCTCCGTGGTTATGTGGTATCACAATTAAAAATCGGCTGGTCACCTGAACAGATTGCCGCTACTGCAAAAAGGTATATTGGCATAAATATTTCTCATGAAGCTATTTATCAATATATCTATGCTCAAGTATACAGAGATGGATATGGGTTTATTAAACCTAATAAAGAAGATCTGCGTCCGTATTTAGCAAGACATAGGAAGAGAAGAATGAGGAAAGGATTAAGGAAGCCATACCGTATTATAAAAGGCGAATTGCCGTCAATTGATCAGAGACCTAAAGAAGTTGATAAACGAATAGCTATCGGTCATTGGGAAGACGACTGTGTTGTTTCCAATTCTTCATTAGATAGACTAAAAACTATCAATGAACGTGTATCTGGTCTTGTATTTATTACAAAGATTAAAAATGGTACAATAGCAGAAACTAATAAGGCTGTGAACAGAAGATTAAAAGATATCCCAATATCATTCCGTAAAACATTAACGAGAGATAGGGGTTCTGAGAATATGGGCTATCTTGAGTTAGAAAAGCGTCTAAATATCAATTGTTTCTTTGCTCATGCTTATCATTCATGGGAAAGAGGTTCTAATGAAAACACAAACGGACTTATTAGAAGATTTTTCCCTAAAAAGACTAATTTTCGCTCTGTTACAGATGAGGAGATAGAAAAGGTCGAATATCTCCTAAACTCTCGCCCACGCAAACGGCTTGCATGGAACACCCCTTATGAGGTATTCTTTAAACTAACAGGTGTTGCACTTCAAGGTTGAATGTACCAATCGCTCTCTTGACATCTTCAGACAAATATCCAATTAGTTTTAAAAATTCTAAATTGGTCATCCTTAAAAAAATTTTTACCGACAGTTCAAAGCAAACCCAAAAAAATCCAAAGAAGATGCCAAACATTAAAAAATTCAATATTGCTGAAAAAATTCCTGTAAAAAATTCCCCGCTTGAAATGTTTGGCCGAGGTTTTTTCTCTCCTCGTTCGTCGGTCATAACACTTTTAGTAGGTAAAATTAAACATTTCCCTTCCTTTGGATAGGTCTTTTTTACAAATTTGCGGATGGAATGAATGGCTCTCCAATACCTAGTACGATGCTTTTTAGAAACTACAAATTGTCTTTGCGCCATATACCCAAGAAAAAAAATAACTAACGATAAAAACATTCCAAATATGCTATACAACATTACTGTAATTGGATTGCCCTCTGTCTTCAATATAAACTCAAAACCAAAAATTGTATAACCAATATATGATGAAATTAAAACTAAAAATAATTTCATATATACAGACAACTTGTCATTAATATATCGTATTTCTGTAAACAACTGGTTATACTCTTGAATTAAATAATCCATAAATCCTACATCTGCTTTTTTATTAATTTTTGGTCTTAATCTTCCCTCTACCATTACTCTACTTAATTAAAAATGTTTTCGTTCTTTTATTATACATAATAATAGGTCTTTTAAGCCGAAGGTGTCAAACAAGAAATGGAATAAAATAAATTATTACAAACATACAGACTTTCAGATAACTAATTACAAAAACATTCACTAGCAATTCTTAATTTTAAAAAGGTTGCGAAAATAAAAAAATTGTAATTAATTATCTGAAACACTATAGAGGCAATGTCCCCTTTACAAATATCATATCCTCTTACTTTACCTTTTTCCTCTTTTTCTTAATATCCCTAATTCCTAAAATCCTCTGGTCGCTCTTTTTTAGCAGGCTTAGGCTTTAACCCCTCTTCCGCCTTTCGTTCTAACAAAACCTGTCGGCGTTTTAATTGCTTTTCAATTTGCGCTCTCGGATTTGCAAAATCAGTCAATTGGTAACAATTTTCCTTAAATTTCTTCACCCTTTCTTCTCTTGCGCATCCCTCTTTTACAAAAGGCGTTTTTATAAACTTGGTGTGCTTTTTGGGCAATTTAATTATAGCGTGCCTTTCTGGCTGATTCACCATTAAAGCCATTGCCTTATAAATCTGTTCCTCTAAATTAAATGTTTGCGTTGGCCGTTCTTCAAGCACTGGCTCAAGCCCTTCTATTTTGCCTTGGCTCTCGCTCTCCGAATCAATAGTTCCTTCTGATTCTACATAAGACGAGGAGGTGTTATAACCGCTAGTAGTGGTCATAGTAATTTGATCTTCTCCAAATAACTGAGGGCTTCTTTGAATTGCCTGCCCTGTTGAGTAATTAACTCCTTGCCCATTACCTCTACTTGCGCTGTAGCTTGTTCCATGACTTGAACCCTTTGAGTAACTCTCAAACCATCTCGTAATATATTTTATTACCACTGGCTTATTTAAACTCTCCTTTGCTTCTTCTAAATCAAGCTCGCCTAAAAATACCTGCTCTGCCAATATCTTCGCATCGTCTATATTTAAACCGCCAAAAATAACCTTAGTTTTGGCATCAGTCATAATAGCGTGATAAATATCTTCTCCTGCTTTTTTTAGTTGGGCAAGATGTTGATGGGCAAGTATAAGGTGAAGCCCGAATTTTCGGCATTCATCAAGTATTCTTCCAATGTCCTCGTTTATATATCTTGCGCATTCGTCAATATACAAGTAAAAGGGTCTTGCTTCTTTTGAGCGTCCTTTAGCTTTTAAAAAAAGATCATTGACTATAAGCGTGCCTAAAAGGCGAGCGTTGTCATCTGATATTCTGTCGCTTGCTGCTAAATTGACTAATAAAATCCATTCATCATCCATTATTTTCCTAAAATCAATGGTATGCTCTATTTGGCCGATAATGTTTCGGATAATCGGAGAAGATAAAAACTCCATCATTCGGTTTATGGTTGAACCAAATTCATCATAAAAGGGTTTTGGTTTCAGGGTGTTGAAATAATCCCACTGTTGTTTAATATTGCCATCTGCAATATTACAAGTTAAATATTTTCTAACAATTGAATTTGTTGGATTTATAAGCAATTGAGCCTCTAAAAGTGATAGCTCTTTTTCCGCCAAAGCGTGAAAAAGAATGCGCAAACACCGCTTTAACAAAGGGGTCTGATCTGTATTTTCTCCGCCCCATACTTTTGCGCACGCTTTTACCATTGCGTCAACATGAAAAGCAAGCTCTGCCCCACTTTTTTGTAAAGGGTTAAATCCAAAAGTCCAGTTTTTTTCTGTCGGATCAAAAAGAATTATTTTTTTCGGTTTTGATCTGTCCAGCATACCTTTTGTTTCACACCATCGCACTATGTCATTATAAAGATGTCCGTGAGGATCTATAAGACAAAGGCCTTTATTGTTAATAATGTCTTCACGGATCATATGCTCCATAAATTTAGATTTTCCTTCCCCGCTAGCTCCGATTATGTGCATATGAGTAGAGCGTGTTTTAGAATTGATATAGACGGGTTTCCCTGTTGTTCCCTCTTTATCTTTTTGTTCTCCTAACTCCATTCCTTTTGTCGGCTTTAAAAATCTTTGCCTCATATTTTATCCTGCTTTTTACCTGTTTTTAACTTCCGTCCTGCATTTTATTATAGAAATCTTCTAAATTTTCATATTTCCTTTTTTCTTCTTTACTCAATTCGTTTGGGTCTCTTCCCTGTAAGATTTCCTCAACTAATTCACTAAATACCTTGTCCATAGCCTGTTCAGTTTTTAGTTCTTGTTTAAATTTCAGCGCTAATTTTTTTATTTCATACTCTTGATAAACTTCCTTTAATTGAATTTTTTCTGCTAATTCTTTTTTTAATTTTTCTATTTTACTTTCTTTTCCCGGATGGCCACTTGAAAATCCCCCACCCCTCATAAATGAGTAAAAAGAGTCGGCGACAGAGACTACTATAATTTTACTTTTATTGTACTTCTTTCCAAATTAAATTCTTTTTTAAATTTGGTTCACGAAATATTGTCACTCCATAACTTCTTCTAAAAAATGTGGTATCAGCTACAACGACAATTGACTGAGGAATAAATAATGGTGATGATCTTTTGATCGTCAACATTAATATCATTCAATTGGTTTAACACCCATTGCCTGCACTTATTATATTTATTGCCTAATTCAGTTGATGTTTGTTTTCTGTAAACGTATTCATTCCACAACTTATTTTGCAATTTTGTTTTTCTTCTTTTGCTCTGAAATTGCTTGCCACAATTGAGACATTTATATTTTTGAACACCTCTGAATTTACCATTTTTTATACACTTTTGAATCCCACAAATCGGACATTTTTTTATATATCATACATTAGATTTAAGATTAGTTTTAAATGTTTCTAATATTTTACCTAATATATCAATAAAAAGCCAGTTTTTAACATTACAAATATTAACTTAAGCCCAAATTTTCACATATCCATATAAAAAATTTTACCTTGGTCTCGCTCCCGGAAATAACGGCTCCGCGGAATTTTATAAAAAAGAAAATATACATGGTCCAATTTTCAATAATTATGACATTGGTGGATATCTAATTTATCATCTATACCCTGAACAAAAAGTGTTTGTTGATAACCGACCTGAGGCATATTCAACATCTTTTCTTCAAGAAATATACATTCCAATGCAGAACAATCCTGAAATTTGGGAAAAGCAAAATAGCATATATCAATTTAATGCTATATTTTTTTCGCACAGAGACGCAACTCCATGGGGACAGCAATTTTTAATAAACATAGTGAATGATCCTTTATGGGCGCCTGTGTTCGCTGATCAGTATGCTATAATATTGCTAAAAAGAAATGAATTAAATAAATCTATTATTGAAAAATATGAAATCCCAAAGAATTTTTTTGGAGTAAAGAAAAATTTTTGAAATTAAAAAAATCACGGATTTACTTGTCGTTGTAATGCAAAAAATAGTTTGATATAATAACCGTATGAAAAATGAACAAAATAATTTTGCTTTTATAGATAGTCAAAATTTAAATTTAGGGGTTAAAAGTCAAGGGTGGAATTTAGATTTTGCAAGATTTAGAAGATTTTTAAAAGATAAATACGGAGTAAAGAAAGCTTATCTATTTATTGGGTATGTTGCTGATAATCAAATGCTTTATACTAAATTACAAGAAACAGGATATATTTGTATTTTTAAGCCAACTTTAAAAATAAATAAAAATCAAAAAGTAAAAATAAAAGGAAACGTTGATGCGGAATTAGTTTTACATTCCATGATAGAATATCCTAATTACAATAAAGCTGTTATTGTTTCCGGAGATGGTGATTTCTATTGCTTGATTGAGTATCTTGTAAAGCAAAATAAGCTATGTAAAATAATTGTTCCGAATACTCATTTTTCATCGTTATTAAGAAAATTTAGTAAATTTATTTCTAATATTCAATTATTTAAAAAAAAGTTAATAAAAGGACAATAAAAAAAGAGGCATTCCCTCGGGACGAGACCCTTTGGTAGTCCTCTTATCGTGATATTTAAAGTATATCATATTTAAATATTATGTCAAGCGCATGTTGAGGGTTGTACATGTATTTTATTTTTTATCAAATTCTGCTATAATAAATGTATGAAAAATATTACTGAAAAAATTTATAGTATCATAACTTTTAGAGAGAGAGAGAGAGAGTAAAACGGCTTCGCGATTTTAATTTAAAACAAAAAGGTTGGATAAATTATAAGTGCTGTTTTTGCAGTGTTTTTTTAATACTCGTATTATTGATTAGTTTTCCTTTGTCATCGTTTGCTTACCCTGTATATCAGGCAAACTCTGATTTAGTAATTACGGGACCATACGATACCGCAACTTCTGGAACAGCAAATTGGGGAAAAACATCAACAACGGGCACAAGGGATTTTATATCAATCGGACAAAAGTATAGAATAAGACAAAATGGTACTATTTCTCGAGTCAAGCTGTATGTCGCCAGCGTTACGAACACCGACGGTCTTTATGTTATGGTTTGGAGAAAAGATGGCTCAACTTATGATTTAGTAGGTATCAGTAACAATATTGTAAATGATGTAACAGGAAGCACAATTAACACAGTAGATCTGTCTTCTCCGATTTCTGGAGTACAGGAAGGAGATTTTTATGGATATCGATTGGTGATCTCGACTACTGGTATGCCTGTCCAATTATTCGCTAGAACATCGCAAACTGGTGTGACTACTTATTATGCTGATGAGGAATCATCTGCAACTGATTACAATTGGACATCGAAACTTTCTATGGCGGGTGCCGTTGTTCCTATTGAAATGCATATGCAAGCTCCGCAGGTCGTATTTATCGGCGACTCGATAATGCAGGGAGCCACAGCACACACAAGCTATTTAATGACGACAGATGAAAGTGCGCCCGAAACAACTATTGAATACCAGTTGTCTGCATTAACAGGATATACATATCAAAACATGGGTATTGGCTCGCAAACCACAGCTAATATCTCGGTCCGATTCACTGCCGATGTTTTAAATTTAAAACCCAAAATCGTGGTAATTGAAGGTGGAGTAAATGATATTGCCGGAAGCGTGGCAAAATCTGTTTTTATAGCAAATTGGACGAGCATGTTAGATGCAGCTCAAGCAGATAGTAGTATTACATCAATTATTGTTTTAAAAATTTTACCGTGGACAAATGGAACAACAGTTCAAATGCAAACACGAGACGATTGGAACGCTTCTCTATCAACTTTAGCATCCAGCTACTCAAAAGCGATTGTTGTTGACGCAAATTCGTATGTCGGACAATTTCGCGCTGGTGGCGACGAAGGAAATTTATGGGATATACAAACAGCGCATAACGCTGATGGTGTACATTTCAATCAAGCCGGGCATACACAAATAGCTCAAGCAATCGCGGACAACTTACCAAAACCGTCTGCGACTTTTGACAATGATTTCTCAAGTTGGAACGGAGGAAATATAACTGTAAACTATAATTTAATACAAACAGGCGAAAGCACGAATTCAAATATTTCTCAAACAGGAACATCAGGAATAGAATATTCAACTGACGGTTCAGTATGGAGTGATGCAACTGACGCAGGCGGAGCATCGGAGGGACTAACCTGACTGACAAGCTCCGCTTCACCTGGCGATAATCATGTTTTTGTTTGGGACAGTGCCACAAATTTGCCGACAACGGAAGATAGCACCGTTTGGATAAAAATCAGACCAAATGATGGAACAATTGACGCGGACGCGTGGGCAACATCAAATTCATTTGGGCTTGATTATATCGCCCCATCATCAGTCGGAGTTCCGACATTTGGGACAATCACATCAACCTCAATTATCATAAACAAACCAACCGTTGCGACAGAAGCTGGGTCAGGACTTTATCAATGGCAAACAAGAAGAGACAGCGCAACCGAATTAGGATTAACCGCCATCGCCACAACAGAAATAACAGATTCCTCTTTGTCGGAAAATACTCAATACACTTACGATGTTCAATTTAAAGATACTGCTACTAATCTTGGAAATTACGGAACAACTGCTTTGAAATATACTTTAGCAGATACTCCAACTAATTTGGTCGGGACAGTAACTACTGATTCTATTACTCTCACAGTAGACGAACTGCCAAACGCAACATCAGACTCATCTGGCTACTATTTTTACAGAAACAACGGCTCACCAAACTCTGGATGGATACAGACAAATACATGGAATGATACAAGCATCTTATGCAATAACCGTTATACATATTATGTAAAATATAGAAATGGCGATGGAACAGAAACAAGCGCTCTATCGTTAGTAAAAGATTCTAATCCGTGCGGAGCAGTAGTAATGTTGTTTACACCGCCCGCGCCAGTTGTTTCAGAATTTAAAACAGTTGAGAATATTACTCAGAATGTTATGCCAGAAAGTGTTAGTCCAGAAAGTGTCAGTAATATAAATGATATATCGCCTGTTGTAGAAAATGAAGCAATAGAATCAATAAATGCAAGAGAAAATTTAATTGTTAAAATAATATCTGAAGCAGTGGAATTCGTGAAAGGAAAATTAGATAATATATTAAAAAAAGTTGGATTAAAAAGAAATCTTGCGAAAGAACAAAAAACAGTTGTGGATTATGTAAAACCGTTAGTTTTAGATGTTAAAAATGTAAGCAATAAAATTACAAACAGTATAACTAATTTTATATCTTATGGAACTGAAACAACAATAAATTTAAGAGAAAATGAACGTGTAGGAATTTTAAATTCATACAAAAAAGCTTACAAAAAATTGCCAGAGGGAGAAAATGACTGGCAGGATGTTATAAAGATAGCAAATGGAAGATTTCCTAGCGCGAAGAGTTTTAAAAAGGAAGAAGAAGCGATTGAAATATTTACGATTATATATAAAAGATTGCCTGATTTTAAAAATAATAATGATGAAGCGACTGTGAAAATAATGAGTTATGGCATAAGACCAAAAGACAGGAACCTTAATTCTGAAAAATTCGCTATTAATATATTTAAGGAAATATATAATAATTTACCAGAAACAAACCAAGATTGGGACATCGTTAGAGCCATCGCTTACAGCGGGGCTACGAGGTAATTTTTGCGTTATATAAAGGTGCATCTAAATGTGATGCATCTTTTTTTTGATTTAATGTTAACATAAAGGGCTTGCGGAAAAAAATAAAACATATATAATAGAAATACAATATGCCGAAATGCAAAACCTTACACACCCCCTGTCTCGACTTGACTGTCGAGCCAAGGCGGACTGTCCCCTCTCAAAGAGGGGAACTAATTGATACATTACAGCTAAAAAATAGAATTTTACTAATTACATAAAATTATATGACAAACCCATTCCAAGAAGCGATAAAACAATTAAATAAAACCGCGGAAGTAATGCAAATAAAAAATGAATATCTTAAAATCTTGCAAAATCCGCAAAGGATAATAGAAGTTTCTATTCCTGTAAAAATGGATGACGGAACATTAAATATTTTCCAAGGATACCGCGTTCAGTATAATAATATTTTAGGACCTTTTAAAGGAGGCGTGAGATATCATCCTGAGGTTAATTTGGAAGAAGTAAAAGCTCTAGGATTTTGGATGACGATAAAATGCGCTATAGCTAATATCCCTTATGGAGGAGCTAAAGGCGGAATTACAGTTAATCCAAAAACATTGAGCCAAACTGAATTAGAACGATTGAGCAGAGCGTATATTAGAGAAGTGGCAGATTTTATCGGACCAGAGCAAGATATTCCAGCGCCTGATGTTTATACCAACTCGCAAATTATGGCATGGTTTATGGATGAATATAGTCATATAATGGGGAAAAATATTCCTGCTGTGGTTACAGGCAAGCCAGTAGAAATCGGAGGATCTTTGGGCAGAAATACAGCTACCGCGCAAGGAGCTTTTTACGCGCTTACTACTTTATCTGAAAAAATGCGAAAACAAATATCTGATTTCACTGTTGCTATTCAGGGCTTTGGAAACGCTGGCAGCCATTTTGCTAAATTCGCTGAAGAGGCTGGGTGTAAAGTAGTAGCTGTCTCAGATTCTAAAGGTGGAATTTATAATAAAGATGGATTGGATATAAATAAAATAATAAAACATAAAAAAGAAACTGGTTCTGTGATAGAATGTGAAAATACAGAAAACATTACTGGCGACCAATTATTAAAACTGCCTGTTGATGTTTTAGCTCCTTCCGCGCTGTCCAATGTGATCACGGAAGAAAATGCAGATGAAATAAAAGCGGAAATAATTGTGGAATTAGCAAATGGACCTACTGAAATAAAAGCCGGAGAAAAATTATCTTCCAAGGGAGTTTTAATTATACCTGATGTTCTGGCAAATGCTGGCGGTGTGATTGTTTCTTATTTTGAATGGTTGCAAAATATGCATCATCTCTATTGGGAAATTGAGAAAGTTCAAAGTTCTCTAAAAAAACAAATGAAAAATGCTTTTTGTGATGTTTGGAGCGCTAAAGAAAAATATCAAACTGATATGAGAACAGCCGCATACATTGTAGCGTTGGAAAGATTAGTAAAAGCGCTTGAGATTAGGGGGATATAAAAAATGATATTTAGTTAGTTTGTAAAAATTGTGGTATAATATACTATATGGTTAAAAAGACTAAAAAACTACCCTCATTTTTTCAGCCTATTTTATGGTCATATAATTTTTCAGCCATAAATCCTGAAAAAAATAAAAAAACAATTATTGTAAATTCAATAAATTACGGGGATTTACAACATTGGAAATGGATTGCAAAATATTATAGTAAAAGAGGGGTTCAAAATGTATTAAAAAAAATTCCCGCAAGCCAACTAAGACCTCAAGCTAAAAAATTAGCTTTTTTGATGTTTGATATTAAAAAAACAAAATATGAAAAAAGAAGTACTAACAAATGAGGGGATAAAAATTTTCCCTTTTTTAAAAAATTTCAAAAACTTTTATCTATCAGGCGGGACTGCCTTAGCGCTACAATTAGGACATAGGGTTTCTATTGATTTTGATTTATTTTACGACAAAGACATTCCTAAAAATTTATTTGATAAGGTGAAAAAAATATTTACTAAACATCAGATAAGCCCCTCTGTAAATAGCCCTGATGAACTTACAATTTTTATTGATAATGTAAAAGTGACTTTTCTAAAATATCCATTTCCTGTTTTATATAAATTTAATTCATATCAAGGAGTAAATTTATTAAATATTAAAGATTTAGCAGCCACAAAAGCCTATACAATAGGCAGACGTGGATCTTATAAGGACTATATTGATTTATATTTTCTAATTTTAGAAAAATATATCTCTCTTGAACAAATAATAGATATCTCAAAGAAAAAATATAAAAATTTGTTTAATACGCGACTTTTTCTTGAACAATTAGTATATATGAAAGATATAGATGATATTGATATTATTTTCCTACAGAAAAAAACGACCTTACAGGAAGTAGAAAAATTTTTTATAAAAGAAGTAAAAAATATTAGTTTATAAATTATGGACTATTAGAAATTTTATTAAATTAAAAAAGAAAGGGTTATCTACTATGTAGATAACCCTTTTTAAAAACCCGAGTCCAAGAGTCAAAAATCAAAAAACAAATTTCAAAAGGCTCAAGAACTCAAAATTCAAAGTTCAATTACTGCGGAAGGAAGGCGGACACGGCCCCATAGTTAGAATCAGCAATGTAGATCAAGTACGCGCGAAAGATGACCCTGTCGCTGTAGTAGTAGACACAAGGGGCACCGAAAAAGCGACCATCCCCGAAGTCAAATTCGTCTCCGGGAAAATCCATCCCCAGATCACCAAAACACGCCAGACGATTTTGATTCGTGAGAAGCCCTGTAAATCCATTTTTGCTCCCCAACCCATATTCACGCGACACAAATTTATTTATCGCCCGACGAACTGAGGAGACGACATGTTTGCCTTTGTTTATAGGCTGCCTAATCCCCAACTGTCTAAAGGAAATCACAATATCTCCTTTTGGCTGTTGCCTATAAAGTTCATCTCGACATAACAATGACCATTTCGTTTGGCGAAGACGATCATATTTTCCCGCAAGATTGTTCTCGAACTTTCCATTTCGTGATTTTGCAAATGCCTTGAATACCTCCTCAAGCTCTTCTCCGTAATTATTGGAGAAACACCCATCACGAATCTCGACGAAAGGACCGTCAACCCAATCAGGAATCTGCAAATTTGGACATACTTCCCGCCAATATTTAATCGCAGAGTCGGGATTTAGATTTGGCCAGTTCTCGTGGCTACGCAAAATGTCGATTTGCTCAGGTATTCCAATAGGGTTTTTATATCCTGACGCATATCCCCATTTCGATTCTATATACTCATTATCATATAGATCGTGGCCTGACAATTCCCTAACCTTGCTAATAATATGCGCTTGTAATTCAGTGGCATTTTTCATAAGTAGATTTTTGTCGACTCCCTCAAATTCCAGCGCCTCGCTAAAAATGTTCCCAATAATATTAGCTTGCATTTCGTTTTGCATTCTTTATTCCTCCTTTTAAATTTTAAAAAACAATTATACTTTTACGTCTTTCCTCTTTATTGAGGAGAGCGCATTGAACACAAAATATTATGTCCACTGCGTTCGCCTCACTAGATATTTGTATATATGCGATGACAATTCATAGGGAAATGTTTGATTTTAAAATATATCACAAATAATTTAAGTTGTCAATGACTATACTTTTTTTTTGACTTAATTAAGCAAAAAACTGCCTTTTATATTTCTAATTTCTTAATAATTTTGATAGACTTAACAAATAAAATTACCTGTTCTACAATCTATACATAAATTGTATAGATTGTGGAATATGAAAAATTAAAATATATATAAAACAATAATAATATAGATACAATTAAAGCTATTTTAAAAACATTATTATCAGTTTAATATTTAGTTATTTAAAATTTGATATTTTTTTAAAATTTAAAATTTGTCATTTAAAATTATTAATCATTACCATATAAATAACCGTATATCTCATATTTTTCTCTAGAGCTCCCCCCAATTATCCCCCACCCCAATATCAACTTTAATCGGCGCGTCAAATTTTACTATATTTTCCATCACCTCTCTAATAATTTTTTTAGCATTTTCCAATTCGCTTTCTTTAACTTCAAACAAAAGTTCGTCGTGAATTTGTAGAATCATTTTAATATTTTGATTTTGTATTCTTTTATGTAATTCTATCATTGCCATTTTAATCAAGTCCGCTGATGTGCCTTGAATGGGATGATTGATTGCCATTCTTTCAGCAGAGGCTCTGATCATCGGCATTCGCGAAGCAATTTCAGGAAGATATCTTCGCCTGCCAAAAAATGTTTCTGTATATCCATTTTTACGGGCATCCTCTAATGTCTTATCCAAATATTTTTTTACATCCTTATAAAGCAAAAAATACTCATCAATAAAATTCTGCGCGTCTTGAAAAGAAATTTCCGCTGTATCAGCCAACCCCCGCGGTCCCATGCCATACATAATCCCAAAATTAATGGCTTTTGCCTGCCTCCTCATTACAGATGTTACTTCTTCTAAATTAACTTTAAAAATTTCTGACGCGGTCGCTATATGGATATCCTGATTTTCATTAAACGCTTTAATCATTTTTTTATCTTTTGATAATAAGGCTATAATACGCAATTCTATCTGTGAATAATCTGAGGATAACAATTTATATCCTTTCTCAGCAATAAAAGCTTTACGGACAGATTTTCCTAATTCTGTTCTTATAGGTATATTCTGTAAATTAGGATTTGATGATGACAATCTGCCTGTCGCGGTAATTGTTTGATTAAAACTTGTATGGACTCTATTAGTTTTTTTATTAACAAGTTTAGGCAAAGCGTTAACATAAGTTGAAATAAGCTTTGATAATTCTCTATATTCGGAAATAAAATCTATAATCGGATGTTGTCCGCGCAACTTTTCAAGTTCAGACGCAGCGGTTGATAAACCTGTCTTCCCTTTTTTTATATTTTTTACTGGAATTTTAAGTTTATCAAATAAAACATCTTTTAATTGAGCTGGTGATGAAATATTAAATTCATTGCCCGCTAAATCAAATATTTTATTTTTAATATTTTGCAATTTTTTATCAAGTTCTTTATTTAAGCTTTGTAAAAAATCAACATTAATTTTTACTCCATTAAATTCCATTTCTATTAAAACTTGTATTAGCGGAATTTCTATTTCATTAAAAATTTTATCGCTTTTATACTGTTGTAAACGGGATTTTAATTTTTCCATCAGCTGAAAAGTATAATCACCGTCTTCGCAAGAATAATATGACACTTTTTTTGACTCTACATCCGCCATGCTAATTTGATTTTTTCCTTTGCCTATTAATTCCTCAATTGGAATCATCTGATGACCTAATTCAGTAAACGCTAAATTATTCAAACTATGAGCTCTGCTACCAGGGTTTAAAAGATAAGACGCAATCATTGTGTCAAAATTTATGCCTCGCAGATTAATTCCGTGATTAGCTAACACTTTTGAGTCATATTTTATATTATGCCCGCATTTTTTTATTTCTGAATTTTCTAAAATAGCTTTTAACTTATTTCTTTCAGACTGTCCTAAAATATAGTTACCATTTCTTTTTGTCATTCCGCGCTTAACGCGGAATCTAGTATTTAAATCAACTTCTGGATCCCGCATCAAGTGCGGGATGACAGATTTTTGACACTTTGGTAAAGTGGAACTTGTATTTTTAACATCCAAAAAACTAGAAATTGCGATGTATCGCGCTTCTCCTTTTTTCCAACAAAAACTAATTCCCAAAAGTTCAGCTTCCATCGCGTCAGTAGATGTTGTTTCAGTGTCAATAACTATTTGTTTCTGTCCAGAAAGTTGCTTTAAAAATTTTTCAAATTTATCCTCTGTATCAACAAAAATATATTTTTCTGTATTCTTTTTAGAAATATCTAACAATGCTCCTTGAATATTAATATCTTCCTTTTCATCATTATTATTTTTCGGCAATTTATTAAGGAGTGATTTAAATTGAAGCTCTTGAAATAAATTAAAAAC
Source organism: Patescibacteria group bacterium (assembly GCA_042568285.1). Taxonomy (GTDB): domain Bacteria; phylum Patescibacteriota; class Patescibacteriia; order JAZDEU01; family JAZDEU01; genus JBHPIX01. The sequence continues at coordinate 1,362 of JBHPIX010000020.1, read as the reverse complement.
TTTTTCTTGATCATATCCATCCCAAACGCAATCAGCGAATATAAATTTTATCGGCGTATTTCTATCAATTGTAGCAAGCTCTTTGCTTAAAAATGCTGATTTCTTATTATCAATTAATAATTTACTTAATTTTGGAGACAACTCCGTTTCCTCAGCTTCTAATTTTTTATATAAATTCTCAATATTATTAAATTCATTCAATAAATTAATCGCCCCTTTTTCTCCTATGCCTTTTACACCTATAATATTATCAGATGGATCTCCTCTCAAAGCCTTATAATCAATCATTTGTTCAGGAGATAATCCTTTAAATCTTTCTTTAACCTGTTCCGCGCCATAAATAATCATTTCAGAAAGCCCTTTTTTTAATGTCCAAACTTTTGTATTATCATCAATAAGCTGTAATGTATCCAAATCACCCGTTACAATTATGGTTTGAATTTTTACATTTCCTTGAATATTATTTCCAATTGTTAATTTATGGGCTATTGTTCCTATAATATCATCTGCTTCAAATCCTGACTTTTCGTAAATAGGTATATGAAATGCCGACAACACTTCTTTTAATTTAGGCATTTGATTATATAATTCCTCAATCCCTTCAGCTCTAACTCTTGTCGCTTTATATTCCTTATACATTTTATGACGAAAAGTAGGTTCCGCTTTATCAAAAGTAACAACAATATACTTAGGATTCATTTCACGCAATGCTTTTAATAACACCATCATAAAACCATAAATAGCATTAACAAGCTCGCCTTTTTGATTTGTAAGCGGTGGCAAAGCATGAAAGCTTCTATGTAGCAAAGCGTTTCCATCTATAATTATAAATTTTTCTTTATCCATATAATATTAGAAGCGTAGCATATTTAAAAAAACGAGTAAAGCAACTAAAAAACAGGTCTCTTATTTGACCTGCTTTTTAGTTATCGTTTCTATTTCTTTTTTTTCCTTTTAGCTGGTTTCTTTTTAGCCACCTTTTTCTTAGCTGGTTTCTTTTTAGCTACCTTTCTCTTAGCTGGTTTCTTTTTAGCTACTTTTCTTTTAGCTGGTTTCTTTTTAGCTACTTTTCTTTTAGCTGGTTTTCTTTTAGCTGCTTTTTTCTTTTTTACTGCCATTTTAATTCACCCCCTCTCTTTTAAATCCATTATTAAAAATAATGGAAAGTTATTTTTATTTTCACGACAAGCATGGGAAAATAAAATTATTTTTCTATGGACAGCACATTGCAAAATCGCAATTAGAACATAATAAAAATTGATGGGTGGTGAAGTTTTGCAGTTCAGGAAAACCGCAGGTGTGTCCGTTGACACATTGAGGATTTTTCTGAACGAAAAACAAGCCAACCGCAATTTTTATAGG
>JBHPIX010000002.1:0-67287 GCA_042568285.1 Patescibacteria group bacterium | reverse complement strand
TTTGCCCCATTTCCCTCTCAATTCCCTCCATTTCCAGAGCATCTTTATCAGTGCGATGATCATATCCAATGAGATGCAACAATCCATGAATTAACAATTTTTCTACTTCTTGTTTTATAGTAATTTTTTTATCTTTAGCTTGTTTTTTGGCTTGTTCATATGAAATTATAATTTCAGCATACCCCCCCTGTATCCCCCCCTTATAAAGGGGGGGAGCAAAAAATGTTCCATTTTTATTCCCCTTATTCGCAATATTCGTATCATTCGCATTCATTCGTATATTTGTATCTAAATTTCCAAAAGAAAGCACATCTGTCTGCTTATTTATGCCACGATAAATTTTATTCATTTTTTTTATTTCTTTGTTAGAAATAAACGCAATTGATAATTCCTTACTTACTTTAATCAAATCCAATCTATCAATAAATTTATAAAACTTATCCACAGTTCTATGAACACTTTTGGTGTTCACTGGAAAATCTGTTGTATTATTTATCTCAATATTTAACATCGTAATATAATTTCAAAGCTCAAATTATGCCAAATCAATGTCAAAATCCAAATACAAAAACACACCCCTGTCCCCCCGCCCGACTGGACAGTCGTTCGGGCAGGCTCTCATAGAGGCCTGCGCGCCGTGTTGGCGTGGAAACTTGCTAAATTAATTCTTCCGGTTTTGACATTTGACATTTGGATTTTGTTTGGAATAATTTGGAACAATTTGAATTTTGGAATTAATACAACGGATCATATCCTCCTAATATTTCATCTCCATCATTATGTCCATCTCTATCTGTATCTATATTTTTAGGATCTGTTTTATAAATATCAACTTCCTCATAATCAGCGATTCCATCTCCATCTGTATCAATCTTTGAAATCAAACTACGGTACATCATTATAAATACTGATGGATAATTTATCTGACCAGTTAACGCAAAATTATAAGTAATAACATAAATATAATTATAATCATTTAAATATACAACATTTTCATCTATTTTTAATCCATTCATACGATTACTATTTGTAATCTCTTCCATATCTAATATAATATCCATTGGATTTGGGACCTGGCTTAAATACCAATCCTTTACAGAAAACCCATCTAGATTAGGCGACAACATAAGTTGTATAAATTCTCCATTACTTGCTTTAAATAATATTTTTCCTTCCTCTACGACTTCTGTTTCCCAATTATATGGATATAAAATATTATAACGACTCTCATTATATATGTTCACCAACCCCGCCTCATCAAGAGACTTAGGCGCGAATGCTGAAGGATTATAAAAATTTATAACTTCCAAGCCGTCTAAATATCCATCTCCATCGCTATCAAAATTTAATTTATCAGAACCAAACAACTCTTCCTCTAAATCAGTTAATCCATCATGATCCGAATCATAGATATCAACCGTGCTTGTGGCTATATCTGGCGTGCTTGTGGCTATATCTGGCGTGCTTGTGGCTATATCTGGCGTGCTTGTGGCTATATCCGGCGTGCTTGTAGCGACATAAATATTAGGACTCTCAATATATCCGTTTGTATCATCTATAACATCTGATGGATTTTCAATCGTTACATTTATATCTGGTTTAGACCCATTAGCCCTTAACTTAAATATTATGACAACTCCAATTGTAATCACTACAAATACAAAAAATATTGATATTAAAATTAATAAAATTTTTTTATTTCTTTTTAGATCATCTATTTCTTTTATAATAAACTTAGAAGGCATTACATGGGTTTCAACATCTTTTGTCAATTCCTCTATTTCACTATCGCTGATTGTAACAATTTTTTTTTCTTTCCCGAAAATAGCTCCGCTTTTCTTTTTTTTCAAACTATCCTCTTTTATAATATTTTCTTGTATTACATTTTGTTCCTCATTTTTATCAGATTTTAAAACACCACCTAACATTTTATCATCATTGTCGGTTTTTTTTTCTTCTTTTGTGGCATCAAGATTCAACATATTATATAAAAAATTTAAGTTCTATTAAACTGTAAAATTTCAAATATCTAAATGTCTTCCAGTATTTACTTTTGTCATCCCGCACTTGATGCGGGATCTAAATTTCTGGATCCCGCTCGTCTCGATTCAAGCCGAAGCGGACATAATCGTTGCTACGATTTGCGGGATGACAAGGATATAATTTGAAATTATAAATTTAATAATAGCCCCTCGCCTTTAGGATTATACCCTTTTTCTATCTCATTACCATCAAGATACATATCTCCATCTGTATCAGAATTTAATGGATCAGTTTTATATACTTCAATTTCTTCCCTATCGCTCAATCCATCTTCGTCTGTATCAATTTGAAAAACTGAAGTTCCCAAATTCATTTCATCGTTATCGCTTAACCCATCGCCATCTGTATCTATAATTTCATCTTCCCATTCATCATCTACCCATTCTTCCCCTTCTAACTCTTCTTCCATCATTCGTGTTGATTCCCGCCCGCCTGTCTTGCTAACAGGCAAGGCGGGCGTGGCGTCCTCAACAGCAAAATCAATATTTCTATTTAAAAATAATAATAATAATATTGCGCCAACTATAATTACAACTATCAAAACTATAAAAAATATCCTCTTTTTGATTCTTTTGCCATCTTTCTCATCTTCTATCTCTTGTTTTTTTTCATTTACTTCTTTTAAAACAGGGATTTGACTTTTAGATTCTTGAACGTTATCGCCATCTTTAATTTTTTCAAAAATATCTTCAACTTTATCATTTTTTTCAATATTACCAGTATGAGCTAATCTATGCATGTCAACTTCATTAGCAGAAGTAGTTGCATCTGATAACTCAGGAACTTTATTATCATCATTATGCTTATCTGCCTCGCCCGCCATATCTTTGTCAGAAGATACAGAGGAATCAGATCCATGCGCTGTCGCGCCATCAACCTTATTTTGTTGTTTTAAATCTTCAAACATATTTTTTTTTATAAAATTTCAAATTTCAAAATCCAAAAAATGATACAGTTGTCATCCCGCACTTGATGCGGGATCTAAATTTCTGGATCCTGCATCAAGTGCGGGATGACAAGGATATTTTTGACATTTGAGCTTTGAATTCCCGCCTGAACGAGCCATTCGGGCAGGTGATTTGACATTTGGAATACTTTGCCTGCCTGCCGGTAGGCACGGCCGTGTTGGCGGGAGCTTTGAGCTTTAGTATTCATCCCCATCCAAAACCCCATCTCCATCTGTATCTGGATTTAACGGATCAGTAAGATAAAATCTTTCATCAACATCAATCAGCCCATCTTTATCAGTATCATGCATCCATCCTTCTCCTAACGGATTAGTTGTATTTTTAATTTCAGTTCTGTCATCAATACCATCGCCGTCCGTGTCTTTATTATTCGGATCAGTCCCCCATTTTTTTTCATCATCGTCGCTAAGCCAATCGCCATCACTATCTTCAGAAAAAGGATTATCATCTTTACTATCTATAATGCCATCGCCATCTGTATCTGGTTTATGAACATGAGTGCCAAGCTTAAATTCCTCGCTGTCAGATAACCCATCGTTGTCTGTATCATAATGTAAAGGACTGCATCTGTATTTTTCAAGTTCATCCCCATCAGAAAGCCCATCGCCGTCGCTGTCTGGATTAAAAGGATCTGTCTGAAAAAACAATTCACTACCATTGCTTTTTCCGTCATTATCAGAATCTATCTCATATCTATCCTTTTGTGTTTCAATTTCAGATAAACAAACTTTTCTATGAACTTCTATCGGCATATCATTGCAATCTTTTTCAGAAATAAAGTCCTCGGCATTTTTTTTAATATTTATTGTTATACAATAATCTTTAATTCTCCCTTCAGGAAGTAAATCACACTGAAAATTCAACGCCCCTAACCCGTAATTTAAACACAAACTCCCATATTCCAATGCCATATCTTCTTTACAATTAGCAATCGCTTCTACTTTTTCTTCTTCGCTTTTAGCATCATTTATCATATCAGCTATTTGCATCGCAACTCTTCTATCCTGACATTCTTTCACCTCAAACGGCTCATCATCATGAATTTGGCAAATATTATTTTCTAAATTATAAGGTCTAAAAATAGCCATAACGGAAAAACATTCATTTCTTCTTTTTTTATTCGCAATGCGATCACATAAATCTTCTGAACCCAATTCATTCTCGCTTTGTTTCGCGATAGCCATTACACATTCATCCCTTTTATCAATATCTCCAATTATCTTAATACATCCTTGCAGATTTTTTCCAAAAAGAGCTTTTTCTAAACTTAATTGGTTAAAACATTTTTGTTTATCTTGTTCATTTTGTTCACCTGAACATCTTTCTTCAATTACTGGAAGAATTCTTGAAACTTCATCTTGTTTTTGGGCTGGAAAAACAAATTTTTCCCCGAGTTCACTGCTTGTTTTATTGCCTTTCAACAAAGTAGCAATATCTTTTTTAAAAAACATTAAAAATACAGCTATCGCTAATATTATAAATATAATCGCTAAAATAATTTTTTTTGTTTTATTCATATAAAATATATTTGTCATCCCGCACTTGATGTCCGCTTCGGCTCGAATCGAGACGAGCGGGATCTATACTGGATTCCGCGTCAAGCCCGCCGAATCGGCGAGGCAAGCGCGGAATGACAGAAAAAATCGACCTTCCCCTTAATTCTCTCTATAACAAAGACAAGAAGTATATCCAACAAAATATTTTTCGGGTTCTGTGCAATCATCTCCATCCCATGAGCCAAATGGATATTGTGTTCTGCAATCATTTAATTTAGTATTCCCAGAGTTAGTGCACACTTTTCCCGCATCACATTTTACAGCATAACAAAAATGTTGTGGCCAATCAGTTATAGCTACTCCAACGCATATCTGATTTGATTGCTTACAAACATCCTCACAATAATACGAACCTCTTCCAATCCCAGTTTCAGCAACAGATGGTTTAACTCTAGTAAGAATTCCTGTATTTCTAAGTTCTGCTAAATCCTGTTGGGCTTTTAACACATCTCCTGTTTCTTCAATTGACTGGCAACAATAATCATAAATTCCAATCCCATCTTTCGGAGTAAATACATCTACACAAATTGCTTCATTATTAAGACACTCCATTTTTCCTTTCAGACACTCATTAGCGCCTATATAACATCCTTTTCCAAGTTCAGAGGCTTCTTCTCCTTCGCACCCTATCTCACACTCAGGTGTGCATGAAGCAAGAATACCCTCAAAATCCGCATCGCTTATTCCAAATTCATACCCCATTCTTTCTTCATATTTTTCTTTTGTTTCTTCAGGATCGCAATTCTCGCCTCTTGCGCTCTGAACTGTTCCATCCCCGCACCATCCGCTATATATTCCATTGATAGAAAAAGAACAATCAGAATAACATATATACTGCTTAGCCTTTGAACTTTCTGTTGGATTACTAGGAGCATTATAATTTATATAATCGCATTGTTCATACCCGTCATTCTCCTGTCCTCCTAATTTTTCCATATTTGGCTCCTGCCTTTTTCCATCCCCGCAAAAACTATTTAACTGTAAAGTGAAACTTTCTTTTGTTATTCCTCCTTTATACCCATCATTTACAACAATGGTTATCTTATATATTCCCCCGTCATCAATGTTAAAAGCCCCTCCAGTTATAACTCCTGCTTGACTTATTTGTAACAGATTATTATTGTCTATACTATAATCTATACTATAAGTTAAACTATGCCCATCAGGATCCGAAGCTTTTATTTGATAAGAAAAATTGCCTCTAGCTCGCATAACAATTCCATCTTTTGGATAATCTGTTATTACAGGCGGATTATTAAAAGTTATTAACGAAAAATTTTGAGTAGAGAAAGCTCCTTTAGAATCTGTTGCCTTTATTGTGAAATTATAATCGCCAACATCAATATCATTTGATGGAAGAACAGTCATTTTATTACCAGTTAAATTAACCCAATTTGGATTATCAATTAAACCATAAGTTATTGGCAAATGAGGATGCGCTTTTCCGTCAACATCATAATATGGCGCATTGTCATGAGCTTCTATAGAAAAACTCCAATTAGGCTGTTCTAAAATCATAGATGAGGTATTAGGGCTTGTAATTACAGGCGAATTATTTATAGACATCACCTGTGTTTGATATGTTGAAATAACATCATATTGGTCTTTTACATTTATTCTAATTGACCAGACTCCAGCTTGATTAAATATACCGCTTATTATATTACTTGAACTATTATTAAGATCTGCTATTCCAGCATCAGAAAATCCGCTTGTGCTCCAAGTAAGATTATTTCCATCTTTATTTTTAGTTAAAATTTCCGTTGTGAACGCAACATCTCCATTTCCTGTGTCCACGATTCCTGTGTCATTGCTTAATCTATTAATAAGCGCTGGCATATTTTTCACATCGACATTAATGTCGTAATTATATGATCCACCATCTCCATCAGTAGCTGTTAACCTTATTTCTCCATCGCAATCTATAGATTTACTTTGTATTTTTACATTTTTATAACTTTCAAATCTATTTGCATTATCTGACCAGCCATCCGTCTTATGACTAACATCTTCTAAACTAACATTATTTAAACATGCTGAATAATTTTGCAAAGTCCATGATATATCTGTTGTTGAGATGTCTTTATCATAAGCTTTCATTCCAATAATATTTTCTTCATTATAATTCATTTTTACTGTCTCAACTGATTCTATAACAGGATTATTATTTTGAACTGTTAATGAAGGATAATCATTAAACGCGCTATTATCAAGATACGGGGTTTCCCAATGTGAAACTTCAATATAGCTATTCATGCCATTATCGCTTGACTTATAATAATACACAAAAGCATTAAAAAAATTATTATTATTTAATCCATCCGCGACATTATTTTCTCCGTTAAATTCTTTTCTCTGCTGATTCCAGCAAGTTTCAGTATCATAAAATTCGCTTATTTTTTCACATTGACAATTAGCTATTGGACATATATCAAAAGCATAAAATGTATTTAATGGATCAACAGGCATAGCAACACCTAAAGTATTGCCTAAACTCGCTTGCCAGCTTGGCCATTTACTCATTGATTCTCCTTTAATGTATGTTCCAGCTAATAAATCTGGATATTTGCCATACGCAGTATAATAACTATTCAATGTATTATTTATAAAAGACATATCCGCTAATCTTCTTGTATCTCTTCTTAATGCTTCTTTCATAGAAACATTAAGCCTTGTAACAGCTCCATCGCTTATATTACTGTTAAATTTCCAATTACTAATAATCTGATCAAAAATTCCAGATACATCCTCGCCTGCGCCTTCATTATATGAAATAACATAAATATTAGTATAAACATTATTAGTAAAACTTTCATTAGAAGGATTTACCACATTAGCTACATTTACATATACAGTATTACCATCTTTAACTCCGTCATATCCATCAACTAACATTGGTTGCGGACTGCCTTTTATAAAATTCTGATTTTGATACCAAACTAAAACAGGAGAATGTTCAGGATTTTTAATAATTTTAACACCTATAGCGTCTTTTTTTTGACTAAAAGCAGTGCCGATTACAAAATAGGTCGCTATTATGATTATTGATATTGATATTATTTTACGCATATAATTTTATAAAATTTCAAATTTCAAAATCCAAATGTCAAATCACCTGCCCGAATGGCTCGTTCAGGCGGGAATCCAAAGCTCAAATGTCAAACTATTTCCTAAGTATAGAAGAAAAAATTAAAGCAAATTCGTGAGCTTCTTTCCATAATTTTCTACACTCTTGCGCTTTTTCTGGATTAGCTTTGGCAATCATCCTAAGCCAATGCATTGTTTCTTTTGATTCTTTTTTTACTATTGCTATTTTATGTCTAAAATCTTTTTTTGATTCTGCGCCATCTGCTTCCATATAATTTGCGCCTATACTCGTTCCTGATCTTACTATTTGACTTATAAGCGGATTATGCACTGCATTATGTGATATAGACTTAGAAAATACAATAATATCTTCCCCAAATTTTGCTGTTCGTTCTCCTAAATTATAGTTTTTTTTGACCTTTGAATTTTGAGCTTGATTTGACATTTGAACTTTGTTATTTGACATTTTTATAATTCGTGTCCCTACCTCTCACTAACAACAATCAACCCGCCAAACTCATCCCAATTAGCTTTATTATTAGAAGGACAAGGAGATCCGTCTATTCCATCACTGCACCAATCCCAATTATCGGTTATTCTTATTCTCGGTTTTACTAAACAGCAATCTCCTCTTTCATAAATGGCGCACTCAGGATCGTCAAAATCATAACAATTTATTCCTGTTAAATTTCTATTTTTATACACATCATCATAACTATAAAAATGACTAAAACTATGCGGATTAGTAATATGCGGTTTATCCATAACCTTTAATTCTTCCGCGATACTATCTGTCCCATCTCTCCAATCAATATAATAAGCGGTAAGAGGAGTCTGTTCTTTATTTATTTCGCTTGTAAATTTCAATAAAACACTGCTATTCCTTCCAATTTCTATTTGTCCTCCTGAAGAATTGCCAATTTTTATATTATCTATAATAGGAGGAATACCGCAAAATTGTTCTGTTACTGTCATAGCTTCGGTTCTTCTGTTTCCAGCGCATATATTTTCTGGCGGTCCCCATATAAATTCTGGCGCTACAAGATATTTTTTTAATCTATCATCCCATTCCCAAGCAAGATAACTTTCCGCGAATAAATTTTTCAAACGATCCGTAGCTCCCTCTATACTATTTTGAACAGGAACTCCAAATTCAATAAACTGTAAATCATCGCCATTAACGTTATAATACGCGGTAGAAAAATGAGTGCTACTGGCAGAATAAGGCAACCCCCATTCAGGCATTCCAATATACTCGCCGTTAGTAGTTCTTAAAATCATCAAAGCATCTTTTCCATCTATAGTATCTTCATTTCCCTCTAATTCAGTAATATTATAAATAATCTCGCCATCTGGACTTATCATCGCGCCATAAGGCGAATTAAAACTATTATATTTATAATTTTCATCGTTATACATCAAATCAGGAACTCCCGCATAATCAGTATTTGAAATCATTCTATCAAACCAAGCCCTGTTCTCTCCTCCTAATTTAGCAACTTGTATAATTTTAACGCATCGCGCTAACAATTCTTCAGAATATATTCTAGTTCTACCTCCCGTGTCATTAGCATATTCTCCATAGCGAATTGTCCCATTATAATCATACCAGCCAGACTTAGCGTCTCCATCATTATCTTGTATTATAATTTCTCCACTAGGAATACACCTTCCATTGCCCCTGCCACCTCCATGATCGCCATGACAGCCACTACATACATAACCTCCTTCTACTGGGCATTGGTTATTACAATTGACACATAGCGGAGCATTTGTTGTCTTCCTATATTCCAAAAGCTGGACTTCAGCGCAATAAAATAAAGGTATTCCTTCATTGAATAATGGCATTTCAATTTCCTCGTCGCCTCTAATGACATTAGTAGGGAACCAGTTTATACACACATCTGGATTTCCAGGCGCTCTGTCATATTCAAGACAATATCCTCTTTCTCCTCTATAAGATAATCCTTCATCCCCAACATACTCGCAAGCTAAAGAATCTTCTTGCGGATATATCTTGCATATTGACGGAGCCATTGCGGAGATGTCCTCGCTATCTCTTAATTCTAAAGCAGGCAGGATAGTAATGTCATCAAAATACGCAGAATCATCTTCAGAACCTAAATAATTAATCAGTTCAATTCTCAAAAATGCGGCTTCGCTATTATTAATTGTAAATCTTTTTGATAAAAAAGTCCACTGCTTGCCACCATCTAACGATAATATAATCCTCTCTCCATCATGATTATTTATTTGTAATCTATTTTTATTTTGTCCATAAACTAAAACTTGTATTTGAGCAGAAGCATTTGCGCCAGAGTTAATACTATTAATTGATCCGCTTATAACATATTCCATGTTGTCATAAGCTGGAAAATATTTAGTAAATGCCTTATAATCTCTATTAATCTTTAAGAAATTTTTTCCTTCAGGAGCTGATATTGAGTCTAATCCTAATTCAAGTTGAGAGTCAACTGGATTATTTATAACTTGAAAATAAATAGGACTCCAAGCTTCTCCATACTCTATTTCAGCTTCGCTCTCCCATCCTACTGGCTGTCCAACAGGTGTTGACATTTCAAATCCTCCTTGAAAATTTATCATCTGTCCAAACTGCGACATATTGCTTATAGAATAATTGCCTTCTATTTTATGGTTGTTATCCCATTGAAATCCAACTTTACTCATGCCTGAAATATTATTCATTAAATCAATATTAACAAAAGAAAATTCAATATTCTCTTTTGGGCTTTCCACCTTTCTTATACATTGACCTGATTCATCAAGAGCGTTGCATTCCCCTACATTCCAAACTTTTATCTCAGTCTCGCCTTTCGTGTTTGTGATTTTTTCAGATGTCATATCATATAGCCACCTATCACAAACTCTATCTTGTTTTGCTTTAATCAATTTATTCGCGCTGCAAAAACCTTTTTGAGTTTGCGCGATTATTTTTGCGCAATTCTCAAAAGCAGGTGTTCCATCTATATAATTATCATCGCAATAATTTGCTAATTCATTTTTTTGTATATCGCATGTAATGTTATTTTTTCCGCTAACAGCTAGATTAGAACTATATATTAAATCATTATAAACAGGCTTAATCTCATTATTTTCATTCCATTCAGTCTGCAATAAATTTCTTTGATTAACCAAAACGCATCCTTCATAATTAGAATACTCTGAACATCCATTAACTGTATCATCTAAATTATAATAAACTCCTGTTTCCCTTATGCTAATTTCATCCATAGTTGGATCTGCCCCTATTCCTAAATCGCTTCGCGCAATCAATTCACATTCCAAATCAGGCTCATAAACATAAAATCTTCCACTTCTTATCTCTAACGGCGTATCAGGATTAGCGCCTTCCATAAAAAATATTAAATTTGCTTTAGTCAATGCTCCGTCTGGCTCTATTACCATGCTATTATCAGGCGAACTTGTATAACATCCCTGTATAGTAAGTATTCCAGCGCCTCTTACTAAAGCGGATAATGTATATAATCCAGGTTTTTTAAATAAAATAGTTTGATTGCAATTTGAGCTAATCGCTTTACTATCTCCATACCCAAAAGGAATAGATAAGCAATTATTCCATTCATCAGGTCGCCCATTTTTATCAATATCCTGTTCAATATCTCCATTTAAAATTAAGTTGGGATTATTATCACTTAAAGGATCTATATATTCTAAGCATCCACTTTGAGAAGAAGGGCATAATCCAGCCCATCCGTTTGTAGGCATAGGAACATCTATTCCATTAGCGCCAATAGTGAAATCAAAATTTATTTCTGTAGGACATGCTTCTTCTGTACCATTTTTCAACCATTGACCATTTGCGTATTGGCACACTTTATCCCCAGGATCCTTAAAATAATTTTTATTACCATCGCTATCTTCAAATTCAGAACAATTAACAGCTTCATATTCGCATAATATACTTCCATAATTATCAGGATTATTTATTAGATAAACATCTCCGCTATATCCGCCTGCATCAACATCTAATGCTGTTCTATCTTTATTAAACTGAGGAACGCCAAGTCGCTGGCACCCTTTATCTTCAAGATGACATTCTTTTGAGAAATCATCAATAAAATAAACCACTTCATCAGCAGGGACGATTATCTGACTTTCATCGCTTTCATTAAAAACTTGTTTTAAAACAGTATCTGAATTATAAGTATCAATCATTCGCGAACATCCAACTGCTTCTGATGGACAGATGTCAGTGAAAGATTTTAACTGAACAAAATCTCCTGCAATATTTTTGTATTCTTCACATCCCAGTTGGAACCCTGAAATAGGTTCATCGCATTTTTCAGGAACAGTCCAAGAATCTTTTATTAAATAACTATTTTCTAAAACTTCCTTAACAATTATATTATCAAAATATAAATTATTGTTGACGTCTTTGATTACTATTTCTTGAACTTGGCTCGGGTTATTTCTATAATTATTAAAAATGTCACGATCTGTGATGTTCACTATGCCATCGCCGTTTATGTCAGCAAGTTCCACCTGCTTGGCAGTGGCGCTGGCTGGATTGCTGATAATAGCATTCATAATATTCGCATCTCTTCCTTCAAGCGCCCCATTTTCATCTAAATCTCCTGTTAAAACCATTGGACCTGCCTGATATATATTCCAATCATCAGTCTCGTTATTTTTTATTTCCAATGTTCTTTCAGCAATAAAATTTATTCCCCTTAATTGAATTCTCACTGTCCTGCTGTTATTTGAATTATAATTAGCCAAAAATGACACTTTATATTCTTTGCCGATTTGCAAATTAGATTCGCCAGACAGGGTTTTGATTATGTCATTCGCTCCAGTAGGTGTTATTGAATGACCAGTAAAATAACTTGATCTGTTGCTTTGTTCAGAATTTTCCCATCCATCACTGTCCATGCCTTCAAACTCATCTCTAAGAATAATTTTAACATTCGCGCTAGTTGTTCCTTTATATTCCCTGCACCCTACATTTTCAACTGAACAAACTATCCCCTCTTCTGGAACTGCTTGATACATACAAGCTTTTTCATTAGTATCCCATATACCTCCGCTATTATCGCAATTTTCTTTTTCTAAATTACATACATCTAGTCCATTATTCCATGTACTTCCATAAAAAACGCATTCTGATTTATTTATTCTATCGCTAGTTTGACGATAAGGATGACAGTTTTCGCTACAAGTCACTGTATTTTGATAAATAGCATAATAGACAGTTCCATCTTCACTATAAAATTCCTTACAATTAGCTGAATTATCTATAGCGTCCTGCTGATTATTACATTCTCCAAAATCCTGCGGATTATTTATTTCTCTAACGCCATCACCAGCTTTCTCTAAATAATATTCTTTTAATTGATACCCGGCTGTATCGCTTCCTATCCATGTATAAAATGTTCCACAAGACACTCCTGCGTCATCTGGTTTAACGCATCGCTTTAAAAAACTATAATATTCTTTTGATTCGCCTTCTTGTTCTAATTCATCTAAATTAGTAAATTCTGTACATCCAGACGTTGAAGCAGGACATAACCTCCCCCCCGAGCCAGCTCCACCGAGCGGTGGCGCGATGCCCCCCTCCTCCCCGAGGAGGGGGTTAGGGGGTGGTGCGGAGCCCAAATAAGGACTATCTGCAATAAAATTGACATTCATTATAGCCGTTGAAAAATTAGTCGCGCTTTGTTTATATGATTTATAATTAACACATTCATAATCGCATGTATCTTCTTCCGAAATAATAGCAGGTATCCATGGATCTCCATTTACAGGAGAATATTTTTGGCAACCGACCTGTTCTTCAGAACATTCCATAGCGTAATTAGAGCACTCTGATAAAATGTTTTCATAATTTTCCAGTTCAGTTGGTGTAAGAGTCCCATTTTCCACTCCTTGCTTAAATAACTTTATATTATTCGCGCAATCTAAATAATCAGGAGCTTTTTTAATATAAGCTACTCTGCTATAATCTCCATACTCCTTATACGCATATCCGTCCCCATCCGTTCCCAATCCGTGCAAATCCGTCTGTACCTCCTCCAATTGAACATTATCTAAATAAAATTCCGATCCTCCAACACTATGTATAAAAGCTTTATTGATAATCATTTCTTCCTTTGGCAATTCAACAACTATTCTTTCCCATTCACCTATCCGTGAAGATCCGTTTACAATCCGTGCAGATCCGTCTGTAAGCCCGATCTCAACCTTTCCAGAAATCACTTTTACATCAACGGAAAACACGTAATTTTTATACAAATCAAATCTGTAATTACTTGGCATCAATGTTAAATCTTTTTTAGAATTATCATAAAAATATAATCCATTATTTCCACCATTTGTTGTTATTTTATAAACCCAGCCTCCTTTTTCATTATCAATCATCTTTTCAATTTCAAAATTATCTCCAGAACTTTTTTCAATAGGCCAATCATTAAATTTGATTATTACAGAAGAATTGGCGGGCTGACCATCTAAATTTAAAGCTGTTTCAGCGCCCTTTTCAAATCCGCCATTAAAAACTAAATTCGCTCCGTCTGTCAATCTAATATATTTATGACATCCTTCATCCGCTTGTTCGCATTCTTGGACAGAATTATCAAAAAATAACGCGCCAGTCGTCGGAGCTGGCAAACTATATCCTTCTGGAAACGCTAAAGGCGAAGCTGGATCCATTCCACATGTCCATTCTTCTTTTTCTTTATCATAATATTGGCATAACCAAGAACATCCAGCATTATTCGCTCCGCAAACCCCATAATCCAAACTATTTTTCAAATACGCAATTCCTCCCCGTGTTGACGAGGTGGTGTTAGTTCCCCCTTTTGTAAAGGGGGTCAGTCCGCTTCGGCTTGCCGAAGGCGAGACGAGGGGGATTCTTTCATATTCCATGCAACTATTATATATAGCATCGCATTTATCACCTTCAAATTCCCATATCCGCTTTTCCTCCAAACAAGTCCCCCATTTCAAACAACTGCCATCATCCCGTTCCATTAAACAACTTTGAGTTTCCGCGCAGAATTCATTGCGGGTTATGTTCATTATTGGCGGACTGTCATTATCATCTAATTCATTTAACGGATCATCTTTATCTTTATTAAAATTATAATATTTCCCGTCTTTATTCATATCTATTCCTTTACTAGTAGATTTACTTATTATTTCTTGGCCATAAGCCATTTTATCACAATTATTCGCTGGAGCTTTCAAAACCCATGATGGATCAACCATACCTCTGCACCAACTTTCTTCAACTCCTGTCCAATTATCATCAATAGAATAACAAGCAACCATTTCGCCTAAAGTATATGCTTCACTTTCAATGTATTTTTCAATATATTGCGTCGCTATTTCCCAGCCAACTGGCAATATGCGATAGCTCCTTAAAATAATCATATTCCGCAAAGAATATCCTTCTTTATAATCTGGGGTTTGCCCGTCAGATTTAAACCCAAAAATATTATCTTTTTTTAAATAATTATTATTTATAGCCTGTCCAACTGTCAATCCTTCTTCAATAGCCATTCTAAAACCGTTGTCAATAACACAATTTGTTGGTCCATTTTTTAAATTTTGAGGCATAACAGGGCAAGAAACAAAATCAGATAAAATATCATAATTACCTCCAGCTCCAAACTCAGATTCCATTAAATCTCCATACATCGCTTTTGTGTCATTTTGCGACGCAACTAATGTGGCAGATGATTCTGGATCAGTTATAGATCTGCTTCCAGAACTTTTTTGAAACATTCCTTTGTTTGCCCATTTTTCCATTAACTTTCCAGTGAGGGTGCTAAAAAATGTCTTAAATGTTGGGACAACAAGATCTGCCATAAGAGCGTTACCGATCCCCTCTGTTTGCCTATTTCTTGCCGCTTCATCCGCAGGATACCATGCCATCTCTTTAATTATACTATCAGGAGTTTGTATATACCCTGACACAGTATCATTGATACTTTTAAATCCTGTTTCTGTTGGTATTCCTCTGACCATTTTAGCTAAGTTTTCATTATCTTTTGCTGACTGCTCCATTTCTGACTTAAGAGCAAAACTGCTTCCTAAATAATTAACTTTTGGATTAAACATAAATCCTAATTTTGTAGTAAAATCATTGTCATCTAATTTGTCCCAACTGTTTTTTATATCTTTCCAATCGCATCTCGGTTTAGGCGGTTTTTGAATACTTGCGATTAACCCAAATGTTATATCTATTTTTTCAAGCGCTCCGGGATCGCAAAAATCTACTCCCCATACTTGGCTAATTGAACCAATAAAGTCGCCAAGAGCGGCATCTTTTGCATCGTTCAAATATTTACTCCAACTTTCACTCCAACCTAAACCTTGTCTGCCTTTCCCGCCTTCTGCTATAAATACAGCTGAATTATAAGCAAGGCTTTGAGTAAAATTATTTGCCATGCTAACTATTATATTATAAGTCGCCGTCTTAAATGCCTTCCACTTCAACTCTTTAGCTTTGTCTGCTGCTTCCTCTGCAAGGTGAGTCTGATAGTCTCTTTCTCGTTGTTGCAGAGCAGCCGTATCTATAAAATTTTGCGCATTTACTTTTTTCGTTTTCAGCAGACCGCCAAAAATTCCACTCACAACAAAAATAGCTGTTAACAACAATATAATTCCCCTCTTTTCTACCCCCCTGCTTCCCCCCTTGGCAGGGGGGAGGTTATTCGCTCCCCCCCTTACTAAGGGGGGGGTAGGGGGGGGTCTGTGATTTTTATTTTTTATATTTTTTTGCATTATAATTTATCTCTCTAATTAACTACCTAATTCCATAAAATTTTTTAACACTTGACATTTTTTTAATTTATGCTATACTTTAAACATTAAGAGCAGTATGCCTATACATTACAGGCATTACTACCTGTCAACAAAAAGGATCCTTGAAAAAGGGTTCTTTTTGCTTTATAATAAATCTTGTGGACATGGGCATGTAATGTTAATGGTAGCATGCTGCTCTTGACAGGTAGTCGTACGGGTTCGATTCCCGTCATGTCCACACCTAAGAACTGCTTTTAACAGAGCAGTTTTTAATTTGCTATTTTTATTTTTTAATTTTATATTTCTTTTAAACATTTTAAATTCCCATTTCCATTTTTGACATTTGGATTTGATTTTCCCGTTTGGTTATTTGATATTTATTATTGATTATTTTTTTTAAATTTAAAATTTAAAATTCATTCCCCAATTATTATACCATATTTATAAATTCCTTGCCAAATTTTACACACCCCCTGTCTCGACTTTGCTGTCGAGCCCCTGTCTCGCTGAGCTCCCGTCTCGCCTTAGGCAATCCGAAGCGGAGCGAGCCGAGGCGGAAAGGCGGACTGTCCCCACTCTCAAGATTCGTGTTCCCCCCTTCGTGTATTCCAGCAGAAACAGGGTTGACAAGGATCCCCCCCCACACCCTTGACATAAATGTTAAATATGCTACAATATAACTATCAAGACGAAGGGAATCCGAACGGCTAACTACCTAAGGGGACCCTTTTTTATTTTCGCTTTTATTTCCTCGTTTCCTAAATGGTCATAATATTTGCTTGATAATTTTTTATACAAGGAAGACGCGAATTTCTTATTTGGAAAAAGAATTTTCTCAAACCTATTTTCTTCAATCAAAAAATCAACTAATTTTCTATAATCACCATCGCCAGAGACTAAAATAATTTTATCAAATTTTTCTTTTCTATACATTTTTTCTATAATAAAAAATATAATATCTGAATCAACATTGCCTTTTTTCTTCCCCAACATAACAGTATTATGTTCTCTAAATTTCAAAATAAAACCAGCTTCTTGAATTTCGTCATACAAATCTTGGTAATTATCATTAACGCACCCCAAAAAATAATAAGCTTTATCAACTTTATATTTTTTATTCAAATAAATTCTAAACTTAGCTAAATCAACTTTCCACCTGTTTTTTGACTTTGTTGTCCCTAAATATAAATTCTGTCCGTCAACAAAAGCTAAATTGTTTTCTTCTTTAAGCATATTTATAACCATAACTAATTTGAAATTATTCCCTCCCCTCCCGTTTTTGTCATTCCCGCGAAGCCTCTTTGTCATTCCCCACGAATGCGTTTTTGTCATTCCCGCGAAGGCGGGAATCCAGAGCCCTTTTAAAATTTGTTATTTGATACCCGCCTGAATGACAAAGTCGGGCAGGTTTTTTTAAAATTTAAAATTTAACCTTCCCCCTATCCCCCCTCCAGAGGGGGGCACTTGCTAAATTAATTCCTCTAGTTCCCCCTTTTCAAAAGGGGGTCAGTCCGCTTCGGCTTGCCGCTCGTCTCGATTCGAGCCCGAAGCGGAAAGGCGAGACGAGGGGGATTCTTTTGTCATTTGTAAATTTATTATTGTTTTAATCCGCCGATTTGGCGGATGTTATTTGTCATCCATCAATAATAGGATCTGCCAAATTCCGATTCCATGTGGCGTTTGTCGGCGGGTTTGGATCAATTGTGTAAAGATCATTTAAGGATGATGTCGCCAATGCTGTGTCATATATTCGGATGTCATCTATCCATCCGTCCGCTTGGTTTGTGTTCGCGGACGCGCCGTAAAGGGAACCCGGATAAAAATATGTTGGCACAGTTTGTTCTGTCCAGCTTGATCCATCATAATCTGTCCCAGATTCCGCGCCGTCCAAAAGGATACGAACTGTTCCAGTATCATTTCCATAAATTATTCCAATGTGTTGCCATACATCTTCCGCGAATGTTAACGCTGAAGATGTTGCTGTAACATTTGTCCAATTTGTTCCATCATACAGATTGGCGATAATTTTATCTTCTGAAGCGTCAAAATATACTCTCATAAAATTATTCGTTCCGTCTTCGCTGTTAAAAATATATGCATCTTCATCATAAGCATCATAATCCCACATCGGTTTCCACCACATTGATACTGTTCCGCTTGCAGTTGATAAAACGCCAGAAGCATTATATTCTAAATCATCCGCGCCATCTAATAAGAAGGCTTTACTCGCTCCATCCCATTTTCCTGTGCTATATGAATTTGCTGTCGCAGACGGTGTTGTTGTTGTCGGATCTGTGTTTGTTGAATATGAATCCAGCTCTACCAGACTAACATCGTCAAAATATCCTGTCTGATCCGTGGCGCCGGATATAATTGTAATCCTTAAAGTAGTTCCACCTGATTTTAATGTATAATTAAATTTAGTCCAATTATTATTACTTGTTGTTAAATCAACAGTAGCAGAAACTGCATCGCTCAAAACAACATCCACATCTTGATTGTCATTTTTCGCCCATATTCCAAGGGTATAAAATTTTCCTGATTCTACTGTAACATCTTGATAAATTCCTTCATCCGCATCTGCCGCGACTAATTTCAAACTATTACTCCCTGAATGAATCTGTTCCACCCCTTCTACCCCCTCACCAGAATCTAAACCATCATTAGTCCAACTCGTAGGAATGTCAGGATTTCCTCCTTGAAAACTTTCAAAATCTCCGTCTTCCGTCAAATTAGTATCCACCCTAAAATTATCCACATAAACAATAGAATTTCCAGATGTGGATCCGTCTTGTATAAATTTGAACAGATGCGCGCCTGTCTGATCTGCTTCAAATGATAGTTCATATTGTCTCCAGTCTCCCGCTTTGTAATGTTCATATACTTCGCTTGCTGTGAGGACGCGGTTGTAGATACGGACGGAATCTATTAGGCCGTTGAACTCATAGCTACCATGATATCGCCCTATATCACAGCTCGCACTTTGTGTTAAACCTATATTCGTGATTGAAGTGCTTTCTGTACTACCCGCACCATCTATGTAAATGCTTACAGTTTGGGAACCGATAAAAACTCCGCAAACATAATGCCATACATCTTGTGTTAAACCTGTTTTTGCAATAGAATCCATATTAGAACCATCTCCAACATAAAATTTTAAAGTATTTTCTGGATTTTCGTATCCTAACATAAAATTTTTATAACCTTCTGTATTATAATCAGCAACAATCCCTGCATATCTTACAAATCCTACTTTTTTTACCCACGCGCAAACTGTCATTTCTGTTGCTCCTAAAACAGGATTATTTATATCAACATAATCATTCGTCCCATCAAACTCAATCGCCTGTCCAAACTTTCCAGATACACCACCTGTCCACATATCAGTAGCAGAATCATTACTTCCAGTATCATCTCCTGCTTGTAATGTTCCAGTATTGTTGTTTCCAGAAAGGTCAGCAGTAGTAGCAGATGATCCGCCCTCCTCAAAATTCCAAGCTCCCACCAGTCCCATTGTGGACGAAGCCATTATATTTTCTTCTGCTACTATAGTTCCAGAACCTGAAAGAGTGAAATTTATCGGATTAGCATTATCTTGTCCTACTTTATACCAATATGACAGCAGATAATCTTGATTTAATGTTAAATTTTCATCTAAATAACTATCAGCATCATCTGCCATTAGTCTGATCTTCGCTGAATAATCGTCAAACTTCCCTCTGCCAGAGAAATAATGATTTGCTATTTCTGAGGCGGACAGGGCTCGGTTGTAGATTCTAATAGAATCCATAGATCCAGTGAAATATGTTGTAGAAATTTTTCCGACAATCACAGAATTGGCATTTATCGCTGTTCCAGTTGTAACCGCCACATAATGCCAACCAGTACTTAATGTTGAAGATTCCGCGCCATCCACATAAATAGTTGGACTTGTAAAACCAGTTGCCGCCACTGTTCCACTTGTTGCGTCTATATACGCCTCACCGTTAAGTTCCAGAAATTTTTCAGTCGTACTATTTGGGCTAACCCAAAAACTAACTGTTTTTACAGTCGCTGAAACATCTCCCATATCAATATAATCTCCGCTACCATCAAAAGAAAGCGCCTGCCCAAAACGACCGGTAATGTAAGAAGCGGCGTTTGCGGGTTTAGAAAAAAGGAAAAGTCCTCCCAAAGCAGATATGCAAAATAAAATTGTTATTGTGTATTTTTTCATAATAATCCTAAATCCACAAACGGTAAAAGCGCGACTGGAATAAAATAAACACTTTTTTCTATTTTCAATAAATCTTTTGTTATAATCAATTTTTTTCCAACATTGGTATATCTTTCCTCAAAATTTTTCATTATCACTGGCACATTTATTTTATTTCTATACTTTACCTCGCAAAGTGTTAATTTATTATTTTTATCTTCAATCACAAAATCAATTTCCGCTCCGGCAGAAGTGCGATAAAAATGGATATATTCTTTGGCATATTGAGTTAGCAAAGTATTATAAACAAAATTTTCAATTACTGATCCTTGCCCATCCAAATTTATTTCAAAAGTTCGCAAAAGATAATTTCTAATACCAATATCCAAAATATAAACTTTTGGCATTTTGGAAATTTCTGAACGAATATTTTTAAAATATGGGGTAACTAAATCAATAACATAAGTGCCTACCAAAATTTCTAAATATTTTTTTAAAGTATTGATAGATATATTGGATGTATTTGCAAGTTCATTGTTATTTGTTAATTGCCCTATTTGCCCGGCTAAAATTTTTATCAAATTATTAAAGCCAGTGATATTTTCCACGTTCAACTGATTGATAATATCTTTGTCAATATATGTTTTGATAATAGATTTAAGTACCTCCTCTTTTTCTTCCACATTTTGAGTTGTCAAAACTTCTGGATAACCTCCATAAGACAGATATTCTCCAAGACTCAATTCCAATTTTGGTTTGAAGGTTTCAAAAAATATTTTTAATTCATTAAATTGGGCAAGTTTATATCTCTTAGTATTTATGTCTTCGTGATAATCAAAATATTCTTTAAGATTAATCCTATCAATATTAAAATGAATAGCTCTGCCTGTTAAATATTCCGAATTTTTATTTATCTCTAACGCGCTTGATCCGCTAACAATCAGCTGAATTTTATTTTTATATTTGTCAAAAATATTTTTGAGCAAAATCCCAGCTTCTTCTATTACTTGAAACTCATCAATCATTAAATAAATAAACTCATTGGGAAAATTAAAATATTGCTCTAAATATAATTTTAGACTATCAGAACTTTTTAATATTAATTTATTGTCAATTTCATCTGCTGATAAATAGACAACTTTGGCTCCTGTATTTTCTAAATCTTTTTTAATTTCTTTGAGTAAAAACGTTTTGCCAACTTGCCTAGCGCCTTTAATAATCAAGATTTTTTCTTTACCAAGCCATTTTTTAATTTTTTGCAACGCTTCTCTTTGAATCATATATTTCTTATTTATATCAGAATTATATCATAGTTTTGATAAAAAAACAATGAAAAACTATCAATCTCGCCTTAATTCCAAAGCTCAACCAAACTTCCAATCAACCCCCATGAATTCCCAAATTTAGCGTAAGAAAGCCATGACTGCAAAGATTGATTAAATTTTTCTAATGACATCAAATCGCTATCTACTTTCCGTTTATAAACTCTTGTCCTCTTTATAAATCTTTTCACTGTGCTTTTTCTTAACAAACGATAATTTGCAAAAATTCTATAACCAAGAAAATCAATTCCACTTTTTACAGTAAACATATTACATTTCTTAGGATGCAAATCTAATTTTAAGCTATTCTTCAAAAAATAATATATTTCTTCTTTTTGCTGTTGCAATCTCTTTTTATTATACCCCAAAATTAAAAAATCATCCATATAGCGAATATAATATTTTGCTTTTAGTTTATGCTTTACCAATTGATCTAATTCGTTCAAATAAATATTAGCAAAAAGCTGGCTTGTAAGATTTCCTAAAGGAACTCCTGTTAAACGAAAATCAAATAAATTTTCATAAATTTTATTGTCAAAACTACTATCTATTACTAAATTTATAACTTTCAAAATTTTTTTATCCGCTATTTTCTTCTTTGTCAATTCTTTTAAAATATTCTGATCTATACTCGCGAAAAATTTTCTAACATCACATTGTAAACAATAAACATTTTCTTTATTTTTTAAAAAACCCTTTAATCTCAAAATCGCTTTATGCGTTCCTTTGTTTTTTCTGCAGGCATAACTATCGTGAATAAAACTATTGTCAAAAATCGGTTCAATAATATTACATAACGCGTGATGGACAATTCTATCTCTAAAATCAGGCGCTTTAATAAGTCGCTTTTTTGAATCATTAACAATAAATTCATTATATTTTCCACAATGATATTTTTGAGTTATTAATTCATCTTGTAAAAAGAATAAATTTTGCTCTAAATTATAGCTAAATTCCAAAACATACTCTTTATATCGTTTACAACTTCTTGCTTTTAAGTATGCGCTATATAGATTTTCAAAAGAACAAAATTTTAAAAATAAATTCTTGTGTGATTTCATAATGGCTTAATGCTCAAGACGGAAATTTCTTTTCTAAAGAAAATACTCTCACCGCCTTGAGGTAAAAGCCAAGTATTTTCCTTTTTCAAGGATGGAATAAAATCAGTAGTTTTCTGGCTCGGACTTATGCCCGTAAGCATTTCACTCAGACCAAATTGAGAAATACCTGGCACACCGCAAACCAACATTATAATTCTGATTGCTCGCATTCCAATTCAAGTTCAACGTGAACGCGCCGGCGTTAGTTTCATTGTTCCATTTGCCACCACGAAGAAACACGCGGTTATGCGACTTTACCCCTTCTGCGTCCTAAAACGCATAAACCTAAATAACTTCAAGTTTATATGTTCTAAGTATTTTTTATCCAACCACCCAACAATCTTCCAATCTCATTAATTTTATCCGAAGCAAATCCATATTGCTTTATACTTATAAATTTTAAATCTTTTGAAAGACGAATTAGAATCCTTAATTTATCCAGATCAACACTTACCTGTTTTTGATATGGTAATTTATATCGTTCAGAATTTCCCTGAATTATATTTTTTAAAATATCTAAAACCGTATTTGAAATTTGCTGTCCTAAAACAAATCTTTGGGTTTTGGGAAATTTGTTGACCGTAGGATAAATCCAAAGGATAAAATCATAAAATTTTTGAAAAAGTATTAAATCATTTATCATAATTTTACCAGATACCTAAATTTCAGATACCAGATATCTACAAACTACCTGGCACACCGCACACCAACAGTATAATGCTGAGTGCTCGCCGTCCAATTCAAGCTCAACGTGAACGCGCCGGCGTTAGTATCATCGGACCACATGCCACCACGAAGAAACACGCGGTTGCTACTCACGCCATTATAGGTATATAATCGCCCCATCCCTTGATCAGCATTCCAAGAAGAATTAGAAGGTCTAATTTGATCATAACTAAGATCGCCATAGCCTGTAATAGCTGTAAATTCAATCCAACGCCATTCAGCCGCCCCGCCGTCAGTAGGAGTGTCATCAATTAAAGTATCACTTGCATCAACTTTTACATGTTCCCAAACATTTCCTGATATATCATAAACTTCTTCTCCGCTGGAAAGAATAAATTTAGCTCTCGCGTTTCTTCCAGTTCCTTTTTCTGGATCATCGCCATTATACCCGCAAGTCGCGTCTCCATTATTCCCTGCAAACAAACACCCCGAACCGACTTCTCCGCCTGTCCAGTTAGCATTCACTTGTTCCGCGTCTCTTGCGATTGTCATCCATTCGTCATTTGTTATTATATGATCCCCAGAGGGACAGGCGCTTAACGCTTCTGTATGCGTAATGCCAGCTATTGGAGATCCTGCCGCTGTTGATACTACTCTTGCTGTTTCATTTACATCATACCCGCATTCTGTCGCTACATCTTTCCCCCAGTCCCAAGTATCATAATCTGTGTTATATTTACATTCTGTTGGCGCGTCATCCCCTGTCCCGTCGTCATTAGAATCATACTTCGCTTCATATTGCATTACACAGAAATCGCTTGTGCTATAAGTTGAATTACCGGGAACAAATACATAGCCTGTCGGGCAGTCTGGATCTGTATGAGAAACGCCTGTCTTGCTATTCCCGCTATCATCTGTTAAATCATCCTCAAAATTCCATCCCCCCACCAACCCATCCTCTGCTGTTACGATTCCTGATTCTGCGGAGCTGGAAGCGTTTAACGTATCTGTCCATTCCCCCGCATCCCCATCTTCCATATTCCAATCAGCCACCACATTTTGTGTAGAGGTTGCCCAAGTTACCAATCCGTCAAGATCAGCTGAATCAAATGGCAGGGACATAATGGTTGATTGATTAACCGCAACCGCAGTGCCTGTTCCAGAATTATAGTCGTCAGACACTTCATTCCCGCTCCAAGCCCGATTTTCCAAAACAAATCCTCCAATCAATCCATCCCACTGATTTGCTGAATCTGAATCTTCTCCAATAAAAGATGTTCCGGGGGCGAACGATGCCCAAAAATTTGTGTTAAATGTGGCATTAGTATAAGTATTTCCAGCGATGGCAGTGTCCACATATAGTTCCATTAAATATTGAGTGGAACTTGTTGAAACAGTATTTTCATTGCTCCAAACTGCGGCAATATGATGCCACTCTCCCGCTGTCCAGCCAGAAATGTCATTTGATACTCTGCTAATAACAGCGCCTGTTGTTGTTGCTATGTCAAAATATAGAGTTCCTGAACTGGAGTACAGTTTGATGTAGCTTGTGCTTCCATTTTGGAAAATGTAATTTGTTGTAGAATCTGATCCATCAAATCCAGATCTAACCCAAGTTTTAATCGTGCCCTGATACGGGCTAATATATTCATAAATGTTGCCGTCCAGCTGGTCTCCACGTGAAAACTGCAGATCGTCGGAACCAGCGAAGAGCATGGCGTTTTCTCCAGACACTTTTCCAGTTCGGTATCCCCACCCAGCAGTAAACGTTCCAGTGAGATCAAATAATCCAGTTCCGTCTATGCCAATTCCTCCTGATGTGAATGGGATTGATACTCTTAAATTGTCAGCAGACGGATCTGGAAGAGAGCCGTACATTCGGCTAATATCTTCCGCTGAAAGCGCGTATTCATAAACCCGCAAATCGTCAATATACATATCAGCGTTATTTGTTCCGCTGTAATCAGATCCAAAATACATATTAGTCGGCAATGTTTGCGCGTACCAACCCCAATCCGATGATCCGTCATTCGCGCCGTTCACATATAAATAAACCAAATTTTTTCTGTCGTTCCATGTGCCTGCCAAATGTATCCACGTGTCTTCTGTAAAAGATTGAGCAGAAGAAGCTGCTTGCACAGATGTCCAAGACGCTCCGTCGTATATTTCAAAATAGAATTTATAGTCAGAATAATTGTAATATAATCTTATGGCGTTATTTGTTCCGTCTGAAACATCCCAAAGGTATTTATTTTCCGCATAGTCGTCATAGTCCATAGACGGCTTTATCCAAAAGCTGAATGATCCTTGATCAGCATACATATTATTCGCTGTCGGGTATGTTAAAGTATCCCCTCCATCCATCATCAACGAGCCAGAAGATTCTCCCCATCTGCCATAGCTGTATGAGTTTGCGGCAGACGATGGTGTTGTTGTTGTGGCAGTTGCCGCGCCAGAGTAGGAGTCCAGCTCTACCAGACTTACATCGTCAAAATATCCGTCTTGGGTTGCGGCTCCGGCAGAAATTAAAATCGCCAAATCTGTACTGCTTGCGATAAATGTTTTATTAAATTTTGTCCAAATATTTCCCGCGGTCGTCAAATCAATGGTTGTGCTTGCGAGAGCTGTTCCTCCTATTATTGCTTCCACATCTTGATTATTATTTTTTGCCCACATTCCAAATGTGTACCAATTGCCAGATGTCACAGTAATCCCCTGCATAATTCCTTCTCCATCGTCGGCGTCAATGAGTTCAAAACTTTTGCTTCCAGAATGTATTTCCTCATCGCCTTCGTCCCCTTCTCCTGCTGACAAACTTTCATTTACCCATCCAGTTGGAATGTCAGGGTCTCCGCCGGAAAAAGCTTCAAACGAACCTTTATCCGCTAAATTTTTATCCAATCTAAAGTTATCCACATAAACGATGCTGTTGCCGGCTGTTGTTCCATCTTGAATAAAGCTAAAAGCATGGACTCCTGCTACTCCAGCGTCTGCTTCAAATGACAGTTCATATTGTCTCCAATCTCCTGCTTTATAGCTTTCATACACTTCAGAGGCAGTTAGGGCTTTATTATATATTCTCAAATTATCTATCAATCCTTGGTAATAATTTGTTCCATCATATCCTATTCTTAAATCGCTTGCGTTTATAGCCGCGAATCCTGCTGTGTCATTGCTTGAGTAAGTTCCATTGATGTAATAACTTGCTGTTGTTCCATCATTAACTACTACTGCATGCGTCCATGTTGTTGCCGCTATTGCTGTTGTGTCTTTATATTCTGTTCCATTATCCCATGTTAAATATCCTGAAGTATCTATATGAACTCCGTAATTTGTTCCTTTGTCCGCAATGCAGTGTTGGGCAGCAAGATCATCTAAATATACCCATGCTGATATTGTTGCGGCTGATGCTAAATCTAAACTATCTGAATCTGTTTTATTTAAATAATCGCTATCGCCATCTAAGTCTATCGCGTTTGCGAATTTTCCAGATGTTGATTTTGCCGCTGTTCCGTTCCATGTTAATGAATGTCCATTTCCAGATACATCTACCGATGGTGTCGCCGCTTCCTCAAAATTCCAAGCTCCCACAAGTCCGGTTGTGGACGAAGCCATTATGTTTTGTTCAGGAAGCATTATGGCAGTGCCAGACGCTGTAAAATTTATCGGATTAGCATTGTCTTCTCCTGCTTTATACCAATATGACAGCAGATAATCTTGATCATCAGTTAATATTTCATCTAAATAACTGTTGCTATTATCATCTACTAATTTTATCTTCGCGGAATACTCCCCAAACTTCCCTCGTGTGGACGAATAATGCGCCACTATTTCACCTGCAGATAGGGCGCGGTTATATACGCGAACGGAGTCTATGGCGCCGTTGAAATAATTCGAATGCCCAACTCCAATTCTAAGAAAAGTTTTTGTGTCGGGCGTACCAGTATTGTTAGTAGTCCTAATATCTTGTTCTCTATCATCAACATATAATTTTGAATTATCAATATCGTTTTGGGCATTACCTGTTACTACAAAAGCAAGCTGATGCCATTTATTATTAAATACATCAACTGGACTATCTTTTTCAAAGTATCTAAAATTTTCAACACCAATATAGATAAGTGGACCGACGTTCAAGAACTCGATATAAATCCCGGGTTGAGTTGTAGCCCAAGTAATCAAAGGTGCATCTGTCTGACTTCCATCATATTTAACCCATGCTATGGCTGTAAATATATTTGGTAATAAACTACTATTCGTTCCACAATCAACATAATCATCCACCCCATCAAACTCAATCGCAGTCCCAAACCGACCACTCACAAATCCTAAACCAGTATTATTAGCTCCATCAACGCCTGTTCCATCATTGCTGTTTCCAGACACATCTGTCAAAGTATCCCCATCCGCGGATGTCCCGGATGTTCCACTAAAATTCCACCCCCCGACAAGCCCATCTTCCGCGCGAACAATTCCAGATTCGGGTGACGCCACTTGGGCGGCTATGACAGACGCATCGTCAAAATACGCGGTTCCGCCTTCAGTTGATGGCGCGTATAAATGCAGATCAACTGACGCGCAACTGGATGGCGCTGTGAAATATTTTGTAAATTTAGTGTATGTTGTTCCAGTAATTCCAGCTGTTGTTGTGGCTGTTATAACAGCATCATTTGTGGCATCCCAAATCGCGTATTGTCCTGAATATGTTCCATCGCCTCTTGTATAAAATGTCGCCTTATACATATTGCCAGTGGTAACTGCCGCGGCTTGTTTGACAAAAGTGTCTGTTAAACTTCCAGCAGTTGTTGATGCCGCATCCGAACCAGCGTATTTTATACTTGTCTCATTCGCCAACCCGCCATCCCCAGCGTTTTCCGCCCATGTTCCCCAAACATCTGCTCCGCCACCGCCAGCTGTTTCAAATCCTCCATTTGTTAAAAGTTCCGCTCCCTCGCTTGACTGATTCCATTCTCCAACAACACGACTGCCAGAAGCATCCTCCATATCCCCATCTTGTATATGGCTTCCCAAATCATAATGCGCCCTTATTTCATTCGCGGTTAGGGCTCGGTTGTATATTCTGACAGAGTCTATGAGGCCGTCGAAATATTGAGGATTTACATCATTTCCAGCTCTTCCAATGTAATATGTTTGATCTGTTGAACCAAACGAATCTGAATCTGTAGTGTACCCATCCGACTGACCGTCTAAATAAACTTCATAACCTGCCCCATTAAATGTAATTGCTATTTGATACCATTGATTAGCATTCCAAGATGTATTCGTACCAAAAATATTAACAACAACATCGCCTGCATTATCAAACGCGCCAAATTGCAATTTATCTGTATCTGTATCAATTTTAAAAATAAAACTTCCTTCTTCTGCGCCATTTGTAGGAGACTTACTTATAAATATCTGCTCGTAAGACAATCCACTTCCCAGAGAATTAAAGTCTTGTGTTGGATTAATCCATAAAAACATTGAGTCAAATTATCCTATATCAATAGATTTGGATACAGTAGCTAAGTATATTATAGGAAAGACTAAAGAGCCATCAAAGCTTTTTCTTGCCCATATCATAAATGGCCCTTTTGATGTAGACAAGATAGATTATATTTTCAGGGATAGTAGTTTTGGGTTTAATAGACAAAAAGTGTTGGTAAAATTTGTTAATTATACTTAAAATAATTATACCAAAGAATGAATTTTTTTCTGTTCTTTTCAATTAAACCACGGTGAATTTTTAAATTATTTTTTAGATAAGAAAATTTAGTTTCTAATCCATTTGTTGATTTTGGAATCTTAGAATTTTCTAAATAATGAAACATATCTGGTAATGCATTTTGTATTAACGATCTTGCGCGACGAAGTAATTTATGAGTATACCATTTTCTACCTGACGGACTTTCACTTTTCTGTTTTAAAAATTTATCCCACACTCTGTTCCAGCTGTTAAATTCACGGATACATTTATCCTTTTCTTGGAAAGTTTTTATCTGATGCAATCCTCTTACTAAATCTCGCAATTGTTCGCCAGCCCAAGTTTTCGGATGTCGTGTTAAATATATTAAGCACATTCTCTATATATGAATAATACATCGCTGATGAATTACATTAGGGAATACCTCAGTTATTGCTTTAATTAGCCCTTTTTGTCCATCTGAAGTGATAGAGGCTATTGTTAGACCTGAATGTTTTAATAACTTTAAGTCAGTTAAATAATTGTCATAATTTTCACGTTCAACTATTGTCTGTAATTGTAAATATTTCAAATCGTTATCAGAATAATTTAATAAACAAAATTTTCTTGTAAAATATGTCCCATCGATAAATAAATGACAATTATTATTTTGTCTTATTTTCAACACAGGTGGATTGTTTAAAAAATATTCAAATAATCTTTGTAAAGTGCGAACTGACTTTCCGTTTTCGTCTGATAATTCTTGTAATGTTCTTTTTCCAATTATCCATCTTTGGAATATTTTTAATTGTTGATTTCGTTTCGTACCAACATTTGTCCAAAAGAAAGTTTTATTACAAATTTTACATTTCCATCTTTGTTTTTTATTCTTTTTTCCCCACTTAATAACGGATGATTTTTTACAAAAAAGACAGTGTTTTTTTTGATAGATTAGCCATAAATTTAAATCATTTTAAATTTGTTATTGGTTTATAGCTAATCTTACAACAAAAACGGTAATTTTACCAACACTTTTTGTCTATTAAACCGAGATTTAAAATTTGGCAGGACAGTTCGTTCTTTGTCATATTTGCTTACTAAATTTGATGGAATTAAAATTTATTTTGTCGCGCCAGATGTTGTTAAAATGAAAGATGATGTTAAAGAATATTTGTTAAAGCATAATACGACTTTTATAGAAGAATCTGATTTGCGAAAAGTCGCAAAAGAAGTAGATGTGATTTATCAAACCAGAATTCAAAGAGAACGTTTTGAAAACCTCTCTGAATATGAAAAAGCTTATGGCAAATATATTATTGATCAAAGTATTTTGGATATTATGAAAGAGAAATCAATTATTATGCATCCATTCCCCCGTTCAGGAGAAATTTTATCAGAGGTTGATCTTGATCCTCGCGCGGCATATTTTCGCCAGATACAAAATGGATTATATGTTCGTATGGCTCTTTTAAAAATGTTGTTGACGTAATTACCAAAAAAAATAAGGCGGAAAATGTATTAAACATATTCCGCCTCTTTTATTTTAAGTTAATGATCAATGCGAATTATCGTATTTATCCCTCCATAGTCTCGCGTTTTGGAACATGCGAATCCATGGCGAGTTTATAATGCGCTTCCATTCTTTTGGCCAATAGTGCCATTGAAATTTAAACGCGGTTCTTTCAGGATGAAGCATAAAAGCTAAATGCCTTCCATCAGCACTACATAATGCCGCGATAGCTTCTAACGATCCATTAGGATTAAAAGGATAAACCATTGTGGGATTACCACCGTCATCAGCATATTTTATAGGAGCTAAATTCGCGTGAAGTATATATGATAATACATAGTTGAGTGTGTAAAATTTTCCTTGTCCATGCGCCGCGTGAACTCCCAGAATAGATCCTTCCATCCCATTAAGCATAATAGCGGGAGAATTACCAATTCTAACTGATACAAATCTTGACTCAAATTTTTCGCTGTCGTTTGTTATGAATTTTGGCTGTATGTTTGCAGCCATTTTATATGGAACTAATCCTAATTCAAGCATCAACTGCGCGCCATTGCAAAATCCAAAGCTAAATGTATCTTCACGTAAATAGAATTTTTCAATTTGTTCTGCTGCTTGCGGATTATATTTTATAATTCCAGCCCATCCTTTAGCGGCGCCAAACACATCCTTAAAAGAAAAACCCGCAACCCATCCAATTCCAGCAAAATTATCTAAATTTATTCTTTCTTCTATTAAATCTGTCATTGTTACATCCCATGGCATAAGCCCAGCGGCAAAGCACGCATTTTTCATTTCCTCATCACTGTTGCAACCTTCTTCTCTAATAATTGCTACATTGTGTCTATTAATATTCTGGTCTAATATTAAAGGATATTTATCAGGATCAAAAGTTAATTTATAATTCGCGCCAGAACGAGTATAGGTGTTTCTTCTTTCAGAATTCGCGCAAGAAACAGTAGATTGAATAAGCTCCAAATTATAAGAAGTTTCGCTCCAAAGCGCTCGCAAGTCGTCTGTAGACTCTGTGATTTCATTTTCACCATTATAAATAACGGTAATTTTCTTTTCAGTGGTCGTATGCCCTAGGGTATAAATTATATCTCCTAATCCTACCTCATAAAAATACTGATAAATGTCACTTTCATCTCCAATAAGACATTCAATAATTAGCCCAGCTTCTTCATTAAGGAACATTTCAAATACCGAAGCTGTCTGATGCTTTAATTCAATTTCAATCCCGCAGTTCCCTCCAAACGCCATTTCGCATAAAGTAGTTATCAATCCTCCTTTGCTTTTTTTGTGCGCGCTAAGAATTAGATTTTCGTCAAGCAGTTTTTGAAAAAGATCAAATGTTTTATTTATAGTGTCGAAGTTATTATCATCAATATCAGGGCATTTTAGTCCAATTTGATTTAAACATTGAGCAAATACGCTTCCTCCCAATCTCATTTTTCCTTTTGCAATATCAATAAATATGAGCCTGCTGTTTCCATGCTCCTTAATGTCAGGAGTTAATTTTTTAGTAAGATCAGGACAACCAACATAAGTTGACAGTACAAAAGTGCTTGGGGATTTTACTATTTCAGTAGAACCGTCGCCAGATGGAGTTTTCGCTGCCATTGAAGAAGAATCTTTTCCGCCATCTTCGTCAATTCCAGTCGCTTCAAGAGCGTCTCTTAAAGCAACAGTAGCGTCATATAACCAAGCCATTCCTCCGGGAAGTTTTGCCGCGAGCATCCAATTACCAGAAATTTTTATGTCCTTTCTGTCGGTTACCTTTATAAGCATTAGTTTAATCATTGCTTCAGCTAATGTCATTCTTACCATTGCCCCAGCGGAAATAAATCCAATTCTCGGACGAACAGCGTGTGAATTCGCTTCACCAACATTAGAAAACGGACTAAATTGTATAGCAGAATAATTAGAAAGCGGAATCTGAAGCGGGCCGACACATTGCTGTTGATTTACTTTTCCTGT
Source organism: Patescibacteria group bacterium (assembly GCA_042568285.1). Taxonomy (GTDB): domain Bacteria; phylum Patescibacteriota; class Patescibacteriia; order JAZDEU01; family JAZDEU01; genus JBHPIX01. The sequence continues at coordinate 34,387 of JBHPIX010000002.1, read as the reverse complement.
TACAGATCGGTCAACTTTATGAACAGCCCATGCTTTTGACGCTACTCCCAAATGCCGAAAAATTAAATCCAATGCTTTACGGAAAGTTAAGTCAGCAGGAATTTCAAGAGGTTTTAAATCAAGTTTTCTATGTTCGTCATGAATAATTTTTTGCGGATAATCAGCAAATACATGTTTTAATTCAAGATCAACTGGAACAGTTTCATTTTTTTCATCAATAACAATCGCTTTTCCGTCTCCTGTTATCGTTCCCAAAATAGCGCAAGGACATCTTTCACGATCACAAATTCTCTTAAACTCTTCCCATCTTCCAGGCTTAATAAGAATTCCAAAATTCTCTTGATATTCAGCTACCAAAATTTCAAGAGGAGATAGTGTATTATCTCCAATAGGAATTTGGCGAAGCTTAATCTCACCGCCTTGATTTCCCATAAGCTCTAGCAAGCAATTAAATTTTCCACAAGCACCCTGATCATGTATACTTGCTATAGGATTATCATCTCCCATTTGAACACACATCCTTATTACATTATCAGCCTTTTTTGCCATTTCTCCATTGGCTCTCTGAACAGAGTTAAAATCAAGGTCATCTTTATTTTCGCCTTTAATCATACTGGAAGCTGATCCACCGCATACTCCTACCCTATACGCAAATCCTCCAAGATGTATAAGAAACCATCCTTTTTGTGGTTCCTCTTTTTTTGTATGCTTGTCATCAATGGCGCCGAACCTTCCAGTGAACATAACCGGCTTTATATATTCCCATCTTTCCTTTCCAACTAACATTCCAAAACTATCAGTGATGCCGCTAATTACAGGCTCTCCAAATTCATTGCCGTCGTTATAACATCCATTAGTGGCTTTTATTAAAAAACTTAAAGGAGATTCTAAAGTATGATCATAAAGAAAAGATTCATCTTCCCAAGGCATAATATAATTTGGTAGCAGAAGATTTCCGCATAAAAAACCAGCTGACGCGCATACAACCATACTGCCTTTTCCTCCAGCTGCTCCGTCTCTTCTGCCTCCTCCGCCACCTGTTGCCGCTCCGGGATAAGCCGCTATTAAGCAAGGATGATTATGAGTTTCACATGTGAGCGTTAAATGCAAAAGAATATTAGCCATTCTCATTGATGATGAAAAACCAGGTTTTTGAGGAATAAGTATATCAATAGGAAAACCATGAATAGCTGATAGATTGTCGTGGAAAGCAATAATACTATTTTTATTTATATCTTTCAATGTGCTTTTTAGAATTTCCATTAAAGTAAAAGGCATTTCATTTCCGTCAATAATAATTTTCGCGTTAAAATCAAAATGTCGCGAGTGGTTTGAATTAGCGTTTCCAAGTCCGCAAAATTCAACGTCAGTAGGATTTCGTTTATATAGTTCAGTGAAAAGATAATAATAATAGTTTATATCCTGCTCATCCATTCCAGTGCCATATTTTTCATTTGCTTGTTTTAAAGATTGTATTCCTTGTTGTAAAACAGGAATATATTTAAGAGGTTCAGGTTTTTTTTCAATGCCAAAAGATTTCAGAATTTGTTCATGCTCATATTCAAGCATTTTGTCATGCAACAGATTAGCAATTAGTTTTCTTGTTTGAGCCCCTATAAAACTAGATTTCTTCATAATCCAATATCTTTTTCCAACCTCTAATTTTATAACTGGAATCCCGCATAATTGACATATTGCCGTTCTGTTAGTGGATTCAGGAGTTTCAAAATGCGATAGCGGAGATACATTAAACAAGTTAGCATTGCTGGCGCTCAAAAAAGATAAATCTTTAAAATTTTGAGGATAATGCTCGTCCATTAAAAACCATTTTAATTTTTCAAGCTCGTCTGTATTAAGTTTGCGTGAAGTTTGAACATAAAAGACTGTTTCAGTTTCAATTTTTTCAATTAGCGGTTTTATTTTTTGAATTTGTTTAAGCAAATCTTCAGTTTTTTCTTTTGACAAAAATGGTCTTTTGAAAAATTTATAAAAATATCCGTTCATACCCCTTTCCCTTCCTTTCTTTCTAAAATTATTCTTGCCGCTGATCTTACCGCAGACGGCAATTCAATATGTTCAAATTGAATGACATGTTTTTGAAGATTTTTTGCGGCTTCTTCTATTGTTGCAATCTTTTTGTGTAAAGCTAATACAATTTCTGTTGGGATAGGGATATTGATTATTTTAAAAATATTTCCCTTATCATATTCTTTTCCAATTTTATGGATTACGATTTTTGTAAAGAATTGCGTATTAACATTTCCTCTCCCTCGTTTTATTTGATCCATAATGCTATTTAGCGCATGTTGATGAACTGCCAATCCATACATTGTATTGCCTCCATGTTCTTCAATGTCAGCAGGATGGATATTATATCCATCTATTCCTGTGAGAATAGGAAGAAGGTGTATGCACCCTACAGCGAAAACAAGTTCAATATGATTTTCTTGTAAAAAAAGTTTTACTTGGTTGTCAAAATATAAAGAATTATCGTATGTAGTTGCTTCATAATCAATTACTTTCATCTTAATAGATATAAATTTTTTGACGCATTCTCCCGCTCCTTCAACAGTTGAAATTAAAATTATCTCGTCTACCTCTGGAATTTTTCCTTCTTGATGCGTAGCTAATATAGATGCCGCGTCAGACCCTCTGCCAGACAATATCAATACTAATTTTACTTGTTCCATCTTTTTTCTCCTTTTTTTGATGGTTAGTCGTTATGAACACTATATAGTGTTGTTTATAAAAGACCAAACAAAAAACTGTCCCTCATCCGACAGTCCTCATTAGTTAAGATTTTAGTTTATTTTTTTATATAAGTCAAATACAACTAATAAATAAATACAGCGGTCTGAATCTCAGCCCAATTATATAAAAATTCAGCATCTCCTATACCAAGGCGAATACATCCATGAGAGACTGGCTGTCCCAAATGATCAGCGCCTTCTTTATATCCATTTGGCCATTCAGGTAATTCATGAATGCCGAAATACCCGTTGCTTAAAGACATCCAATAAGGCATCCATAACCCATAATTAGCTGACCATGCTTTTAGATTTTTATCATCTATATTAAAATGCCCTTTTGGAGTCTGCATAGACGGCTTGCCTGTTGAAACAATAAATGTTTCCATCCGTACTCCTCCAAGAAAGTAGCTTAATTCTTGAGAACCTGTGTTAATTTCAATTCTTTTTTCTAATTTGCCATTACTATTATTAAGAGGATCATATCCATTTTGTATTTCTTCCCCATCTGTATGTCCATCGCTGTCAGTGTCTGCTTTACTTAGATCAGTATGGAAATTTAGCTCCATTCTATCTGATAATCCGTCATTATCATAATCTGCGTCTTCCAATTTTATAGGATTTGAATCAAGAGGAGAATATCCGTTATTTAATTCTATCCAATCATTAAATCCATCTCCATCAGTGTCAGAATTTTCAGGATTTGTTTTATATATTTCTATTTCATCTTGATCAAGAATGCCGTCTTTGTCCATATCTGATAATCCATCAGCTAAGGCAGGTGTAATGATCAAAAAAATTATTAGTATTGTTAGTATAATTCTTTTCATATATCATATTTTACTACGGTATGATTAAAAAATCAAATAACTGATAGCTAAATAATGACTTGATAATCTCTTGTGGATATGATAAGTTTATATATATGCAAATAACAATTATAATCACAACAGTAGTATCTATTCTTATCGTAGGCGGTTTGACATACATTTTTTTGAGCAAAAAAATTGCGGAATTAAATGAAACTGTTAAAAATCAAAAAAATGATCAGGGGCTTATGATGTTAAACCAAAATATGCAGGGAGTTCAGCAAAGGATAGACAAAACAACAGAAGCGATTAGCGCGCGCCTTGATAAAGCGGCTAATGTTATCTCAGGTGTTAGCAGTGAATTAGGTAAAGTAAAAGAAATTGGACGGAACATGAAAGACTTACAGGATTTTTTAAGATCTCCTAAATTGCGTGGCAACATAGGAGAGCAGGTTTTGCGGGATATTTTAGAGCAATGTTTTTCAAGAGGGCATTTTGAAATACAACACCAATTTAAAACTGGAGAACGGGTTGACGCGATTATAAAAACTGATAAAGGCATTATTCCAATTGATTCAAAATTTCCAATGGAGAATTTTCAGAAAGCAATGAAATCTGAGATAGAGGAAGAAAAGAATAAATTTTTTCATGAATTTGCAAAAGATGTTAGGAAGCATATTGATAGCATTTCTAAAAAATATATTTTGCCAGCAGAAGGAACAGTAGATTTTGCAGTTATGTATGTGCCATCTGAAACAGTATATTATGAAGTCATTAGACATAGCGAGGATATAAATAATTATGCTTGCGAAAAGAAAGTTTTCCCAGTATCTCCAAATAGTTTTTATTATTTTTTAAGAGTAATTATGATTGGACTAGAGGGTAAAAAGATTGAGGCGGTCGCGCAACAGATTTTACAAACTCTTTCTGCGATAAAAGTTGACAATGATAAATTTTCCAAACATTTAGGAGTTTTAACTTCTCATATTACTCACGCAAAAGCATCTGTTGACACAGTTAATAATGAGTATTCAAAGTTGAGTGGCAAGATTGATGATGTTAGGTTGTTGAAGGAGTAATTTTGGATTAAGTATGATAGATTAATTGACGAAATATGTCTGGATTAAGATACGCCCCGCGGATTAGTCGCGGATTGTTACGCGGATTAGTCGCGGATTGTTACGCGGATTTAACGCGGATGTGGAAAGTATGAGAGAATGTGTCAGTTAGTTCCCCTCTATGAGAGGGGGCAGGGGTGTGTAAAAGTTTATATATGAATATAACAGAAATTACAGATAAAAATAAATGGAATGAACTTGTTGCTAGCCAAAAAAATGCTCAATTTTTGCAGTCTTGGGAATGGGGAGAATTTCATAAAAAAATGGGGAGGAAAGTTTGGCGAGTTGTAGTGGATGGTGTGGTAGCTCAAATTATAAAATATAGTCTGCCTTTTGGGCAGAATTATTTATATTGTCCAAGGGGACCGGGAGTAAATCCAAAGTCCAAAGTCCACCCCAGTGATGAACACGGGGCAAGAAGTCCAAAGTCATGGAATATTTTTTTAAAAAAAATTAAAGAATTGGCGAAAGAAGAAAAGAGCATGTTTGTTAGAGTTGAATTGTCAGCTGAATCTGATGAAAACGATTTAAGAATAGGCAGGCGGGTGAAATCTGTCCAGCCTGAAAATGACTGGGTGTTAGATTTGAAAAAAAATAAGGAAGAATTATTAGCTGGTATGCATCATAAGACAAGATATAATATTATGTTAGCAAAAAAGAAAGGTGTTAAGATTAGACTTGCGAATAATAATAATGATTTTGAGAAATTTTGGGAGTTGATTTCTAATACGTATAATAGAAAAAATATAAATACTCATACTAAAGAATATTATAATGGGATTTTAGGGGGGAATACGAATGAACACGAATCTAAAAACGAATCAACACGAATAGGGGAAGGGGGGGCGAGCGTTTTTTGTGTTGATGGCGATGTTAAATTATGGGTTGCTGAATATGAAGGAAAAATTATAGCTTCTAATATGGTAAGTTATTTTGGCGACACTGCGACATATATGCATGGAGGATCTGATTATGAAAATCGCAATTTAATGGCTACTTATTTATTACAATGGCAAATAATTCAAGATGCTATTGAAAAGCAATATAAATATTATAATTTTGGAGGTGTTGAAACGCAAAAAGGTGAATGGCAGGGGATTACACGGTTTAAAAAGGGGTTTGGCGGATTTGAAGCGCATTATGCAGGGACTTATGATGTTATTTTAAGAAAAATTTGGTATAATATGTATAAAGTTGTCAAGGGGTTGAAATTTTAAAGATTTTGTGTTTTAATATAGTAGATATAGTAGTTTATAATTTAAATTATAATTAATTAATACGATATGTTTCCCAACCATATTGTAGGGATTCTTTCTCGTTATTTTTTTAACTAAATATGGCTAATAAAAAATCAGCTAAAAAGGCTTTAAAGCAATCTAAAAAAAGAGCATTTCTTAATTCAAAAATTAAACGCAACATTAAAAGTTTATCTAAAGATACAGTAAAAGCAGTTATCTCTAAAAATGATGAGAATGCAAAGAAGTATTCTTTTGAGGCTATTAAAGTAATAGATAAAGCTATCCAAAAAGGAGTTTTAAAGAAAAATACTGGAGCAAGAAAAAAGTCTGCTTTAATGAAGAAAATCAATGGGATGAGTAATACAGGAAAATAAAAGCTAATTTTTTAAATAGTATTTTTTTATGTATAAGTTAATTAAGAGTTAATTGTTATACATCTTAAATTTTAAATTACATCCCTTTTGTCATTCCGCGCTTGCCCGCCGATTCGGCGAGGCTTGACGCGGAATCCAGAATAGATCCCGCTCGTCTCGCTTTGGGCAATCCGAAGCGGACATCAAGTGCGGGATGACATATTGGATTCAGTAGTCACAATTTTAAGTAAGACCACTATAAAAGCATATTTAAATCTATGAAGAATTTAATCAAAAATTTTTTAATATTATTCGTTATTTTTTTAATTGTGGGCGGATTATATTCTGTCTATTCTTCTAAAGCTCCTTTTGGAAAAGTGGAACCTGAAAAAAGTAATATTAGCAGGATGATACAGCAGATTGATAATGAAGAAGTTTTAAAAATCGTTGTGAGTGATGAAAAAATAGAAGTTGAATTAAAAAATGGCAATAAAGAGGAAGTGCAGAAAGATCTGAGAGAATCATTTGGAGATATAGTTAAAAATTATGGCATCAATTTAGGAACAGTTAGTAAAATTGATATTATATATAAAGAAAAAAATGCTTGGACAATATTTTTAACAGCTATTTTACCTTTTCTAATACCATTTTTACTTATAGTAGGTTTAATTTGGCTTATGATGCGACAGGTGCAGGGCGCTAATTCTAAGGCAATAATGTTTGGTCAGTCTGGCGCTAAGCAAGTGGATGCTGAAAATGGTAAAGATAAAGTAAGTTTTAAAAATGTTGCTGGAAATCAGGAGGCGAAGAAAGAACTTATGGAGGTTGTTGAATTTTTGAAAAGCCCTAAGAAATTTATTGATATGGGAGCTAAGATACCCAAAGGCACTTTATTAGTAGGAGCTCCGGGTACAGGAAAAACATTAATGGCAAGAGCGGTCGCTGGCGAGGCTAATGTTCCTTTTTTTCACATTTCAGGTTCTGAATTTGTTGAGATGTTTGTCGGCGTGGGCGCTTCGCGCGTTAGAGATTTATTCAAAAAAGCTAAAAAAAGCGCGCCATGCATTATTTTTATAGATGAGTTAGACGCTGTTGGCAGAAGAAGAGGAGCTGGTTTAGGAGGATCTCATGATGAAAGGGAACAGACTTTAAACCAAATTTTAGTTGAGATGGATGGGTTTGAACCAAACGCTAATATAATTGTATTAGCCGCTACTAATCGGCCTGATGTTTTAGATCCAGCATTATTGAGACCTGGCAGATTTGATAGAAGAATTTTTATAGATTTACCTGATATAAATGAAAGAGAACATATTCTTAAAGTTCATGCGAAAAAGAAACCTTTAGCTAAAGATGTTTCATTAAGAGCAATAGCAGAACGGACTCCTGGATTTTCTGGGGCTGATTTATCAAATTTATTAAATGAGGCGGCGATTTTGGCGGCGCAGAAAAATAAAACTAAAATTGAAAAAGATGACACTTTAGAAAGTATAGAGAAAGTTCTGTTAGGCCCTGAAAGGAAAAGTCATATTTTAAGCGAGAAAGAAAAAAAGATTACAGCTTATCACGAAGCTGGACATGCGTTAGTGGCGCATATTTTACCTAATGCTGATCCTGTTCATAAAGTGTCAATAATCTCCAGAGGACAGGCGGCTGGATATACTTTAAAACTTCCTATTGAAGATAAACATTTGCACAGCAAAAAAGATTTCATTGATGATCTTGCGGTTTTAATAGCAGGGCAGACAGCAGAAGAAGAAATTTTTAATGAAATAACAACAGGCGCTTCTAATGATTTAAAACGAGCTACAAATATAGCTAAAAGTATAATTACGCAATATGGGATGAACGAAAAATTAGGACCAAGAACATTTGGTTCAACTGATGATATGATATTTTTAGGCAAGGAAATTCATGAACAGCGAGATTACAGCGAAAAGACAGCTGAAGTTATAGATAGCGAGATTCATAAATTAGTATCTGAAGCGAAAGCAACAGCGAAAAAAATTATAACTGAGAAAAAAGAATATTTAGAAAAGATAGTTGACATTTTAATTAAAAAGGAAACTATTGAAAGGAAAGAATTTGAGGGGATATTTGCTTAAATGTTTCTGCAGGACTGTGGGAATTAGTGCCCATTCCTCCCAGGGGGATGTTTTGTGAGGGTATCATAGTCCCAGCAGGGCTGTGATACCCAGAATGCTTTACATATTACACGTTTTATAAAAAAACACCTGCATTCCGCAGGTGTTTTTTTATTTTGTTTTCGGATTTTAGAAATGTTGTGATATAATATAGATAGGATTTAATTGCAAGTATTATTTTAAAAATATGAATGGAGAAAAATTAATTTTATTTTAAAAACAGAAAATTAGACGAATTTGGCATAATGATGAATGGTTTTATTCAGTGGTTGATATTGTGGAAGTGTTATCGGAAAGTTCTGCGCCTAGGCAGTATTGGGGGGTTTTGAAGCAACGAGATGTCCAGTTGTTAACAATTTGTTTACAACTGAAATTGTAGAGCACTGATGGTAAGAAATACGCCACAGATTGCGTTAACACAAAAAATGTTTTTCGTTTAATCCAATCAATTCCATCGCCAAAAGCCGAGCCGTTCAAACTTTGGTTAGCGCAAGTAGGAAAAGACAGGCTTGATGAAATTGAAAATCCAGAGTTAGCGCAGGAGAGAATGAAAGAATTATACGAGAAAAAAGGATACCCAAAAGATTGGATAGACAAAAGATTGCGCGGGATGGCGATTAGGCAAAATTTAACTGATGAATGGCAAGATCGTGGCGTTGTCAGTAAAAAAGATTATGCCATTTTAACTGCTGAAATATCTAAGGCTACTTTTGGTATGACTCCGAGCGAGTATAAAGAATTTAAAAATATTCCAGATAAATCAAAAGCGAACATTTTTAAAAAATCGTTTGGCGTTTTTTTAAAAAAGTGTTATAATAATTAGGAACACGAAAAACACGAATGAGAACAGGGGCAACACCCGTCTCGACTCGGTCGATCCGAGGCGGACGAAAAGCGCGAATGGGGGGAAGGCAAATTTTTATCTTTTTCTCTAATAACAATATAAAAAAATAAAATTATTTTCGTGGAGGTTTTTGTTTTGGGATGTTTATAATTAGTAGGGAACAATAATTATTGTTCTCTACCAAAATAAAAAGCGAACGAAATTTAACAGGAGGTATGAAAAAAAATATTTATCGCGACGTATTAAAAAATGCTTGGGAAATCACAAAGAATAATAAAATCCTTTGGGTTTTTGGTCTTTTTGCGGCTTTACTTGGCAATGGTGGAGAATATCAAATTTTAGTTAAAACATTTGATAAATTTCATATAGCGCGAAATGTAGTTTTAAATTCAGCTAGTCAAACTTTTTCAGGAGGATTTTTAAAAGGTTTATATAATTTATCTCTTTATAACCCAACAGAATTTATTTTAATCTTAGTAGCTGTTTTTTCAATTTTATTTTTAATAGGTTTTCTTATCTGGCTTATTGTGGTTTTCCAAGTTTCTTTAATCGCAGGAGCAGATAAAGGAATTTCAAATAAAAAAATAACATTTCAAGAAGGCATTAATTTAGGAAAAGAAAAATTTTCTTCTATTTTAGGAATAAATTTTATATCAAAGTCATTGATTTGTTTAATGTTGGTTTTAACAGGGTTGCCACTATTATTTTTAGCAAGAAGATCTGAATCAATTTTAAGTTTAATTTTGTATATTTTAGCATTTCTTATTCTTATTCCAATAGCAATAATAATTTCATTTATAGCTAAATACGCTTCTGCATTTGTTGTTTTAAAAAATAAGAATTTTTTTGAATCAATTAATAAAGGATGGCATTTATTTCTTGACAATTGGATTGTGAGCTTAGAAATGGCATTTTTTCTATTTTTATTAAATTTCATTGTTGGACTTGTAGCTTTATTCGCGGTAATAATAATTTCATTGCCATTTATTACAATGGCAATAATATATTCAGCCGCAGGACTTTCTTATGCTTTTTGGACAGCTATTATTATGATGCTTTTTATAATTGTTGCCATAGTGGCTTTTGCGGGAGCAGTATTGTCAGTTTATCAATGGTCAAGCTGGATTATATTTTTTAAAAAGTTAACATCTAGAACAACTGTTTTGAGTAAAATTGAACGAACAGTAAAAGATTTTCCAGCATGGATTAAAGCGCGCGCAAAGTTTGGACATTAAAAGTACTGGCAAACATAATATTTAAAACACCCTCTTAGGTAGGAGGGTGTTTTTTGTGATTTATAAATTATTGTTATAGATATTATAGAATGTCATTATTCTATAATTGCCTGTTTTTTTTCCCAGTCTTTGCTGTATAAAATTTCTTCAATAGGCATAATATAAGTATGAAGTTCTGATTTATCAAACCATATTTCTATTTCTTTTTTTGCGTCTTCAACGTCTCCGGAAGCATGGATAAGGTTTCTTATTGTTCTGTCTTCAACATCGCTCATTTGGAACGAGTCCATAGAATAGTCTCCTCTGATTGTTCCGGGAGCAGCGCTAAATGGATCTGTTGGTCCGACTATTTTTCTTACCATTTCAATGGCGTGCGATCCTTCTAAAACTATAGCTATGACAGGACCAGCGGAAAAATATGAAAGTAAATTTTTTTGCACTATTAGTCCAATGTCAATAGGAGCTGTATCAATTTTTATGCCTCTTTTTTCATAACCTTTAATAGCTTTTATTCCTACATTCTCAAGCCATTCTTTATTTTCAGCATCATAATGCTTATTGATCATTTCATTGTTTGGCCATACCATTTTCATTGCTTTTAATTTTAATCCAACTTTTTCAAATCGGGTTATAATTTCTCCCGCAATTCCTCTCTGGACACCATCTCCTTTTATGATAACTAATGTTTGTTCTATTGATTTATTTTTCATAGTTTTTATAAATTATTTCTCCCTATTTTCTAATATATTTTTTATTTGTTTCATTATTTCATCTGGTGTAGTATTAGCTTTTGTTAAATATCCATCTGCGCCTAAATTTTTACCTTTTTCTAGATCACCGCCTTGTCCTAAATTAGTTAATAGAATTACAGGTATCTTTTTTGTTGTCGCATTTTTTTTAAGCTCAGCTAAGATAGAAAACCCATCTAATTGAGGCAGTATTATATCTAACAAAATTACAGTTGGTTTTTTAGTTTTTGCTAAATTTAATCCATCTGCTCCATTTTCTGTAATTAAAACTTCATACCCATCTTTTTTAAACTTTAGCCCATACATATCAGCTAAAATTTGGTCGTCTTCAATGATCAGAATTTTTTTTCTTTTTTCAGTCATATTTTTTATATTATAAATTTATGGCGTTTTTTGAGCCAGTAAGTTAGTAATAATAAACCTGTTGATCAATAATTCAATGCTAATCCGCTAATAGGGCGGATAAGTTATTAAGCAACAGGTCTATTATTTAATATAGTATCATAAAAAAAAAGTTTTTACAAGGACAAATTTTTAACCATATATGTGTTTTGAGTTTTATACCCTAATTTTTTATAATACTCCCTTACCCCAACACCCGCAATAACAACAATTTTGTTATACCCCTTTTTAAATGCGATTTTTTCGGCTTTTTTAATTAGTTTTTTTCCAAATCCAATATGCTGAGTAGCTCTTTTGAGTCGTTTATTGATTGGCACTAATGTCCCGTAAGTGTGGACTTCGCGAATAATTGCGGAATTTTTTAAGCAAGGAAAGTATTTATATATACTTTTATTTTCTGTTAAAGTATCATTTGAAGGGATTTGAAGTCTCAAGAATGCTAATAATTTATTTTGTTTTAAATCTTCATAAGATAAAAAATATTCTTCGCCCGAAGATGTCTCATAATTTTTAATTTTGAATTTTGAATTTTGAATTTTGAATTTTCCTATTTCTCTACACCTTATACATTGACAGTGAAGACCTCTCTTTGCCATTATTTTATGCGTATTTTCCCGAAGGTTTGAAATTTTGTTGCCAGATATTACAGAAGTTGTTGGAATGTCTCTTATAACCCTAATTACTCTTACGTAAGAAGGAATTATTAGTTTTATTTTAATGATAAGTTCGGTAAGTATTTTAGGACTGTAAGGAATATAGTTGCCTTGTTTAACCCAGTTATATAACGGAGCATTTTTTGTAACTACACATGGATAAATTTTTATTAAATCTGGTTGATAATTTTGGTTGGAGAATATTTCTTTAAACATTTTTAAATCTTTACTTGGATTGGAACCAGGCAAATTAAGCATTAAGTGGTAGCATATTTTAAATCCAGCTTGTCTTAATAATTTAGTGGCATTAATTGTTTCTTTTATTCTATGCCCTCGTTTATTTAAAGATAAAATTTTGTCATCAATTGCCTGAACGCCTAATTCAACTCTTGTGCATCCGAATTCGCGCATCCTTTTTATTTCTTCTATATTTATAAAGTCTGGTCTAGTTTCTAAAGTAAGTCCTACAATTCTATGTTTTACATTTTCGTTTTGTTTTTGGAGTTTTTTAAGGTATTGCCCCGCCGACTCGGCGGGCATATTAGATGTGGGTATGTGCGTGTTGCCAAACTCATTACATGCTTTAAAACATTTTATAATATAATTCAACTGGTAACTTTTAGGAAGGCAAGACCATGTTCCGCCCATTATTATTAGTTCTATTTTATCAGTATTATGTCCATTAGCTTCTAATGCCAATAGTCGTGATTGTATTTGTTTATAAGGATTGAATTTATTTAGAATAGCTCGCATTACAGCAGGTTCATTTGATAAATAGCTTTTAGGCATCTGTTTTTCGTTTGGGCAATAAATACATTTGCCAGGACATGGATATGGTTTAGTTAAAATAGCTACTGGAGCTACTCCTGAGCCTGTTCTAACTTGCCGTCTTTTTAAGAGTGAAAGTAGAATTAAGTTAGGTTTTGTATTTGTATTTTTTAGATATTTATGGTATTTTTCAAGTAGTTCTGAATTTGTAAAAATAGGCGAATTAAAATTAGACGCTAATTTCCGCTTTGCTTGTGACAAGTCGTTATGAGTTTTTGGATTAAGTTTTAAGAGAAATGGGATCATATATAGTTAATACCCCCCTTAGTCCCCCCTTCTAAAGGGGGGAGGCATGCAAAATTATGCAAAAAGAAATTGTTAGAAATATTTTACATCAAGTTAAAGAGAATTACAACTTTTGCGCTGAGGAATTTTCTAAAACGCGGGCTTATAATTGGAAAGAAATTATTGTCCTATCAGAAAAATATGTAAAAAATGGAGATAAGCTATTAGATGTTGGTTGTGGCAATGGAAGGACATTGCAATTATTAAAAAATAAAGATGTGGAATATATTGGCATTGATAATAGCGATAAGTTAATTGATCAGGCTCAGGCAACTAATTCTTCTGCGCTTACTGAAAATAATAATTTCAAATTTATTACTGGCGATATTCTTAATTTACCGTTTAAAGATAGTCAATTTGATGTTTTGCTATGTGTCGCTGTTTTACATCATATACCTTCAAGGCAATTGCGATATAAAGCTATTACAGAAATGCGAAGAGTTTTAAAGACCAATGGAATTTTAATTATGTCAAATTGGAATTTATATCAACCTCGTTATAGAAAAAATATATTTAGCTCTGCAATAAAATTTAACGGTTTAGATTTTGGCGATATAATGTTAAAATCATTTAGCGGAAAAGGCAAAGAACGTTATCACCATGCTTTTACGAAATTTGGCATTAAAACATTGTTTAAAAAAGCGCGTTTTAAAGTCAAAGAATGTTATTATGAACAGAATGGACAAAAAGTCAGATGGACAAAAGGAAATAACCTTATAATTGTGGGGGAGAAATAGTGGTTCACTCCCTCTTCAGGTTGTCTCAAAATTGTCATCCCGTGCTTGACACGGGATCCAGAAATAAAGAAAGTAGTAATTGCTGGATCCCGCATATCCCGCAGGGCGGGATTGCGGGATGACAAAAGTTTTTTTCTTCCGTTTTGGGAGTTGGAGAATTAAGTTCTCACTGCAATGCTCTCTATAATTCCTATTGATAATAGGCATGTAAGCAAGAAACTTCCGCCATAACTCATAAATGGTAGAGGGATTCCTGTTACAGGCAATATTCCTATACTTACACCAATATTTACAAATAGATGTAAAAAGAGAAATATAGAAAATCCTATAACAAGAAAATAAGCGAAATTATTTTTAGTTTTTTTTGCTAATGAACATAGACGATAGAAAAGAATTGCCCATCCAAGAAAAATTAACATAGCTATAATAAATCCTAGCTCTTCTGAAATAACTGAGAAAATAAAATCCGTTTTTGTTTCAGGAAGAAATTTTAATTGGCTTTGCGATCCAAAAGCCAATCCTTTCCCAAGTAATTTACCTGATCCGATCGCAATTATTGATTGTGTAATGTTATATCCTTTCCCTAGAGGATCATTTTCAGGGCTTAAAAATGTGTATATTCTGTCTTTTTGGTAATTCTTAAGAAGGAATATCCACGAACATATTGCCACAATGATAATCATAATTCCTATCATAAAAAAATGTCTTTTTTTAATGCCAAACATTAAAATCATTCCAAACCAAATCATAAATAAAATAAACACAGATCCCATATCAGGTTGAAGCATTGTAGGGAGTATTACTAGTAAAGTTATTAGCCCACTTTTTAGTATTGTTTTAAATTGTTTTGATTCATAAGTTTTTTTACTAAAAAATTTAGCTAAAATTAGTATTAGAGCAATTTTTGCAAATTCTACTGGTTGGAACCCAAAGCCGTAAATAGTGAACCATCCTTTAGTCCCTCTAATAACTTTACCCACCATTAAAACTGCTATTAACAATATTACGGCTATTCCATAAATAAAGTAAGAATAGTTTTTTAGCAATTTATAATCTAAAATAGTTATTAAAAATATTATTGCTAATCCTGCGCACGCGAATATAATTTGTTTTTTAAAGTTACTTAAAACTACCTCGCCGCTACTTAGAGAAATACCATAAATTGCCATAATTCCCAACGATATAAAAAAAATAACGATTATGAACGTTATCCAATCAAATTTTTTTAAATGAAAGAATGTTTTTTTGAGAAACATATATCAAATAGTAATTTCAATTTTTAATTTTCATTGAATAATCAATTTTTAATTTCCAAACGGCTCTGTTTGAAAATTTAGTAATTGGAAATTGATTGAAAATTAGAAATTAGAAATTAGAAATTTGTCCCTATCTCCCTATTCCTTCCTGTTCGCCAGTAAAATCTATATATCCGTTTGGATTAAAAATATCTATATTAGGAATCACTGAAAGTTTTATTGTAGAAGGTAATTGATTATACCAATTAACAGACAACGGGATTGTTTCTCCAGAACGCAATTCTTTAAGTAATATGTAGTCAACTCCTATTATTGTTTTATTTTTATATAAAATAACATTTATCCCAGGCTCCCAATAATTATAAGCTGTATTGTTAGTTAAATTAAATGTTATTTTTGAAAAAGAATTTTTTGTTTCTATTTGAGTAAGATTAACATCTTGGACATCAAAAATTAAATGTTCATTTGTAAAGCTAACAGGATCTTTTGATATCTCTGGAGAAATTCTATTATATTTCAGATTGTCTAATATTATTTTAATAGATTCAGCGCCACGGACATTGCTTTTAAAGTCAAATAAGATTTTTTTTTGACCAGGAAGTATAAATGATGAATATTTATTTAAAGGTTTTCCGCTTGCTGTGAACTGATAATCAAATGTTATTTTAAATTTTTTATTTGGATTTTCTATGTTAGCGATTAGATTATAATTTTTATCGTCAATTTCTTTGCCACTATTTATTATTTTTATTTCACCCATCCGTATATTCTGCGGAGCTCTTATTTTATTAAGTCGCTCATAATCCATTTGTTGGCTATATAGTTTTTGAAGTTCATATTCGTATTTTTTTTGACCAGTTGTGTAATAATTGATTAGTCTATAGATATTAAAAAGGATTAAAACAAAAAATAGAAAAAATAATATAAAATAAGTTAATCTTTTTAAGAATATTTTATGGCTTACAAACCAGTAACCTCTGTTTAGTTTGTCGTCGCTTAATTCGTGGTATGGAGATTTAAAATCATTTCTCATATAGTTTAATTATAGGATATTATAGTGGAAAAGGCAAATTGGAATATACGAATTAACACGATTTTAGGAACGAATCTACACGAATTGTGAGGGATTTGGGCATTAGTGCCCCCCTCTGTGAGGGGGGACAGTCCGCCTTGGCTCGCGCCAGTCGAGACAGGGGGGATGTTTACTTAGACAGAATCCCCCTTGTCCCCCTTTATAAAAGGGGGAACTAATATCGAAAATTAAATAATACAAAAAAGGCGCATAGTCAATCAATGTTGATTTTCTATGCGCCGTGGTTTTTACTGTTAATTGCTAATTTTTAGCAGTAATATTTACTGCCCAATGGTTGCGGTATATATTTTTTAATTTCATTTTTTTCGCAACTCCGAAGAGCGTTTAATTTGTCATCAGCGATTATTCCGATGACAATTATTGTGTTCAGAAAGTTTTCTTTTTCCTCGCTCCATTTAGTTTTTTCTAGAGTTTGCAGAATTTTTTTAACTTTATTTGTAAACTGAAGCAAACTATTTACAGAACTAAACTCTATACTAGACTCTATGTCAATAGAGAATTTAGAGTCATCCTTAATCTGTGTCCCGATATCTTGTTTTTTACAGATAGTAGATGCCATTATTCCAATGTCGCAGATTGCTTGTAGAACGATCAAATCTTCTGAAGCATTAATTTTTTTTGAAATACTATTTATTGTATCATTTTTGCTTTCTGAAAAAAATTTCATTGTTTCCCCCCCCTGAAAAATTAATTATTAGTATGAATCGCATCATAAGCATTATCATAATGCTTATTAAAATAATTATTATTGCTTAATTTCGCAATAGTGATAGCTTGCTCAAGATCCCCCCATCTAAGCAATAAAGCAATTACAAGAACTATAGATTCATTTACTGATGGAGCAAACCCTGCAAGTGAAAGAATTTTATGATCAAAACGAACAGCCCCTGGCATGTTTTTTTGCAGCTTATCTACGCTTTGAAAACTGCTTATATGATTTTCGTTCAGTCCTAGTCTACAGCTTTGTTCTAGCGATAAACTAAAAAATTTATTATAATTGTATTTTGCAAAAGTTCCTATTTTCTCAATGAAACTAGGAAAATTAATTTCATCTCTTATTGATAAAATTCCACCCTTTTTGGGATTTTCGTTACTGCGATTGCAAGGTAAATTTTCATAAATTTTTACAGCAAATTCAGCTGTTTTGATGATTTCTAACTTTTTTACTCCAAAAATAAATTTCATTTCCACTCCCTTTCCTTATAAAAATTGTTTTAAATTGTAAAGATCTATCCTCCTTTCCCTTTTTTAATGGATTTATAATCATACACCAAAATACAGAATTTGTCAAGATGACAGATAGTTTTTTGTATGATACAATATAAGTATGAAATAAGCTGTTAAAATCGCTTTTTTCTTTTCTATTAAACAAAATATTATGGCAAAAAAAGAACAACAAAAAGGCGGATATGACGCCAAACATATAACAGTTTTGGAAGGTCTTGAAGCAGTTAGAAAAAGACCAGGAATGTATATTGGAGATACTGGTGAAAAGGGACTTCATCATTTGATTTGGGAGATTGTTGATAATGGTATTGATGAAGCAATGGCAGGGCATTGCAATGAAATTACAATGAAACTTTTAAAGGATAATATTGTAGAAATTTCTGACAATGGCAGAGGAATACCTGTAGATATTCATCCAAAAACAAAAGTATCAGCGTTACAGACTGTAATGACTGTTCTTCATGCCGGAGGAAAATTTGGCGAAGGCGGATATAAAGTATCAAGCGGATTGCATGGTGTCGGCGCGTCAGTAGTTAACGCTCTGTCAGAGTGGTTAAAAGTAGAAGTTTATAGAAGTGGAAATATATATTTTCAGGAATATAAAAGAGGCGTTCCAAAATCAAAAGTTAAAAAAATTGGGACTAGCAGGAAGAAAGGAACATCAATAACCTTTAAACCTGATCCTGAAATGTTTTCAGTAAATAATTTTAATTTTAAAAATATTTTAGACCACCTTAGACAGCAGGCTTATTTAACAAAGGGAATAAAAATTACCGTAATTGATGATCGTCCTATTGTTAAAAAAAATGATAAAGATGTAGAGGGTGATGAAAACAATGATATAAAAAAGGAGATAGAGAATAGGTCGTATCAATTTTATTTTGATGGAGGAATTGCTTCTTATGTTAAACATATAAATCATTCTCGCGAAGCAAAGCATGATAATATATTTTACATTGATAAAGATCAGGATAAAGTTAGGGTTGAAATTGCTTTTCAATATACAGAAGAATATAATGAAACGATTTTTGCGTTTACCAATAATCTTTTAAACACAGAAGGAGGCACTCATTTGTCTGGGTTTAGAACAGCTTTAACAAGAACGATTAATAATTATGCTAGGAAAAGAGGATTTTTAAAAGAAAAAGACCAAAATTTAACTGGCGATGATTTGAAAGAAGGGTTAACTGCCATTATTAGCGTAAAAGTTGAAGATCCTCAATTTGAAGGGCAGACTAAGGTGAAATTAGGCAACCCTGAAGTAAAGTCTGCTGTTGATAATATTTTTTGCGTATCTCTAGAAATTTATTTGGAAGAAAATCCTAAAGATGGAGAAGCTATTGTAGGTAAATGTCTATTAGCGGCAAGGGCGCGAATGGCGGCAAGAGCGGCTAGGGATACTGTTTTAAGAAAAGGTATTTTAGAGGGGTTGGCTTTACCAGGAAAATTGTCAGATTGTTCAAGTAGAAAACCTGAAGAATGCGAATTGTATATTGTAGAGGGTGATTCAGCTGGCGGTAGCGCTAAGCAGGGTAGAGATCGGAAGTTTCAGGCCATACTTCCTTTAAGGGGAAAAATATTAAATGTTGAAAGAGTAAGGATTGATAGAATTTTAGCGAATAATGAAATTAAAACATTAGTTATTGCTATGGGAACCAATATCGGCGACCAGTTTGATATTTCTAAATTAAGATATAATAGAATTGTTTTGATGACAGATGCTGATGTTGATGGAGCTCATATTAGGACATTGCTTTTGACATTTTTTTATAGACATTTTAGACAGTTAATAGAAGATGAACATATATACATTGCAAAACCTCCATTATATAAAGTTCAAATAGGTAAAAAGTTTCGTTATGCGTATTCAGATGAAGAATTAGAAATAGTAAAAACTGAAATGCTTAAAGAAAAGGAAGCTAACGCGAAAGCTGGGAATAAAAAAATAGCTAAAGCAGTAAAAGCTGATAATGAAGAGGAAGAAATTGTTGTTGATAATAAAGATGGGTTTAATGTCCAAAGATATAAAGGTTTAGGAGAGATGAATCCTGAGCAGTTATGGGAAACAACAATGGATCCTGAACGAAGAGTTATGAAAAAAGTAAGTATAGATGATGCTGAAGAAGCTGATAATATTTTTAATGTTTTGATGGGCGCGGACGTAGCTCCAAGAAAAACTTTTATACAAACGCATGCTAAAAATGTTCAGAATTTAGATATATAATTTTAATTTATTAAATTGTAACTAATTAGTTCAATTTGTCATCCCGCACTTGATGCGGGATCTATATCTGGATCCCGCATCAAGTGCGGGATGACACAAGTAAATTTGGAATGATATATTGGAATATAGTTTTTATTAACTTTTCTTTCCATCTATAACAATTAGCGCGTGAAAGTCTTGGTATAGCTTGTGATTTTTCGGCAGATTTGTTTCAAATAGTTTTCGCAAATATTCATACGAATATTCATCTGCAATTTTATGTTTTTTAACAAATCGTTTTGTGTATTCATCAATAACGAATATTGGCTTTTCAATAGCGTATAATAAAATGGAATCAGCAGTTTCTTTGCCGATTCCTTTTATGTTTAAGAGTTCTTCGCGAAGCTGAAGAAATGGTATGTCTGACATTTTTTTTAATGTTTTATATTTTTTAATAATAAAACTGCAAATGTTTATAAGGTATTCAGTTTTTTGATTGTAAAAGCCAGATGGTTTGATTAGTTTTGATAATTTTGCTTTATCTTTTTTACTTAAATCATAAATGCTGGCAATAGAATTTATTCCAGCATTTTTTAGTTGGCTAATAGCAATTTCTACATTTTTCCAACTAGTTTGTTGCGTTAAAATGGATCCAATAATTATTTCTTCTTTTTCTTTTAATGTTTTAGAATTTTTACTCCAAAGAAACCATTGTTCTTGCGGCTTTTTATATTTTTTTCGCAATAGCTTATAATGATTTATTATTTTTTTATTATTTGTTAGAATATAATTCATTGCGTCGGTTCAAATCCATATTGTTTAATGAAATCTAAGCATTCTTTTAAATTTTCTAATTTTAGGCAATACTCTAAACATTCATCTTCTGTTTTACATTCACCTGGTCCTGCTTTAGTAAATATTTCATTTTCATCACCCTCTTGCGCTATATTTTCTATGTTTTCTTTGATTTCTTTTTGTATTGTTGTTGTAGTTTCTTCAGAGTCATTGTTTTTTATAGTATTAAAAAAATCAGATAAAGATTCTGAATTTATATTAGTTTGTTCTTCAGAATTAACACATAAAAAATTTTGTATCATCGGACTTTTTTTAACAATTAAAAAAGTAGTAATAGCCGTTCCAATTATAATGCCGAATAAAAGAGATAAGATTGCGATAAATAGTTTCATATGGAGAAAGTATAGAAGAATAATTTTTATAATCTTAATTTAAATCGTTTTATTTAAGTCTCGCAGATCTGCGTGCGGATCTTTTACGCTGATCAGACGCGGATTATTGAAATGAATAATTCTTCTAAAATTTAATATGTGAATTATTTTTTAAATAAAAGTCCATAATGATAATGACCTGCGTCAAATTCTTCTATAAGCTGGAGATTGATTTGGTTGGCTATTGCTTTTATTGCGTCTTGATTAACTCTATCAACTGTCGCTGGCCCAAATGCTGATGGAATATTTTTCCAATCAATAACCATTAAAGTTCCTTGCAGTCTGATCATCCTTACGCATTCTTTTATTATTTCTAAATGTTTTTTACTTTGGAACAAAGTGTTTATTAAAAGTCCTAGGTCTAATTTAGCATCTTCAATTTTAGTTGCTTTATAGATTTCCAAGTTAGTCCAAATTGTTTTTATATTTTTGAGACCTTGAGATTTAGCTTTGCTTTCTATACCTTCCAAAACTGTTTTTAGTATATCAACAGCATATATTGTGCCTCCGTTTCCTATAATTTTTGAAGCAGTTAAAACAAACTGTCCTTGTCCGCCACAGCCAAAATCAGCTATCTGCATACTTGTAGCTATCTTTGCTTTTTTAAGTAAATTTTCTGGATTAAGGAGCTCGTTTCCCCCTGTTATATGAGCCATATATAATTAGTTAATTAGGGATTAGTTACTGTCTAAGAATTGAGAAAAAATCACTTTTGTCATTCCGCACTTGATGCGGAATCTAGTTATTTAGGTTAAATTTAAAAATTTCTGGATTCCGTGTCAAGCACGGAATGACAATCCTTAGACAATCTGTAATCAACTAATTCACTTCTTATATATTATAGCACAATATTATAAAAATGGAAAAACAATTTTTAATAAAACAAGGTATTGACAAAATAGATATTTAGAGTATATTATGAAAGTAAGAGGTGTAAAATTGTTCTTTTACAGAAGAACAGAAGAACAGAAGAACAGAAGAACAGTTCATTATTAGTCCTTTTTTAGAAGGACATTTTATAAACAACATGGTATGAAGGGGGGCTTATTATGCCACATATAGTTATAGTAGATGATGAAGAAGGTCTACGAAATGGAATTGGAAAAATTTTAAAGAGCATGGGCAATGTTCATTTAGCTTGTAACGCTGATTTAGGATTTAATCTAATATCTGATTTAATGAAGGAAAAGATAAAAAAAATAATTCTTTTGTCAGATTGTGATTTAAAGGCTGAAACAAATGGTCTTCAGTTGATTCAGGCGGTTAGAAAGCATTATGGTTTTAATTGTTCTTGTCTTTTTACGATTTTAATGACAGGTTCCAGAAAAATTATTAAAGATATTGAAAATAATTGGCAATTGAAAAAAAATATTAATCTGGTATTATTAAAACCTTTCGAATGTCAGGAATTGAAGAATGTTATTAGATCTTTTTTATGCAATTAGTCTTCTAAATTGCGCCGAGAGAAATTTAAGTTTTAGTTTAAACTTTAAATTTCTCCCGGTTTTTTTGTTAATAAAAAAACTCGGCAATTTCGTTTTTGTGAAACTGCCGAGCTGTTGTTTGAAAGTTTTTCCTCCTTAATTTTAAATTTACAATTGTGAAGTGGTGAGTTCTATCCAACTTTCTTTAGAAACCTTAGGTTTTATAGGTATAGAGCCCATTTTACATAAAGGGCATTCAGAAGGATGCCAGTCGTTTATTCGATGGTCAGATAAAGCTGTTATTTTAAATTTGTCTGTTGCGTTGGCTTCTATTTTTTTTAAGCCACCTCTATTTATGACAACTAATTCGTAAGGGATAATATTAACTTCAGGATCCGACTGCTTTAGTATATGAACGGCTTCTTTGAAGCCAGTTCCTTTTGTGCAAAAATCTTCCACTAAAAGTACAGTTTTGCCTTTTTCCAAAGAAGAAATAAGTTTAATTTTGCCATTTTGCTTTTCCATAGTAACATTTTTAGCATGCATTAATTGCGCTACATCCTTTCCTAACTCACTAGCTCCCGTAGGAACACCAACAACATAATTAGGCATAGTCAGATTTAGTCGTTTATATAACAGAAAGAGTTGCCATGCTATTATCCAACGGAGATTATGGTAATTTAAAACCATTTTTGAATTTAAAAATCCATCACTGTGACGTTTTGATTTTAACTCAGCATGCTTGCCAACCTTACCATTTTTAGCTAATTGATAAGCGTATGTCCAAAAACCGTTCATACATTTAAAAATGTATAAGATTTCTTTTGCTGATAATTTTCTAACAGGCAGTTCTGTTTTTTCGTCAAAGCGTGAAATTTTTTGTAAAACTAAATCAGGCATTTCCTTTGGCGATAGGCATAAAATATCGTTTATCATTATGTTTACCTCCTTTAAGTTTGATCTTGTAAACCAATTTCAATTTCTTTTTTAACTCGCGCAATGTTTTCTGCAGGATTGCCTTTTTTTAAAGCCGAACCCATAACAAGCATGTCAGCTACTTTTATCGCATCAGCGGGTGTGGTAACTCTTTTTTGGTGATCTTTGCTTTGATCAGAAAAACGGATACCAGGAGTAACTCGCAACAAATCCTGTCTAGTAACTTTGTTAACAGCCAAAGCTTCTTTAGGCGAACACACTATTCCGTCTGCTCCAACGTTCTGCGCTATTTTAGCTAAATGGACAACATGTTCTTGAATTGAGCCGAAAATACATAACTCTTTATTAAAGGCATCTTGTCCAATACTGGTAAGAATTGTTATTCCTAAAATCAGAGGTCTTGCCTCTCCATATTTTTCATCAAGACCATCTACCGCATATTTTAACATTTCCCCAGTGCCGCTTGTATGTACAGTAATAAAACGAAGATCCCCATCAAGATTATTTACTAATTCCACCATCTCAACACATTCAGCAAGAACTGTCTCTGGTATATCATGAACCTTACAATCTATCCAAAGACTAGATCCTGAATCAATAATTGTTTTTAATGCAAAATCTCTATTTTTGCCATAAAAGACAGAATTCATTTTAAAAGTTCCGACTTTACCGCCTAAAATTTTTGCATAGTTAGTTATTTCCTCTGTGGTCAATGGTGTGGTCGGAGATTTTGGATCCATTGCAAATACTACTCTATCTAAAACATTTTTAAAATTTGGTAACATTTTTTTACTCCTTATAAAAGATTATTTGGTATTAAAAAATTAGGTTATATTAGGTTTTATATCTATTTGATCTCCTTTCTGCCCAATCTGAGCGAGTTAATATTTAGTTGTAAATGAACAAAAAATGTGCGATATACATTCTCCCCCTATTCTACGATGTTATCGCATTTTTTTAGTTAAGTCAAATTTGCGCTTGAAGTTAGGCTGGATTTGAAGTATAATAATAGTGAGATTAGTTACTTAGTTGATCAGGCTAAGTAAACAAGGAACTAATTAACTAATTAACTAAGTAACTGATGAATTATGATAAAAAAGACAAAAAACCCAAAAGTTTTTTTCATATCAGCTGAAGTGGCTCCATTTGCTAAAGTGGGCGGGCTTGCTGATGTTGCAGGAGCTTTGCCACCAGCTTTGGCGAATCTGGGTGTTGATATTAGTGTTATGATGCCTTTGTATGGCAATATAAAAAAAATATTTAAAAACAAAAAATTAACGGCAATTGAATGTAATGAAAAAAAATATTTATTAGAGAATGTTGTAGAAAATTTTACAGTTGAATTTGATGGGAAGAATGAAAAGATTAATGTTTATAAGGCTGACATTGTAGCTTCTGTAAGGACGGATGAAAATAGTAAAAATAGTTCTTTATGTCATTCCGTGCTTGATACGGAATCCAGAAGTAGATCCCGCGTCAAGCGCGGGATGACACAAGGAAATCAAGCCCATGATTGTAATTCAGTCCCGATCTATTTCATAGATAATAAAAAATATTTTGGGGGTAAAGATATTTATCATCCGCCAGTTAAATTTTTGTTTTTTTCAAAAGCAGTAGCGGAAATAATCGCTGATAATTTTCGTGTTGATTCCAGTCAAGCTGTATTTAAGAGAGGCAATGCTGGCGGATTTGCGTTCGTTAGACCTGACATAATTCATTGTAATGATAATCATACAGCCTTTATATCAGCTTTATTAAAAAATGAAGGATTAAATATAAAAACAGTTTTAACTATTCATAATTTGCAGTTTCAGGGACAATTTTCCACGAAAAAATTAAAATCTTTGAACATTTTATTAAATAGCAGTAAACATTTGGAGGCAGATTCTCGTGATGGTGATATAAATAAAATGGCGCAGGGGATTTTATCATCAGAAGTTATAACAACAGTAAGTCCTACTTACGCTAAAGAAATTTTAACAAAACAATGTGGAGAAGGGTTAGACAATATTTTAAAAATGAGAAAAAATGATCTTTATGGTATAATAAATGGTATAGATGTTGATAAGTTTAATCCAGAGACGGATTCCTTTATAAAATATAATTATTCAGTGAAAGATTTGGATGGAAAGAGGAAGAATAAAGAGGATTTACTGAAGGAATATTTTGGAGCCACCGTGTCGCAGCCGCTAATTGGACTAATATCCCGCCTCGCGTCTCAAAAGGGTATTGATTTAGTGATTGACGCAATTCCTCAAATGT
Source organism: Patescibacteria group bacterium (assembly GCA_042568285.1). Taxonomy (GTDB): domain Bacteria; phylum Patescibacteriota; class Patescibacteriia; order JAZDEU01; family JAZDEU01; genus JBHPIX01. The sequence goes on along the minus strand of JBHPIX010000002.1, from coordinate 8,618 downwards.
TTAAGAAATATCCGAATTTGTTTTTTATTCTTTTAGGAACAGGAAATCCTGAATATGAAACAAAACTAAAAGAGTTAGGAAAAAAGTATCCATATAATTTTAAACCGCTTATTAAATTTGATTTAAAAATAGCCCAGCGAATTTATGCTGGATCAGATATATTTTTAATGCCATCAAAATTTGAACCGTGCGGACTTGGTCAACTTACTGCAATGAGATACGGGACAGTCCCAATTGTTAGAAAGACAGGCGGGCTTGCTGATACGGTGAACGAGTTGAAAGTCCATAAAGTCGTAAAGTCTATAAAGTCTGCGAATGGATTTGTTTTTGAGAGATATTTTACCAATGCTATGCTAAAAATAATAGATTATGCTTTAGAGGTTTATCAGAATAAAAAAATGTGGGAAAAAATAATGTTAAATGGAATGAAGAGGGATTCTTCATGGGGGCGTTCTGCTAAAGAATATTTAAAAATTTATAAAAAGCTAATTAAATAAAATATATATGAAACCTGAAATAAGAAAAGATTATATCCAAGAAAAATATGTTATTATAGCTCCTGTTAGGGGTAAGCGACCTCATCAAATTGAAAAACCTCAAATTGGAGATACATCACGAGGTGAAAGTTGTGTTTTTTGTCCTGCGCAGGTAAATAAAGTTAAAGATTTATTGACTGTCGGAACAAAAAAGGATTGGAGAGTAAAGGTAATAAAAAATATTTTTCCAGCTGTAAGCTTGGATAATCCAAAAGCTTATGGAACACAGGAAGTTATTATTGAAACCCCAGATCATTTTAAGGAATTGGATGATTTGCCAGAAAATCATATTTCTGAATTGATAAAAGTTTACGCTTTAAGAACAAAGTCAATTTCAAAAGACAAGGAAATAGAATATATTTTAATTTTTAAAAATAATGGAGGAAAAGCAGGAGCCTCTATTATACATTCCCATTCGCAAATTTTCGCGACTTCTTTTTTGCCACCGCATTTAATTGATAAGAGTCAGAGGGTGCAGGAATATAAGTTAAGACATGGAACATGCGTCTATTGCGATGTTATAGAAAAAGAATCTAAAGGCCCAAGATTAGTTTATAAAGATAAAAATGTAGTTGCCTTTACTCCTTACGCGTCAATACATAATTATGAAATTTGGATTATGCCAATAAGGCATATAGATAATATTACATGTTTAACAGATAAAGAAAGAGGATCTTTTGCTAAAATTTTAAAAAAAGTCTTAAAAAAAATAAGCGCTTTGGGCTTACCTTATAATTATTATTTCCATCAAGTGATTAACGACGAGGATCAGCATTTGTATATGAAAGTAACACCCCGTGGCAGTGTTTGGGCTGGTGTGGAAATCGGGTCTGGCTTAGTTATCAATCCAGTCTCGCCAGAAGACGCGGCAAAATATTATCGGGAGTAAATTGGCTCATACGCGATATATGGTTACCTATTATAATAATCTGCGTATGTGATTTTAATAAAGTTTATAATTTTAAATTTTAAATTTCAAATTTTAAAACAATTTTAAATAACAAATGACAAATTTTTAAAACTTGGCATATTTCGTAATATGTTAGTCAATAAAACAATAATAATATTATAGTTTTGAATAAAGATATTTTTAAAAAAGTAATAGCATTTTAACATTTAGTCATTTAAAATTTGATATTTTTTTAAAATTTAAAATTTGTCATTTAAAATTATTATTTATATCCTCTCTATCCCAATCCTAACAACCTCACCATTAATTTTAACCTCTTTCCCATCTAAAACATCGCCAAAAATAAGTTCATCCGCTAAAGTATCTTTTTTAATTTGTTCTCCTAATTTTGAAAGTGTATTTTTTATGTCCTCAGAATTTGTTTGATAATATATTTTTACGCGGTCGTTTATAGTTAACCCTTGATTTTTTCGCAAGTTATTTATCTGACGAATTAATTCTCTCGCCATTCCCTCTCTAATTAATTCGGGAGTTAATTTGAGAGATAATTTATCCTCGCCAAATTTTATTTCTAAAACATTTAATTCTTCTTGAAGCATTGATATATATGCAGGTTCAAGAGAATCTGTTAGGGAAGTGCAATATGCTTGAAGTGGCTGTCTAACTTTTATACCAGCCTCTGCGCGAGCTGATAATCCTTGTTCCGCGATTTGGCGGACTAATGCCATTTTTTCTAAAATATTTTTATCAATCTCACCTGCCTTTGCCCACTCCTCCAAATGCACGCTTTTATCCGGATTCTTAAAATTATAACCAGTGGTCTCCTGCCAAACCTGTTCAGAGATAAACGGCATAAAAGGAGCTATTATTTTTGACAACTCAATTAATACATATTTGGTTGTTTGCAATGCGCATTCTTTATCTTTCTCATCATCACCTTTAAACCTATCTCTAGAACGGCGCAAATACCATGTTGAAAAGTCGTTTATGAATTTTTCAATCGGTCGCGATGCTTCTTGAAGATTATAATTATCCATAGATTTTTCAACAGTAGCATTTAGCTTATTAAGCATAGCTATTATCCATTTATCAAGAACATTAGAACTATCAATTTTTTCATTTACTGATGTTTTTTCTTCATACATTTTATAGAATGATAAGATATTACTAATAAGCATTACTGTTTTTTGCAGAGATTCTTTAACTCCTTTTTCTGAAAAATTTAATCCTTCGGCAGACATAACAGGAGATGATAATAAATAATGCCTTAATGGATCAACTCCATATTCATCAATAATTTTCATCGGATCAGGATAATTCTTTTTTGATTTTGCCATCTTTTGCCCATCTTCAGCTAAAACAATTCCATTCACAATTACATTTAGCGCAGGCGGCTTGTCAAATAGCGCGCTGGATAGAACAAGCAGAGTATAAAACCATCCTCTTGTCTGATCAATTCCTTCCGCTATAAACTGCGCTGGAAAATTTTGTTCAAATTTTTCTTTATTTTCATAAGGATAATGATTTTGCGCGTATGGCATAGAACCTGACTCAAACCAGCAATCAACAACAGAATCAATTCTTTTCATTTCGCCATCGCATTTATCGCATTTCCATTTTAGAGAATCTATATTATGTTTATGCAAATCTATAATTTTATGATCATAAATTTTTATTTCCGCATTTTTATGGTTATTTTCTGAAAGTTTTTTGCAAGAACTAAATTTTTCTTTAATGCTTTGCAGGAAATTTTTAGATTTTAAAATACTTTCAAAAGCGACGCTTAAATCGCCATGACTAACTAATAAAATATTTTTATTTCCATAGTCCCTTAATAAATCATTATAGAATAATTTGATTCTTTTTTTTGCGTCAAGCCAATTTTCTCCATTAGGGTAAGTTACTAATTCGCCAGCTCGCCATTTATTTATAAAATCTTTATGATCTTCCATTAAATCTCCATTCCAATCTCCTATATTTACTTCCCGTAATCTTTTATCATACTGTATTTCTAATCCTAATTCTTTTGATAAAATTTCAGCGCTTTGAACAGATCTATTAATGTCGGAAGAAATTATAATATCTATTTTTTTATCTTTCAATTCATTCGCGGATTTTTTAATTTCTTCAATGCCTTTTTCTGTTATGTTAATGTCATCATCTGTTTTAGAATTTAAAGTTTGATTTACATTATTGTCAGCTTCTCCATGTCTTATAAAATAAACTTTTCCATTTTTAAGAGCTTTATCTTCCAAAGTTTTTATATCTCCAATAACTTCTGTCTCTTCGCATTTATCGCATTCCCAAACTGGCAATGGAGCGCCCCAATATCTTTCGCGGGAAATAGCCCAATCTCTAGCATTCTCAAGCCATTTGCCAAATCGACCATATTTGATATGTTTAGGCATCCAATTCATTTTTTCATTATTAGCTATCATTTTATCTTTTATTTCTGCAACTTTTACAAACCAGGAGTCAGTGGCATAATTTAAAAGAGGCGTATCGCATCGCCAGCATAATGGATAGCTATGTTCAAATTCTTCTGATTTAAAAATTAATCCTTTTTTATCCAAATAATCAACTATTTTTTTATCTGTCGCTTGTGTATCTTCTTTTGGTTTTACAGTTTCATTTGCCCATTCTTTTATATCATCCGTAAATTTACCATTTGGAGAAACATGTTGAATCATAGGCAATTTTTTTTCTTTGCCTATATTCATATCATCTTCTCCAAATGCTGGAGCAATATGAACTATTCCTGTCCCTTCTCCAACCATTACAAAATTAGCAGTTTGAATTGTATATAAATTTTCTTTATTTTCTAAATCTGTTTTTATAAAATAATCAAACAGAGGCTTATATTTTTTGCCTGTCAAATCTTCCGCATGCAGTATTTGTTCTACCTTATATTCGTCAGTAGCGAATAATTGTTCTAAATTTGCATTTGCTAAGATATAATGCTTATTATCCTTCAAATTTTTAATTTTTACATAATCAATTTTAGCGCCCATAGCTAAAGCAACATTACCCGGCAATGTCCATGGTGTAGTTGTCCATGCTAAAATGTATGTTTCTGGTTCGTCTTCTAATTCAAATTTAGCAATAACAGATAAGTCCTTTATGTCCTGATAATTTTGACTCACCTCAAAATTGGATAGAGGTGTTCCGCATCTTGGACAAATATGCATACTATTATGACCTTTATAGATCAATTTTTTATCCCATAATGATTTAAATACCCACCAGATTGATTCCATATAGTCAGCTTCCATTGTTTTATAATCATTTTCCATATCAACCCATCTACCAATTCTCTGTATTACTGTTTTCCATTCATCAGCATATCTAAGCACAAGACCTCGGCATTCTTCATTGAAATTTTTGACACCATTTTTTTCTATGTCTTTTTTATTTTTTATTTTTAATTCTTTTTCAGCGATATTTTCAACTGGCAATCCATGGCAGTCCCAGCCCCATTTTCTTTCTACTTTATAACCTTTCATTGTCCAATACCTTGGAACAACATCTTTCATTAAACTTGCAACGATATGTCCATAATGCGGAAGCCCTGTCGCGAAAGGAGGCCCGTCATAAAAAACATAATCGCCTTTTGGCGCTTTTTTTTGCACTGATTTTTCAAAAGTTTTATTTTTTTCCCAAAATTTTAATATATCTTCTTCGTTCTGGACAAATTTATTTTTCATATATAGATAGGCAAGTATGATGTTTAAAAAATTATAACAGAGTTATTTATGTGTTTATGTCATCCCGCCTGCCTGCCGGTAGGCACGGCACTTGATGTCCGCTTCGGCTTGCGAAGCGAGACGAGCGGGATCCAGTTATAATAACTTCGTCAAGCACGGAATGACATAAAAATATGTTTCATCGCTATTTTATACAATTTTAATTCCAAGTTCTTTTAGTTGTTTTGCTTCAACTTCACTAGGAGCTTCCATTACAAGATCTCTGCCATCTCCAGTTTTAGGAAATGCCATTACATCGCGAATGCTATTTTTGTTCATGAACACCATTAACATTCTATCAATGCCTGGCGCTATTCCTCCGTGAGGAGGAACGCCGAATTTGAACGCTCTCAAAAAATGGCTGAATAATTTTTTTCTTGCATTATCAAATCCTATTAAATTAAATATTTTTTCTTGAATTTTCGCATTATGAATTCTTATGCTTCCGCCTCCTAATTCGTACCCATTGCCTATCATGTCATACTGATAAGATTTCGCTTTTGCAGGATCTGTTTCTAATAATTTAATATCCTCATCTCTTGGAGAAGTAAACATATGATGATTTGGCGCATAATGTCCGTCTTGCAACCCTTCTTCAAATAATGGGAAATTTATCACAAATGCCATGGCGATTAAATCAGGGTTAATTTTAATAAGAAGTTTTCCTAATTCATTCCTCAAACTTGCCAAACTTTCACATACAACTTTTTTGGTGTCAGCTCCAAAAAATATTATATCACCTGCTTTAGCTTCAACTCGTTTCACTATTTTTTGCGCAAGATTTTCGCCGAGAAATTTCACAATTGGAGACTGCAACGTTCCATCTTCTTTCAATAGTATATACGCCAGCCCTTTAGCGCCAGATTTTTTAACTAGCTCGGTCAAGTCATCAATTTGGGAGCGACTGAACTTAGCGGCGCCAGTAGCGCAGATTGCTCTCACTACATTATGATTAGACGCAACATCAGAGAATACTTTGAATCCGCAATCATTAACTAAATCTGTAACATCTTTAATTTTCATCCCAAACCGCAAATCTGGTTTATCTGTCCCATATTTTAACATTACATCTTCATAATCAAGTCGTGGCCACGGAGATGATAGTAGCTTTTTTTCTGGAAACAATTTTTTAATCGCCTTTGTTATCATGTCTTCTGTTAAATCCAAAATATCATCACGTTCAATGAAAGACATTTCCATATCCAACTGAGTAAACTCAGCTTGTCTATCTCCACGGGTGTCTTCATCTCTAAAACATCGGGCAATCTGAAAATATTTATCCATGCCACCGATCATCAAAAATTGTTTGTATTGCTGCGGGGACTGAGGCAAAGCATAAAATTCCCCTTCATGCAACCGAGAGGGAACCAAAAAATCGCGCGCTCCCTCAGGAGTGCTTTTTCCCAGAATTGGAGTTTCAATTTCCAAAAATTCTTTATCTGATAGATAGTCGCGAATAAGTTTAACAAATTGATGGCGCTTAATTATCGCTTCTTTGATGTTTTGTTTTCTCAAATCAATGTAGCGGTATTTCATTCTCAATTCTTCCTTAACTTCGTTGCCCTTCTCTTCATGAACTTCAAAAGGAGGAGTTTCCGCTTCACTCAAAATTTCAATCTCTTTAGCTTCAATTTCAATTTCGCCAGTAGCAAGTTTTTTATTAACCATATTCTCAGGTCGCATAACTGTTTTTCCAGTCACTTTTATTACAAATTCATTCCTTGTTGTATCAGCAATCGTCCAAGCTTTTTTTGAATTTTTTGGATCAAAATTAATTTGAGTTATCCCATATTTATCTCTCAAATCAATAAAAATAAGTCCGCCATGGTCCCTTCTGCTATTAACCCATCCGCATAAGATAACTTTTTCGCCTTTATTTTTTTTATTTAATTCACCGCAAGTGTGTGTTCGTAACATAAGTTTAATTTTAAATTTCAAATTTTAAAAAAATATTTAATGTCTAATTTTAAAAAGAGAAAGATAGATTAAGATAAACTTTAGACTTTTTATTTAAAAATTAATTTGTTTGGTGACAGTCACCGACAAATAGGTTCCGCGACTGATCCGCGTAGCAAATCCGTGATTTATCTGCGTGACGAAGTCTACATTTCCTCTACCATATCAATTCCCAAAATTTCCATTCCTTTTTTTAGAACAATGGCGACAGAATTTATCAATGCTAATCGCGTATGTTTTAATTCTTTTGTCTCAGCATCTATTACTTTGTGTATATGATAAAAATGATTAAACGCGCCAGATAATTCTAATAGATAATTCGCAAGAAAGGCTGGATTAACTGAATTTTCAGTAGCTTTGTTTTTTGTTATTATTCCTATGACTGATTTAGATAATATGTCAGGAAATTCGTAGATTAGTTTTGCTAATTTCATTTCTTCATCAGATATTTTTGCGCTTGTTCCATTTTTCAAATGTTGAATCTCAGTTTCACAGCCCTCCTCTGTCGGGACTATGAAACCGTCTTTTCCAGCTTTCCTTAATATGCTCTTAATTCTAACATAAGAATACATAACATAAGGGCCTGTGTCGCCCTCAAATGAAATAGCTTCTTCAGGATTAAACATTATATTTTTATTTGGGCTTACTTTTAGCAACATAAATTTTAGCGCCGCTAATCCAATTCTCATTGCCCGATCTTCTAATTTGTCGCTGGTTTTTTGCTTATTCTTTTCTTCCATCGCCTTCATCGCCATATTTTTCAATTTTTCAATTAGATCATCTAAATCAACTTTTGTCCCTTCTCTTGATTTTAATTTTCCTCCAAGAATATTAACCATTCCATAAGACAGATGACGTAATCGCGATTCATCTTTCGCGAAATCATATCCTAATTTTTGTAAAATTTTAAATAAAACTTGAAAATGATAATTTTGCTCGTTGCCGACCACATAAATCAGTTGATTTAATTGATGTTTTTTAAACCTTTTTACGGCAGTATAAATATCCTGCGTTATATATAAAGAAGTGCCATCTGCTCTAAGTAATATTTTTTCATCTAATCCTTCATCTGTTAAATCAATAGCAATCGCGCCATCTTCTTTTTTATAAGCAATTTTTTTATCCAAAGCATCTTTTACAATTTCTTTACCGTGTTCGTATGTTTCTGATTCATAGTAATTTTCATCAAATTCGCTGCCAATTTTTTTGTATGTTTCATTAACTCCTTTGTAATACCAATCATTCATTGTTTCCCATAGATTTAGAGTTGTTGTATTTCCATTTTCCCATTTTTCAAGGAGTTCCTTTGCTTTTATTTCTAAACTTGGATCTTCTTTAAGTTTATCGCCAAACATTGAATAATACTTGCCAACAAAATGATCGCCCTTTAGTCCAGATTTTTCTGGTGTATCGCCATTTCCAAATAATTTATAGGCAAGTATTGATTTGCAAATATGAGCTCCTCTATCATTT